>JAAYMU010000099.1 GCA_012521215.1 Peptococcaceae bacterium | reverse complement strand
GTATAATTGAGGCCGCTCTGAGGGAACTCAAAGATGCTTTCGGGAATGAGTGGGCCAAACAGCTTCAATAAAACGTATGCCCCGGTCAAGAGGCCGGGGCTTTTTTATTCTTCCAGGACTTTCAAATACTGATTAAGTACGTTAAAATATCGAGGTAATGGTACATGCTTCCCCTGCTCCCAGAGCCGGAGCGTTTTGGGGTCCACGCCGATGACCCGAGCCATTTCCTCTTTCGTGAGACCGTGATACAGGCGGGCTTTCGTAATGCGCTGGCCCAATGTGTTTTCAGGTAGCGTTTCAAAACATCCGAGAAAGGATACATACAATGGCGGTATTAATTTGCCTTGTACGTCTGTAGTAACGTCGGGCCTCCGACACCAGCTTTAGACGTACCAAATTGGTACTTCAAGATAATTTCAAAACCTTTCTCAGAGAGAATGGCCGCTTTAACGTTAGCGGCTATTATTCTTTTACAGTCATCTAAATCATTGCGATCGAATTCCTGTTGGTTTTTAAGAAACTGTAATACCTGTTGCTTGGTCATAGACTCAAAGGGGGAGCGGCGCTGGTTAAGAAGCTTTAGTATTTGTTCTTTTTGCTCGCCTAACTGGTTAAACGTGCCGATCAGGTGCTTCATCTCCATACCCTGCATGACGGCCTGAGTGATATTATCCATCTGCTTTTCTATTTCTTTTAAGCGCTTCTTTAATTCTTCCTGTTCTGTATCACGATGTGAATTAATTTTTTGGATTTCATCCCAGAGCTTATCTGCTAGGGCTGTAATGTTATCAGGTTTTAACATTTGCTTTTCAATAGCATCAAGCACCTCATTTTCCAAAGCATTAGCTGGGTGTTGCTTAGTATGGTTACACTCACCGTTTCGCTTACGCCCAGTATGACAGACATAATAGCGGTAACGGATCCGTTCATCGTTTTTACCTTTTTTAGTCACAGTAAATCCTGTCATGGCAGAGCCGCATTCCCCGCAACGCAACACTCCGGTTAAAATATAAGAGCTTTTATCCAAATTTCTGGGACCGGTTTTATTCTTGTCCAGCATTCCCTGGACCTTCAACCAGTCGGATTTGCTGACGATAGCTGGGATAGCATCTTCAATCCGAATGATTTTTTCAGGCGGGTTCTTTACCCGGTTATTACGTTTACCAGCGATTTTTTTAGGAGTCTCATTAAAAACGTAAGTACCACAATATTTTTCATTGCGAAGTATCTCATAGATAGAGTTTTTGCCAAAAGGTCTCCCGCGCTTTGTCTTTCGTCCCAGTGCGTTTAATTCAGCAGCTATAGCACCATAGCTTTTCCCAGCCAGTTTCATCTGAAATATTAAACGTACCGTTTCAGCTTCATATTCGTTGATCACATAATGCTTGTCCTGGTCTATGTCATAACCCAAGGGCACCCAGCCTCCGTTGAACTGTGCTTTATAGGCATTCTCTTTCATGCCTTTCATAACTTCCCGGGCCAGATTCTTAGAGTAATACTCTGCCATGCCCTCCAGGAGAGATTCCAGGATGACCCCTTCTGGGGAATCATCTATTGGTTGGTCTACAGCTATATATCTTGCTCCTGCCCTCTGTATTTCCCGCTTATAAATGGCAGAATCATAACGGTTCCGGGCAAACCTATCAATTTTATGGGTAAGGACATAATTGGGCTTAATATCTTTTAGTTCAGTAATCATCTTCTGGAACTCATCCCGGGCATCATCTGTAGCACTTTCAGCTTCGTCAATGTAAAACTTAACTATTTCAACACCATTTTTATCTGCCCAGGCTTGCATCGCACGGATCTGCCCATCGATCGATTCCCCACGTTGCTTGTCGGATGAATAGCGTGCATAGGCGACAGCTTTCATTGGGTGCTTAACAACTCCTCAAAATAACGAGTGAGCCTATCTTGGTTACCTGACAAGCTTGAAAACTGCCTATCGATAACATCTGTTAACCTTGCAAGTACCTTTCTGCTAATTACCTCTTGGTCCTCGAATATGCCAACCGATTGGAAATCCAATCCCCACCGTTCAAACTGATGGAGCGTAATAGTGGTGTCCCGGACCTTTTCATCATTAGCCAGAGCAAAAACGAAAATTGGTCTAAGCGTTCCATCGATCTTGCAGTCTACAATATAGTTACCGGCTGCATCCCTATCTTTATCAAAATACCTGAAGGTCCTCCTTGATGGTGGAATAAGTCTCTCCATGAAAGCCTCAAAATCCTCTAAAAAGGTAGAACGAACGATCTCTCTATTTAGGTATGTGATATCGGTTATTTTCAGAAGGCCTTGTATAAACGAAAACAAAGCATCGCCGTAATTGTCATTATCAATGACCATCAACAATTCGCCTTCATCATCTGTGAGACCGAATCCTGAAAGTATACTAGATATTATTCGCTGGCGGTTACCCTTTTGCAGGAGCTTTGTATCCATTCGATATGAAAGGTGCATATAGGTATGGCCTTCGTCTGTCAGGAGCCATTTATTGTTATCATTTTTCAAAACAATAACAAGATTATCCCCATCATCAAAGGAAAATGGGGTATCAACTCGATAACGGTTTACGCCTTCCTGAACCAAGAAGACTTTTCCTCCGATTTTTTCATGGAATTGTTTCAGAATATCATTTTGGGGCTTTTTTTTAGTATCCATTACCCTAGTCTTTCTAGCTAAATAGTTCCGGTTGGTCGCTATCCGGCTTCTTAAATCCACAGTCACTTAACAGGCATAATATGGCTTCTTCGAAATTGTTATATCGATCAGTCTCATAAGCATAACCTTCTGGGTTCATGCCCCGCAGCTGATACCGTTCAGTAGCTTCATGGATATGAAAGTTATAAAACCGATTACCCTCAATTCTATTTGTATGTGGGTGTGACTTTCCATTATATCTCCGCAGAATAAAAACTTGGTTTGAATTGGGCTTTTCTACTGATAGTATAACCGAAAAGTCAAGGCTATTGATTCGGTTTTTGCGAAGAATTACCACAAAATGGTTGCCATTACTGCCCACTATACTTAATTTAGACTCGACATGTTTGTTAACGGGTTTTAAATTAATTAGAGTATGAAAAAAACCTGTTGGTAGCACCTTTTCCTCAGCAATTAAGGCCTGTATTTCAGAGTCTGTATAATCAATGTTCATATATAAGTCCTCTCCCAAATTGATTATTCTAAACCCATCCTAAACCTCAACCGGGGGTGTTCACTTTTAATTAGTTTAATCGCTTTCTTTCCCCCAACGCCGATAGCTTATTAATATTCCCGGTCAAAGCATTCAGCAGGTTATCATCGGCAACTATAAGCCACTTACCATCTTGCTTGGTAAGGTTTATATGGCCACATACCTTTACGACTCCTTATGGCTTACACACCCCACAGGGTTTATATCCAGCCACTCTTGCTTCTTCTTTTGTTTGAAACCAGATTTCATTCGCCCATTCTATTTCTTTGGCGTATCTACAATGGGGTAAGTGATATTTATCTGATTTGATGCTGCCAATATAAGTACCCTGCGAAGAAACAGGTAATGGGGGAGGGGTTCCCTCTGGCTCGTGAATTATTGGAGTTTCTGTAGTTGTCACTGTATAAGTCTTTCCATCTGTGCTCACTACTACGTTACCGTTCAGATCCGTCCGATAGACTTTAATTCCTGCGGCTTGAAGCTTGTTTAATGTTTCGGGAGCCGGATGACCATAAGTGTTGCCGGTACCAACACTAATCACCGCTACTTTGGGGTTAATCCTGGCTAGGAATGCAGCACTTGTGGAGGTGGTGGATCCGTGATGTCCAACTTTGAGAATTTCCGCTGAGAGGTCACCGGTTAAGATGTCCTCAACTGGCGTCTCGGCATCGCCCATGAACATGAATTCAATATCTCCAGTATCTAGGCGGCAGACCACAGAATAATCGTTCACGTCATTCCAGGTTTCGTTGCCAGTGTAGATTTGCAGAGCAGTATTACCCCAGGTGTAGGATTGGTAGTTATCCTGTTCATAAGTACAACCTTCTGCTTTTACCGTTGCCGCATAGGTGTTATAAATCTTTGATGTAGCTGATTTACCACTATCAATAACCTTTTCTACACGAAAAGCATTTAGAACATCTGGCAGGCCTCCTATGTGGTCCTCATGCGGGTGTGTGGCAATCAGAAGCTCAATGTCGTCTACACCCTGTTTTGTTAAGTAATCGACCACTAGCGGACCGTCAGCAACATTACCACCATCAATTAAAATATCGTTATTGTCTGGTAACTCAATATAGATTGAGTCTGCTTGGCCGACATCAATAAAATGCACTTTGATTTGCTCTGATATTGTAGGAGCGGATCCTGATGTCGGAACTGATACAATAGTTATTACCTGTGTTGCTGGATCCCAACCAACTGTACCACCGAATGCCTCACCAACAAAACGCAGCGGCGCAAGTGTTCGACCGTCTACGATCTTGGCCGGCACGTCCAATTGTTTAACCTGGGCATTGATGGTTGGGCTGGTAGAGCCGATCCGGAGTACCACAGTGGTATCACCTTTTACGGCAGTGGCTGTTTTGGTAGGGTCATCCCAGGAAACCGTAGCTCCCATGGCCTCAAATATGGCTCTCAAAGGAACCAGGGGGCGGCCATTTTCAATCATTGGAGGTACGTCAAATGAAAGCTGTCGGCCATCAAGCAAAACGGTGGGAGCACCCAGGACAGGCGTGGCCCAAACCAACACAGCAATCAGGATTAAACTAATGATTCCTTTTGATCTTCTTAACATGGTATTCCCCCTTTTAGTTTTTTCGACATTATACCATTCCAAAATATGTAAACTGGACTATATGCACGAATACCGCCACCTAAGTAGCGGTATTTACTAATAGCCTATTAATTCCCTTTCTATTGCTTCCCCAAATTCCTGCGTCCCATCTCAACCATCATATCAATATATGTAATTAGATGCTCAGGGCGTATCCCGGCTGCAGCTGCTTTCTCAATAACCTCTGTCCATTCTTCATAAT
>JAAYMU010000098.1 GCA_012521215.1 Peptococcaceae bacterium | reverse complement strand
TTTCTCGGCGTTCAATGTAGCTGTTGTCAGCTAGATTCCAGACGGTCTCCGGTTTCAGGTACTTCAGGTTACTGAAGTCAAATCCATCGAGAGTGCGGATTAACGGAAACTTGGCGGCTTTAATGCCTCCACACTCTATGTATGAATTTCAGTCTATATTGAATACATACAGCAGAGAAACTAAAATTCCTTTTAAATCAGAAACGGTAAAGAAATCTGAAAGGTACTCCAAGCCAACTCAACTATATAGATAATTTTGGAGAAAACTGTTGATGACACTGACTTATCCTCGGACGACGGGGAGATGGCTATATAATAGTGGGGAAATTAAAAGATAACGGCACATTTGCTGCAGTACTTGAAGGAATTGCTAAAATTCCACCGAACTATATCCTAAAATCACATAGAGTGCACAGAGAGTAATAAAGAAGGCTTGTTCGCTCTGAGATGAATGCCTGAAGTAGTGGTTGGAGCAGGTTCTATGTATCGTGCTCTGCTGCTGTAGTAGGGAACATGATGCTGTAGCTGCAAGTAAGAAGATACATATAGGCGAACAGTGCACAAAAGCATCTTTTGTGTGCGTTCGCTTTTGTTTGTTTTGATATAAAGTGATTTTGGGGTTTGAGATGGTTTCCGCCCATGCTGCTTTGAAAAGTGGTTTGAAGGAGCGATTCCATGGATACGAGGAATAATTGGCGCCGGATTGTTGAGGTGGTTGGGCTCTTTCTATGGGACAGTGTGAGTATTTTCTTGTCTTATGTACTGATAATTCTGATCCGATTTGGTGGGCAGTTACCTCCCGCTAATCGTAGTGATACTTTCTTGGTTCTTAGTATAGGTTGTGTTACAACCATTGTGGCGCTTGCTTTATATAATGGGTACCGTGATATGCATCGCCCTTTTGTGAGCATTGTGGGAAGCTGTATTATTTCTGTAAGCATAGGTAATTTGTTAGCGATGGCCAGTGCGTATGTTTTTCGCGCCCCCTCAGTTCCAAGAAGTCTAGTTCTCGGAGCACTGCCGCTCCAAAGTGTTTTGCTTTGTATAGGAAGAGTGGTATCAGCGAGGGCAGCCAGAAGGTGGCTGGCGAATGAGCAGGTTGTAGTCGTAACTCGGCGCTCCGATCGGGACGGGCTAAATGGAGATTCGGAGGCTCTTTTGTACTTGCAGGTTGTACGAGCAGTTACCCCGGAGGAATTGCTGGCTGGGGATGTAAAGCTGCAAGATTCTAATGTTGTCCTGTACATAGCAGATGATCTCAAGCCTGGAGAGCGTTATGAGGTTTTTGAATGGGCAGTTCGCCGAGGACTGGGTGCATATGTAAGTCCAATTATGTCTGATCTTTTGATTCGCTATGGATCTTTGGTTCGGTTTGGCGATCACCCGCTGTTTAGCGTCCCCAGATTGGGCATTCCAGTGGCATATGCTCCAATTAAACGATTAATTGATATTACGGGTTCGTTATTACTACTTACTATCTTTAGTCCACTGTTTATTATTGTTCCGATTCTTAACAGGTTATTTTGCCCGGGACCAACGTTTTATGCACAAGAGCGCGTGGGTCTAAATGGCAAAGTTTTCCGTGTGCTCAAATTCCGCAGTATGATTCCTGATGCAGAGAAAAAAACTGGTGCTGTGTTGGCAAAGGAAAATGATGATCGGATTACCCCCGTGGGTCGGGTGCTGAGAGCAACTCGGCTAGACGAAATCCCTCAGTTAATCAATGTGCTGAAGGGTGAAATGAGTCTAGTAGGACCGCGTCCTGAACGACCGGTGTTTGTCGAACAGTATTGTGTGGACAACCCTGATTTTAGATTAAGACAAATGGTCAAACCCGGATTAACGGGGCTTGCCCAGGTGATGGGTAGGTATGATACCACGCCGGATAATAAGCTGAGGTTTGATTTGATTTATATAGCGTCTTATAGTCCTTTACTCGATCTCCAGATACTTATCTGGACTGTACAAACGGTGTTGTTTCCTCAGAAATGGGAGGAAAATCCGCCTAAGTGGGTGCGAGCTGTTGAAAGACGTCTAGTGAGTGGGGCAACCGGTACCGAGATTGGGCTGTGAATGCATATATAGTTGTCGCCCTTCTTTTTGCAAGTTAGTCATATTCGAAGCAGGAAAGGTGTGAATTAGATGCTGAGGAAAGGTCACCAATTCAAAGTGAAGTCGAAAGTTATTCCGCACAAATCATTAGAAGAATGCGTGCTATGTCATCGAGTCCTGGAAATGCCGAAGTCCGTAGATGTAAGCGAGCGGCTGTATTATGTGGAAGGTGCTGGACAACTATGCCGTGAGTGTTATATGGAGCTTTATGGCTGCAATGTAGTAATTAGTGAATAGAATGATAAGTGCTTATCCTGTTAGCCGGGAAGGAAATGAACTGCGTAGGGTTGCTTTAGATATAATCTTGGGAGATGAAAAGAGACTCAGCGCTGGTGCCAGTATAGTTATGTTGGTGCAAACGTTGAGAGGTGGTTAAGAACATCCTGGCTGGCAGGTCCTGTGTAGATACTGTTGATACAGTGGATCGTGGTTAGAAAGACCAATCTTTACAGGATATGATGTCATAACTCATGATGCTGCGACAGTTTATGTTAAGGAGTGCGATGCTTGCTATAGAGGCACACGAAAGGCAAATGCAGAGGGAATATCTCAGCTTATATTCCTTGGTATTATGGCGTGTACGACATGGATGCCAGGTTTGTGTCAGGAACGACTTTTCCGAGGCCCAGCGTGATTGATACGTCATACTGGTGCTAGATTTTTAGGACCTCAAGTGTTATGGTCGATTGCGCTAGATGCTGTTCGAAGCCACAAGATTTTCGGCGTAGGAATAATACGAAATACGGTTCTCCGTGACGCGGGGATTATTTTATCAACTCACGGCCTATACAAATTTGCAAGGTTGTTGCGTCTTGTTGTTGACCTTCTTGGGTTTTCTATAAGGTACTTAATTTTATGCAAGCACCTGAAGGAAGTGGTATTGGTTGAAAGTAACGTTACTACTGTCGCATACACCAAATCCGAGAATGTATCGACGGATGATGGCTTTGAAAAAACAATACCGCGTTAACGTGGTGTTTTGGGATCGATGTCTGGATGTTAGAACGCCATATTCAATACCGGTAGGTATCGATAGCCATAGGGTGATGTTATCGGCTCCTCAAGGTCGATGGAGTCGGCGCATAATCCCACTACTAAGGTTTGGGTGCAAAGCATTGAAACTTCTACGAAAGAGCAAGCCTGATGTAATACATTGCGCGAATCTTGATATGCTGCTCGTGGAAGACAAAGTTTTTGACTCCGTGTATTAAGGTGTCAACAAGAACGACGTTACCATTTATATTTGAAACAACTATCCGGATTACTACGAAGGAAGAAGAATCACATGAGAGTACTGTTTATTTCACAATACTATAGTCCCGAAGTTGGAGGCGGTCCTACCCGAGTAACTGGCTTGGCAGAAAATTTGGTAAAATTGGGTCATGCTGTCACTGTAATTACGGGCTTTCCCAATTATCCTTCGGGGGTTATCTCGCCCGAATACAGAGGTCGATTTTTCTTAGAGGAGTCTATTAATGGCGTGCGGGTACTAAGAACATGGCTATTTACTTCGCAGAAAAAGACGAAGGCACGTAGACTTCTTACTTATTTGACATTTGCCTTTTCTGCCACTCTCCGAGCTTTGTTAGTAAGGGGAGATTCCGATGTAATATTTGCTAGTTCACCTCCTTTGTTTGTCGGGATTCCGGCTTTAGTGTTAAGCAAAGTTAAGAATATTCCCTATGTCTTTGATGTTCGGGATCTGTGGCCTGAAATAGCGGTGCATCTGGGCCAGCTATCTGGAGATTCAATAGCGGCTAGAGTAGCTGAACGACTCGAGATGCTTCTTTACTCATCCGCTCGGCAAGTTTCGGTCGTTACACGTGGGAAGCGTGAAAAATTGCTCAGACGTGGCGTTCCCAGTAATAAGGTCTTTGTGCTTAGCAATGGTGTAGATGATGATTTTCTGACATTACCAGATGGGCTTATTAAACGAGCAGACCTGGGTTTCGCTGATCAGGATTTCATAGTTACTTATGCCGGTACCGTAGGACTAGCTCAAGGGATCGAGATTTTGGTGGATGCTGCTACTAGACTGAGAAATAACCCCAGGATTAAATTTCTGATTATCGGTGAAGGTGTAGAAAAACCGGTCTTGATGGATAGAGTTAATGCGGCTCGACTGGATACAGTGCGATTTCTGCCACTACAGCCTAAATATAAAATGCCATCTTTACTACGAATTTCAGACATTGCTTTTGTACCCCTGAAAAGTCACGTGTTGACAGATAGTGTGCCGTCTAAGTTATACGAATATCTGGGAGTCGGCTGTCCCGTTATATTGGCGGCTCGTGGAGATTCGTGCGAACTGGTTAGAGAGGCTGAGGCGGGTATAATAGTCGAACCAGGGAATGTGGAACATCTTGTTGAGACACTGACTTACCTTTTTGAACATAGAGAAATTCTAGCACAATATGGTGAGAACGGCAGAGCCTATGTTCGGGAAAATTGCTTGAGATCTAGCATTGCAATTACGTTAGAAAAGCAGTTGCTCGAACTAGTCTCTTGTTAATAGACAGGATCAAGTCCAGATTAGTGTGTAAATTCCTCAGTTATCAATAAGCTTATCTGATATACGCAATATTGCTTTGATCATTGGTTTGTTTTTGCTCTTCTTGCCACTGAAGGTATTCACTCATATCC
>JAAYMU010000097.1 GCA_012521215.1 Peptococcaceae bacterium | reverse complement strand
TAAGGTCCTGATTCTCTTTCCCAAAATATCCAGATCAAAGGGTTTGAGTATAAAATAGTCAACCCCCATTACCATGGCTTGGTGAGTTAAGGTTTCATGTCCAAATGCCGTGAGCATAATTATTTTTGGTCTGGAAACAGATGTTCTATTATTAATTCTTTCTAAAACTTCAAGCCCGTCAAGATTGGGCATTACTAAATCCATTATCACAAGGTCCGGATCCTGCTTTTGAATTAACTCCCAGGCCTCCAGGCCATTATATGCTATGCCTACAAGTTCAAAATTTTCCTCTCTTTGGATATAATCCTGAAGAATCTGGCATAAATTTCGATTGTCTTCGGCAACAATAATTTTAACTTTGTTTGACATCTTAACATATCCCGCCTTATTTTTTATTTACCGGTTGTCCTCTCCGGTGCCTTCATTATAAATCAGGGGGTATGTCGAATTCCTAAAAAATAAGGAACGCCTCGCAGCGCTCCAATATCTTTTTAAGCCTTATATATCAAGGTTTTTTTATATTCGCCTTTATTTTTTTTTATCGTTAAAATAACTCATTTTATTTTTTTGATAAATAAAACAGTGATTTTACCTAAAATAACTTCACAAAATTGCTAAGGAAAGCAAAACTAACAAAATACTTTTTCATATTGTTAGTTTTTGTCCCTTGCTATCGACTATTAATTTAAGATAATTGCTTCTGTGGGACAACTTTCTGCAGCTTCCTCAGCTAATTCTTCCTGATCTTCAGGAACCTGTTCTCTCAAGGCGATAGCCAGTCCGTCCTCATCCATCTCAAATACTTCGGGACAAATTGAAGGGCAGGCCCCACAGCCTATACAGACATCTTTTTCGACATGGGCAATCATTTTCTTCACCTCTGAGTAAATTCTGCTAATATTCTGCCCGTAGAAACGGAAGATATACAAAAATTTACTGCCTGGCTTTTATGGAAGTTATGATGAGTCCGATATCGGCTTGATTAACCTCAACCTCATAATTTACCTCCTCTTGGGGATCTATAGAGGAGCCCAAAGTAATTGTTACTAAAAAATTACTATGGTCTACGCTTTGAACAACAATTTTTTGCATACTAAGAAAAGGATTATCCCTTAGTCTTTGCACCAAGGATAAACTTTCTATATAGGCATCTTCAGTCATTAGCTTCTTAGCTAACTCAAACTGCCTGTAATCCAATTTTTGAAAGCACTCTTTGACAAACTGCTGGGGACTGTCCGCATATCCTCCTGTAGCCATAGCAGTTACCACATTGACCGGCTGTTGCCACCAAAATATACTACAGATAAATACTACACACAAAACCATAATACAGAAATGACGATTAAGAAACATGATTTCCCTCCTAAATCTTTTACTATATACATAGGAGGGAAATGGAAAAATATTCATGATTTTAGAATTTACTTACTCCCGAACACTCTTCTTAAAACATTAAGTACAGGCTGTGGTAATCTTAAGTAATAGATTTTCATAAGATTCCCCCCTCATCATTGTTCTCTAAATAATTTATGCTCTTTAAGGCAATTATACAACTTGATAATTTTTAACAGCATCTTCAAGCTGCTTGACCAACTCTAATTCTTCTGCGGTTTTGGCTGAAAAATACAATTTACCGATAATACCGGTTAACATTTTCAGTACATCTTCAAATACTAATTTATCTTTAAGAGCTAATTTTTCGCTGGTTTCAATCATGGCTATACCAAACTGATGCCCTACACCCTCTTTCATCATTTTGGTACATGTCTTCCCCAGTAATTTCATTACTAGAGCCGCTTCCTGGGTATCAAGCTGTCTGATAGCATCAATAGTGGTATTAAGCCCTTGAACTATTCTCACTCCAATTTTACTCCAATCAACCGCTTGCGCCACCTTTAATCCCCCCCAAAAAATAATCACCTGTGCCTTACTATATGCACAGGTGAACTTAGGGGTGAAATTATTTAGCACTTATTTATTGTTTCCATAGATGTTGTTTCCATCGAAGATCGACCCCATTTAGGAACACGTACTGAAGAAACCATCAAAATTCCCAAAACAACCATAACAATCGGATAGATCAAAGCTGGTAGATTATCAGAAAACAAAAGCAACAAGGCCATGAAGCCGCCGGCAAAGGTAATCGGCACTCCCACAAAATGATCGGAGCTGGGGAGAATATTAAACCTGGCTAAACGCAATGCACCGCAAAGTACAAAAAAGGCCGAAATCCAAATGCCCCAAAAAGAGAGATAGAATTGGAAGACAAAAATATAAACCAAAACAGCTGGGGCCAGACCAAAAGAAATTATATCGCTTAAAGAGTCTAATTCCTTACCGAAATTGGAATCGGCTTTTAATCTCCTGGCAACTCTACCATCAAGGCTATCCATTAATACCGAGAGCATAACCATAGCCGTAGCGATCTGCAAAGCATTATCCAAGGCAAAGATTATAGCAAGAAATCCAAACAACAAATTAGCTAGGGTGAAGATGGCAGGGAAAACTCGATTATCCATAAAAATTACCGTCCTTTTTATCACAAACTCCCGCAGTTTTTATTCATAGCAATTATACCACGATGGTAATTATCCCGCGTTGGTAATTATACCACGGTATTTTGTTTCTCAACAAGGTAAATAATCTCTTCCAAACTGCCACGGTAGTGGGTCAAGACCGGGAGAGATTTCAGAAAGTGTGAACCGTATTGTTTGGTAATTATTCTATCATCTAACAAGATAACCGTCCCTTTATCTTCTTTGGTTCTAATCAACCTGCCAAATCCTTGCTTAAAACGGATAATAGCTTCCGGCAAATGTAATTCCCGGAAAGGATCTCTTCCCATTTTCTCATAAAGCTTGGCTTTTGCTTCAAAAACAGGTGAATCGGGAGGCCAGAAAGGCAACCTGGTCATAATAACACAGCTTAAACTGTCCCCCGGAATATCAACTCCCTCCCAGAAACTACTGGTTCCCAGTAAAATGCTTTTATCATGGTGCATGAAGTTTCGTAAAAGAATTTCCCTAGAACCGTCAAGACCTTGGGCCAACACTCTTAAAGGAAAACTTTCCAAATTTTCTCTTAGATAGTAATTTACTAAACGCAAATAGCGATGGGAAGTAAAAAGCACCAGGGTTCTACCGTTCAGAACTTTGGCAATCTCGGTTAAAAATGAAGCTGTTTTTTGAGCCAAAACATCCTCAGGGGTATGCTGAATAGGCAAATCTTTGACAATACAAAAGATCATTTGCTGTTCATAATCAAAGGGTGATTCCAGTTTTAAAACCTTGTAATTTTCTAACCCTATCTCCTGGATAAAATAATCAAACCGACCGGCAACAGTTAAGGTAGCGGAAGTTAAAATCGTACTGTTATTCTTATTAAAAACCTTATCTCTTAAAACAGCGGCGATGTCTATAGCCGTATTTTTGAGATATAGAACATTGCTTTTTTCCAGATAAGTGACTCTGCTTTCTTCTTCTCCGGCAGCAATTACCTTTAGGCCGTCAATAATTTGGTTGATTTCATTTTTATTTTTCCCTACTTCATATCTATAGCTTTCCAATTGATCAATATCTGCAGCTAAACAGGCATAGAGTCTGGCTAAATTTTGGTGTAATTCTATTAACTCGGTGGTCAAATTCTCCAGAGCAATCATCCAGGCATCATAAACCCTATCCCCTAATTTGTCGCGGCTTAGCCTTAAGTTCTGTCGTCCCCCTAAAATGCTTTGCAGGAGCTCAAACAGCTCTTGGGCCAGGCTAGTGATTTCTCGACCCTGTAAAGATACTTGGTCCAGCATAAAATATAGTTCAGTCCAGTTCCCGGAGGTAGGGTACAATTCAGCCCAAAGCGGAATATTCCTTTTGAGAACCGACACCAAACTCCCCTTACCCCCCGACAAATTTTCCATAGTTTTTTGCAGTGCCTCCCGGCTAATTTCAAAACCGAGCTGTTTCAAAGCCGTAGAGTAAAGATTATGAGCCTCATCAATAATAAGATCCTCGTATTCCGGGAGAATACTGTTATTTGTTTTTATATCGGCAAAAAGCAGGGAATGGTTAATAATAACTAAATCGGCGTTTTCGGCCTTCTTGCGGGCTTTAAGCATAAAACAATGCCTGGCAAAGCGACATTCGCCAGGCCTGCAGTCCGGGTTATCGGCACCGTATTTTTTCCAAAAAAAGCTCCGACCTTGAAGAGAAGCTATTTCCGTAAATTCACCTGAGCCGGTTTCTCTTACCCAGGAAAGTAAGCCTGCTAGAACTAGCCTTTCCTGAGCCGAAAAGTCAGCGGTGGCTTTTTCATAGAGAAGTGCTTTAAGACAAATATAATTGTTCTTGCCCTTCAATAATACTTGTTTAAAATCAAAGGGCAATATGCTGTGCAAAAGGGGCAGATCTTTATTGCACAGCTGTTCTTGCAAATTTATGGTATGGGTTGCTATAACAACCCTTTTCTCATTTTTTTTGGCCCACCAGATAGCCGGGATAAGATAGGCAATTGTTTTGCCGGTTCCTGTTCCCGCTTCAATAACCAGATTATTGGCCTTATCATAACTATCGATAATAGCCTCTGCCATAACTTTTTGCATTTTTCTGGGCTCATACCCCGGAAAGCTTTGGGAGAGTAGCCCTCCCGGCTCAAAACAGCGCTCTGCCCATTTCAAAGAAGCCGGCACCTTCTCATTATTCTGCTCTTCCTCAACACCAAACAAGCTATGCTGAGCTTCAGACAAACTGTCCTGCACGTTAAAAAAGGCATCAGTACGAATAGGTCTATCAGGAAATTGCTTGAGGATTTCCTTGCTGAGCAGTTCTAGAAAAAAATTACAAGATAGACCTTTGGTTAGCTCGCTAAGCTTGCTGATAAACCCTAAATCTTCATTTAAACCCTTGTGCCAGCATTGCTTAATTATTTCCCATAAAATTCTGGCCTTCTTGTGGGCAGGTGAACAGTAAGTTTTTTTCTGTCTTATACCGAGCTTTAGACAAATCTCCTCCCAATCATCCTGCCGGAGAGTCGGGAAAAAGAGAATAAGCAATTCACTAACTAAAATAACTTCTGCTCTGCTTAATTCCACCCCTAAGTCTTGGAGTTGAAGAGTATCCTTATCCTGGACAAAGACCAAAGTATCCTGCAACATGGCCTTAACTTTATTGCTGTTCGCTTTTTGAGCCAACTCGGTGAGGTTGTGGGCCGAAAAAATACAGTAGCAAGGTTTAACGTTCTTTTTAAGATTTAAACAAGCAAAATGCCATTTTTCACCCTTAATTTTTGGCGAAATAAGAGATAATACCGTGATTGCATGCTCCAAAACCGATTTAACCTCCTGTTTTAGATAAAAAACAAGAACTATCACAATATGGCTTGATAGTCAATAGATATATTAGAGGGTAATATTTTGCCTGCAAGGAGGAAGGAATGAAATATATCTATTTGCGGACCGATTTTCCAAATAATCGGTCACATATCCTAATGCGTAACATTGACTCTAATAACAAGGAACTGAGACATTATATACTCGTACTTAGCAATTCAGGTAAATTATGGGTTGATGTCTTCTGGCCTTATGACGAAGAATGCGAGATGCATACCAGGCTTATCTCCGAAGACCAATTTTGGCATACTTTCCGCGAATGGAGACTCAATGGTCTTGTTCTCGGTGATAATGAAAAAGTTGCTCAAGTCCTAGCCCGTCGTCAACTCCATAAAAAAAGGCAGAATATCATTATTTAAACTGAATTAGTTTTCTTTATTTATGTTTTGCTTTTTTATGTTTCCGGCTTTCATTCTATCCAACTTATAGATAAAAGCCAATACCTCAGCCACAGCTTGATAAAGCTCCGGAGGAATCTCTTGAGACAGCTCGACTTGCATTAATGCTTCCACCAAAGCCTGGTCATTCTGGATGGGAATACCTTTTTCCTGAGCGAATTCGATAATTTTTTGGGCAACGAACCCTTTACCTTTGGCTACCACCCGCGGGGCCCCGGATTGATCGTAAGCTAGGGCTGCGGCTTGCTTTATGTTATTTTGTTTTAGATTTTGGTTAAGATTAGGTTTCTTGTTTTTCATCCCTGGACATCAACTCCACCCAGTTGTTGCCCATTAATGAAGGCTTCAAACTGAGGATGTTCTTTCATCTTTTTCAAGGAAATGCTCTCCAAGTTAATACCTAACTGAGAGAAACACTCTTTCACCTCATCCTCCAAAACCTTTAGCATAGGTTCCAGTACTTCAGGATTATTACTGAGCAGACTAAGGCTTAATTCCTTACCATAAAACAATAAATCCGCCCCTATAATACCCAGATTAGGAGTTTCCAACTGTAGAGCTATGCGGCAATGTTGCAGGTCAATTTTACGGCCTTTGCGGGGGCTTTCTATGGCTAGTTTCACTAAATAATATTTTTCATTATCTTCAAGGGGAAAATGCAGAATAGTGTAAGCATTTTCATGAACCCCTGTTTGATACCATAACTGCTGGCCGGTAATTTCATTAAGAAATTGATTGAGGAATAACTTGTTTTCCCGGGAGAGCAAATTACCGTATTCTGCTAGAACTCTTAAGAGTTCCAGCTTGATGTTGGTAAAATTCTTTTCAGGATTTTGACCGTTCTTAAACATTTTCATTATTAAATTCTCATTATCTATACCTAAAATACGCAAGTAATTTAATATACTGTTATTTTCCTTTATTGTTTGCCAAGAAGGAACAGCAGTTCTCAATAATTTTCTAATATACTCGCTAAAGGGAAGGTTTGTACCGGCCAAAAGAGATAAAAGAGATGAATTTTCAGCGGAAATAAAACCGGTAAGTAGTTGGACAAACCTAGGTTCAAGACTTAAACCCCTGTTTGCTAGAAGCATAGTTTCCTGTGGCGATAAATTATGGATAGCGCCGGAAGGAATGTTCTCCTTTTTTAGGACAATACTATTCTGATTTATCTCTCGAACCGAGGCCCAAAATTTTTCTCCGGCACGAACATGGGCTTCGAGTTGGGCAGGAATGTTTTTACCGGCCATAGATATTACACCTTGACCGTTCGGACCTTTTTCAATAATTTCGACCTTAATGTACTGCCCTAGTTTTAACACAGGTAAACCCTGATTTTGAAGCAGCCTAACCGGTGAAATATTGTTATGTACCTGCATAATATAAAACCTTTCCTTAAGAATTAATCTTATCCCTCATTATATTATATCGGCTAAGGTCTTCAATTACTTCTCCCGGCAATGCTTGTTTTTTGACCTTTTTATAGAAAAAAGGCACCCCCTCACTAGGAGACGCCATTTGACCTCATAGTAGATATTTAATACTAGTTATTTAATAAGAGATTTATAATTTAGCATCAATTAACTTTGCCAGATCATTTTTGCTTCTAAAGCCCACAATTTTCTCCACTATTTGACCGTTTTTAAATAAGATAAGAGTCGGAATGCTCATAATACCATACTTACTGGCAACTTCGGATTCTTCATCCACATTTAACTTACCGACACTAACCTTTCCCGCATATTCATCGGCCAACTCTTCCACCACAGGACCGATCATACGGCAGGGCCCGCACCAAGCTGCCCAAAAGTCTACCAAAACTAATTGATTTGCATTAAGAACCTCAGATTCCCAATTTTGAGCTGTAAAAGTTTTTAGATTTGCTCCAGCCAAAACAATCCCTCCCATAATTTATTTTACAAATTTGTTAAGAACTGCAATCAGGCTATCTAAAGATTGCTCGTTACCGTCCTTTAAGGCCTCTTTAAGGCAAGTTTTGGAATGTTGTTCAAAGATAAGAATTCCAACTTTATTGATAGCAGCTCTGACTGCAGCTATTTGAATAAGAATTTCCTCACAGCATTTTTCTTCATTTAACATTCGCTGTAAGCCTTTTACCTGTCCCTCAATTCTTTTCAATCTTACTAAAATATTTTTTTTGACTTGCTTGTCCGTCTCCATTGATTTTCAGGCCTTTCTAAGTTACCTTAGAGGTTTTAATTACCCCCCGGGGGTATGGTGTCATTATATATTGTAGAATCTAAGATGTCAAGATGCCAAAAACTATTTTTTAGAAGAAAGTTTATTTAATTCGGAGGGTACAATTTTTATCTTAACACGTTTATCCATTAATATACCTAACAACTAACAGTCGCAAAAATTCACTGAAAAGGGAAAATATTTATGATATAATAGTTTGCGTTATTATTTTGTTGTACTTATAAGAAGGAGTGCGCACTTATGTTCAGTACTTTGGAACAACTTAAGCAATTTTGTCAGGAAAAACAGATTAAAATGATTGATTTTAAAATGATCGATTTATTTGGACGTTGGCGCCATTTAACTATACCCGCAGAACGCTTTAACGAAGAAACTTTAAAAAGCGGCATCGGCTTTGACGGCTCCAATTACGGTTATGCCCCGGTAGAAAAAAGTGATATGGTATTTATACCCGATTTGCAAACAGCAGTTATGGAACCCTTCGCCGATGTGGCAACAATTTCCATGATCGGTGACGTTTATGTAATCGGTGACCTACCGAAGGCCTTTGATCAATACCCCAGAACCGTAGCTCAGCGCGCCGAAGAATATATGAAATCCACCGACATAGCTGATGAAATGAGAATTGGCCCTGAATTTGAATTTTATGTTTTTGACCATGTGAGTTTTCAAACCAAACAAAACGAATGCAGTTATAAAATTGATGCCGAACAGGCCGAATGGAACAGTAATAATGAAAAACAAAACTTAGGGTATAAAGTTCCTTTAAAAAACGGCTATCACATGTCTTTACCCATGGATATACTTTATAATTTAAGAAGTGAAATGTGTCTCCTCTTGGAAGAGAGAGGTATTGAAGTAAAATATCATCATCATGAAGTAGGCGGCCCCGGGCAATCGGAAATTGAAATTGAGTCCGGTCCCTTGCTTAAAATGGCTGATAATACTATGATGATTAAATACATAGTAAAAAATGCGGCCTTTAAGGCCGGCAAAAGTGCTACCTTTATGCCCAAACCTTTGCTGGGAGAAGCCGGCAGCGGTATGCATGTGCATATGCATCTTTTCAAAAACGGCAATCCGGTTTTTTATGATGCTGACGGTTATTCAGGTTTAAGCCAAACAGCTTTATACTTTATTGGCGGCTTATTAACCCATGCTCGAGCTCTATGCGCTTTAACCAACCCCAGTACTAACTCCTATAAGCGACTGATTCCCGGTTACGAAGCCCCTGTAAGTATTTGCTTTGCCACCGCCAACCGCAGTGCGGTTGTCCGCATCCCCGATTATGCCCGCTTACCGCAGCAAAAACGTTTTGAAATAAGAAGCCCGGATGCAACCTGCAATCCTTACTATGCATATGCAGCCATTCTCATGGCCGGTTTGGACGGCATAGAACAAAATATGGATCCTACCAAGTTAGGTTTCGGACCCTATGATATTAATTTATATAATTTACCCCAAAAAGAACAGAGTAAAATTAAGTCCCTGCCCTACTCCTTAGATCAGGCTTTAGATGCTTTGCAAGAGGATCATGAATTCCTACTAAAAGGCGGAGTATTCCCTCCAAAACTGATTGAAATCTGGCTGGAGAAGAAAAGACAAGAAGTGCGAGGTTTTAATATGTGCCCCCATCCTCAAGAGTTTGCTCTCTATTACGATCTGTAGAAGCGGAAAAAACTGAATGTCGACATATAGCAACTAATCTTTAATTTAATAATTTTAATCTTAAATTAAAATAGGATATCCTGTTTTTAAGGATATCCTATTTTTACTTACCTTTAGAATTTAGGTTCTATAATAAATGTTGGGGTAAGTAGCAGGAAAAAAACAAAGCATAAGCGAAAACCTACCGGGTAAATAAACCCACCACGATCATTTACAGGAGGTTTT
>JAAYMU010000096.1 GCA_012521215.1 Peptococcaceae bacterium | reverse complement strand
TGCCCAACCGGAAAATAAACTAGCCGAAAAAACCTTATTCGAATAATATCTGAGGTGATTCCATGGAGAACAGATGCCCTTTTTGTTACCAGGAAGATGTGGTCTTGCAAAACCAACTGGCCTGGGCAAAGTATGATATCTATCCGGTTAGTCCGGGGCATCTGCTCATTATGCCCTGCCGACATGTAGAAAGCTTTTTTGACACCACCAGGGAAGAGCGCCACGCCCTCAATGACCTGCTGGAACAGGGCAGGGCTTTGTTAGACCGTGAGTTTCAGCCTGAAGGATATAATATTGGCATTAACTGCGGGGAGGCAGCTGGTCAAACCATAATGCACCTGCATATCCATTTAATACCCCGTTACCAGGGCGATCTGGATAATCCCCGCGGGGGAGTCCGGGGAGTTATTCCCGATAAACGCGTATATTGAGGTCTTCATATGTTCACCCATTCTCTTTGACTAAAATTTTATTTGTTACTCTGTTTTCTAAAGCTTGTAATAAAATTTTCTACAAAAGCTGATATTCCTAATAATCTACCAAGCCAGTTTGCGATTCTAGCCAAAATTATTCCTATTACTATTCCTATTACCATAATAATTAATAGCCTAATGACAGCATCTAAAAGCTCTAGCATAAAAACACCTCATTACTATTAAATAGTTAATATTTATGCCATGCACAAGTATATGCCTTTCTTAAGAGATTCTATAGGAAAAAGGGCGAATTGTATAGGACGGGAAGCAGGGGGACGTTCTTTTTGCTTCTAAAAAGAGAATCTGGGGGTACAGTAACTTTTTAACCCGCAGACTTAATTCAGTATCAGCAGAAAACAAGCTATACTTTCTAGCTTACAACCTACGAAGGGTAATCAATATCCATGGTAAGAAGGCTGGCCCCAGCATAAGCTAAACCAGCCATCTCCAACATCTTTTCAATCAATTCGGTAATCAGAGAGTATTTACTTAGTTTTAGGACACATTCTCACACAGTCTAACGTCCCCATGACACGTGACACGAGAGAATTGGAGGGATAGAATGAGTGTTTTGGCGATTTTGTCTGATAGAATTGAACTCTTGTTCGTATTTATGATCTTATTCATTACGTCCTACTTAGCGGCTGAAATCTTTTATAGGTTCCGGAAAGAACTGGCGATAGCTTGGGGAAGTAAACTAGACAGTGGAAGAAAGCCCCTAATCAGGGTCCTGTATAAAAATATGCAAAACCGATACGGAGTGCTTCGTGCTGCTACTGTCATATTCCTGATAAATATCTTTGGCGGGGCGTTCTTATGGTCCACCATTGGGGGCGTCTTTATTGTGTTTCCCTTTTTGCACTATGTTCTCATAGCGTTTTTAGTTAATCTGGTCTTAAAAATATATCCGGAGAGAAGACATTGGCTGGTGATTCCCAATATTATTTTTGAAGTAGCAGCTTTTATGGTGGCAGCATTAGGCAGCATATATGTAGGCTTGAGTGTAATTGGCAGAGGAGACATATTCCTGGCAGTTTACCAGTGGGGCGTATTATTTATAAAGTTGGTGATCCCCCTGCAGATAATTTCGGCCATTTTTGAAGGACTTTTGCTTCATCACATACATAACGTCAAGAAGTATCCCTGGCCTTATGAGATATCCGATTAGGATCATGTAGCAAGAGTACCCAAGGGTCTAAGTAGGTACCTATGACTTTGGTTACTCCAGGAATATTATTTAATAACATAGTGAAAAACTCGCGAGTATTAACTTCATCCTCAAGCAGCAGGACATCCATTGATATTCTCGTTACCTACCTTTCTAGCAAACAGTCAGGGAGATTGCATCAAGTTCATCTGGATGCACCCTTTTGATTAAGGTTATAGATATAAAAGTCTTGTCTGCGTATAATTATATAAATTATTACAGCCAACAATAATACTGGTATAATAGCCAAATTTCTAATTGACAGGGAAGTAAGATTTAGAAACAGAGGACACCATACCCCTGCAAATCATGGAGATAGAAACGCTAAAGAGTTCCTCAGGTGCTAAATCAGTAGGTTATTTCCAAAAGTCCAACATCTGGTCACCGGATAGTACCCGATTGCTTATATCCCAACCCCATATAGACTGGATTTTAGATTTAACTTCAGGTTATCGTCATACCTTAACCGAGGATGTTACTTTTCTGGATTGGCTGGACAACTCTCATCTCCTGGTTTTATGGCGAGAAAAAGGAGTTGAGCTGCCCCGGGTCGCTTCTTATGAAATACAAACTGGCAAGGTGTCCTATCTTTTTAAGAATGCTAAGTCTCCATATTTTAATGCTCAATGCACCAATAACAATATCTTAGCTTTTAAGGTTTACGATACCGGCAGCCCTGTCCAATGGGACGTATTTGTGTCTTCTAAGCAGAATCCTGCCGAGCAACGAAAGCTGTTTTCCATTCCTCCCAAACCTGCTCAGGACTTAGGATATGTCCCAGTTTTTTTCTACAATTGTTATCCTGTTTCCGATTCCAAAGTATTTTATCGGGTTATTACCAGCGAGAATTATGAACCTATGTTCGTAGGTATTGTAGATATAGATTCTGGGGTTTTATCAAACTTGGATAAAGAGATTACTTCGGTACTTCAGTGAAATAATCCAGAAGCAGAGAGGGAAGCAAAAAGAACGTCAGATTGCTTCATAGTGTAATGCAGTTTACTGGCACCACCATAATCAGAATAACGCCCAGGCTAACATTTTCATAATGTTTTTGTAGTTGGGCTTTTTCGAAAGGCTGGCTATGAACTATGGGTATGCGTGAAAAAGAAGATAAACGGAAAATAGAAGAATATAAGAAACATCCCATGACTAATTTTGCAGATTCAATAAACCGTTCAATGATAGGGGAACCAGGAGAGTTAACAAGAGGAAGCTGTCTTACTAGGATTATTACTACAGTTATACTTAACGGAATACTGTTTTTTTATAAGGATAAAGATATTGGTGCGAATGTCAAAAAGCGGACCACCCTTTTAATAAGAAACTAAGCAACTAATGGTGACCAACAGTCTGACGTTCTGTTTTGTTGGCCGCAGTTTTCCATGGGTAAGCACTTTCAAAGAGCACTGCTATTCCCATCAGCACACCCCTCACCTTGTCGCAATTTATAAAATTATGTCCTACAGCAGGAATATACTGGTTTTCACTCGAATTTTAACCCCATTTAAGGCGAAAGAGAGAATACTATGCTGGCATCAGTGAACACCCTGGTTCTTACGGGGATCGAGGCCAATACTGTTCGGGTTGAGGTAGATATACTGAATGGTTTACCGGCTTTTGAGAAGGTGGGTCACAAAAACTTAACGGAAGGTTAACATTTAATAAATCGAGAAACCCCCTATTTTTCGTCTTCCGTCCGGGTCAGTTTACCTAAACAGCTGTTTATATTTGCTATAGGCACTTCTGCTCATAGGAATTCTTTGCGAACAATCGCGTAGTTCAATTTCATAAGTTCGGTCACTAATTTGTGTTACACTTTTGATTTTCCTTTTATTAACGATAAATGATCTGTGAACCCTAATAAAATCAGAGTTTAATTGGTTTTCCAATTCTCCTAAAGGCC
>JAAYMU010000095.1 GCA_012521215.1 Peptococcaceae bacterium | reverse complement strand
CCGTCGCCCGGCGTAGCGATGAAGTCCTGCGGCGCAGTAGGCGCAACAGGTATTACCCCTTCCACTTTTACAAAAACAGTGCCTAGTGTATAGCTACCGCTACTGCCGTCAGTGATGACTTCGTAGATTCGGTATCCTGAAGGAGTAATCCCATTATAGTCTTCACAGCCTAAAGATGTGTCCCAAATACTTATATACTCCGGTGCGGTTATTTCTCCGTCAATGTATATTTCCGAAGGAGTATGCTGTGCCGGATCATTTACTATTATGTTAACGCCGATATCATTAGATCGGACATTCCCGCCAACAGTGATTTGGCACTCATCATTGATTTCTATACCGCGGCCTGATTCGTCGGTAGTAGGATCGGCGGCGGTGGATGTAACATTGCCTGCTACTTGAATGACGGACGCTTTACGGGCGCTTATGCCCATTCTTTTGCCCGCTACATCCCCGTCGACATAAACATGGGCTTCCTCGGCAGATATTCCTATACTGCCATCGCCCATGGCGGTAACGTCTCCACTTATGTCAACCGATGCATTGCTTTCAGCTATTATACCTTTTACTCCGTACCCGCTTACGTTAACGGAGCCCTCTACAACGACGCGTCCTTCGTTAAAGACATCCAGGCCGACACTTTCACCACTGCCTTCTGTTAAAGAAATATCGCCTTTTACAGTGACTACTCCACCATTGGCGGCTACGCCCCTACTGGAATAGCCTGAAACAACAATGTCGTTCTCTACGATAACCTCCGCGCTGTCTTTAGCGAAAACGCCATAATTATATGCAGTACTGCCTCTGGAAGTGATATTGTTGACTCGGACAACAGTACCGGCGTCCTCGGCCCACACTCCATATTCATAGCCCGTAACGTTGAAAGAACCTGTAGTCTCCCCGTTGATGCATTCCACTTTACCGCCGTTCCGTACTTTTATGCCCGGGCCCCTGCTGTTGTTTACATTAAACGTATATCCATTCAAATCAATAGTGATATCCATTCCGTCAATAAATATAGCACCGTCATATTCAACATCTTTCACATAATCAATATCCCTAAGCAATTCTATTGTCTCTCCGCTTTGTACTGCCGCAAGCGCATCATCAAGTGTTGCGTATTCTGTTGCCCCGATCTTGCAGACATTCTCAGCCTCAGCTGCTACGGTCAATGTAAGACTAG
Source organism: Peptococcaceae bacterium (assembly GCA_012521215.1). Taxonomy (GTDB): domain Bacteria; phylum Bacillota; class Desulfitobacteriia; order Desulfitobacteriales; family Syntrophobotulaceae; genus JAAYMU01. The sequence continues at coordinate 3,560 of JAAYMU010000095.1, read as the reverse complement.
TGCCATTATAGACCGGCACAAAAGTGATATCATCTATATTGCTGACGATAGAGGAGAACGTTCCATATTTTTTGTTATAGGTTATAATTTCAAAAGTATCGCCTGGCTGGGGGACATAGCCATCTAGGATATTGATTTTTAACTTACCGTATAGCGTTGCCTCGTCACCAACCTCAAGCTTTGTAAAGTCATCAGGTCCACCTATGTCAAATTCCAGTGTGCCTGTATTCTGCTGTGTGAAATCGTAATTAAACCGGACAAATTCGCAGGTATTTGCTACTTTTAGAGTTCCATAATTGTTAATATTGAGACTGCTGAGGTTATAGCTTTCGCTGTCAGCCAGTTCCAGAGTTTGACCTGCCTGGATAGGAAAGTCCCCTTCTCCTTCGGCGCCGCCAGTGAGTTTAAGACTATCGCTCATAATAGATAATTTAGATAATGATCCTATAGTTACTAGATAACGCTCTAAACAAGGTTGTGATACTAATAACTCACTTTGATTAAGAATTAGCTTCCCGGAGCCTTCTATACTTCCTCCGTTCCAGGTAAGTTTCCCGGTAGCAAGTATTTCGATATCTCCTGCCCCATCCAGCTTTCCGCTTGTTAGCATAGAATCTCCGATGATTTTAAGAGCACCATCGGAAACTGTCAGATTCCCTGCACAGTTTAGTCTTACACTTGTCACTCCGCCTCCATATACAACATCTGCGAGCTCAGGGATGATAACTAAATCACCGTCACCCGGCACTTGTGCCGGATTCCAGTTACCGGCAGTATGCCATAATCCGTCACCGACACCTCCGGTCCATGTTATGGTCTCCCCAGCCGAGAATACAGGTTGAGTAAAGGTAAATGAAATAATTAGTAAGAAACATAACGCCAATGGAATAATCCGTTTCATTCTCATACTCCTCCAATCCATGTTTGATAGATACCCCCGATAATACTTTTGGTCGTTCTGATTCTTGTAATGGAAATAACAAGGCGACAGCCGAGCAAACATCGACACCGTTTAGGCGTTGGGAATCGCATTATCCCCCATTCCCCATTGTGTTAGCAATCCCAGCGCTAACGGCTGCCGCCTGCACACAGAGTAAAAACATTCCCTAACTACTTAGTAATTATCCTTATTGTATTATTGTAGTAACTGTTTATCCTTAGTGATAGGTCAGATATGCTCATAAACAGTACGGAAAATGTCATTTTGAATATCTCAATAATAAAAAAGCCCGCCTCTTATCCAGAGCCTGGCTCTATTGTGTTGTCCTTTCTTACTTTACATAATTTATATGTATATGCACGCCATCTGTTCTCTATACAATTTCTCGCGCTATCTAATTATAAAAATTGCAAAGTTTATTATTCCTTTTGTTCCACGTTAAAATTTCCCCTTCATTTTACAACGACATTTTTCTATACGCCGAAGCAGAAACTCCAACCTTCTCCTTAAATAATCTCGTTGAATGACCGTTATAATTCATGTTGCAGGCGGTAAAGGCCTGTGCGATGGAAAGATTGGCATCCAAGAGCTTCTCCTTCAATTTTCCGATCTTGTAATTGATATAATACTCATGGGGCGTTACCCCCAGATGTTTCTTGAACAGTTTGATAAACTGCGCCTTGCTCAGGCACGCCGCCTTGGCCGTTTCCCCCAAGTCAAAAGACTCCAACCAATGCTCCTCTATATATTGTCTGCCCCAAGCAATTTCTTCTTTCCCATGATAGATTTTTTTGAGAATGAAAACAACGGCAAAATATTCGAAGGTTCCATTCTCATCAACTAAAGGAAAACATGTAATGTCGGAGCTGATCATCTGAACATCCCGGTCTACAACATTAAAATACCGGATCAGGTCCCGATAAGGGGCATTAAAATCAGTAATGTTCACCGTTTTCCCCGTCAAAACCTGCCTGACCTGGTTCATAAAACCCAGTTTCCGCACGACGGGATCCTCAAAAACATTGTATTTGCCCACATGGGACTCAACGCTTCTTATGCCTATCATATCCAGCGCCGCTTTGTTAATATAACGCGCCGTTCCGTCCAAGGAAAAAATCTGTATCGGATAGGGAAAGAACCCGACCACTTTCGCCAGCAGTTCCTCATTATCGAGAGACAACCGGAGCGATTTCTCTGGCCCCTCTTGAACGCTTTCAACCTGATTTTTCATCGATACCCCTCGTTTCTTCTAAACCGACTCTCTACCCCAACTTATTTATCTACTCAATCTGCATGAGCCTGCTTGTCCAACATTTTACGGTATGCGGAAGGTGAAACACCGGTTTTTTCTTTGAAAATCCTGGCCAAATGTCCATTGTAATTCATGTTGCAGGCAGCAAAGGCCTGTGCGACAGAAAGATTGGCATCCAGTAGCTTTTCCCTCACTTTGTGGATCTTAATGTCAATATAATATTCATGTGGTGTCATGCCGGTATGCTTCTTAAAAAGTCTGGTAAAATGCGCTTTGCTGAGACCCGCCGCCTTAGCCGTTTTCCCCAAATCAAATTCTTCCTTCCAGCCAGTTTCCAAATATTCCTTGGCCTTCTCAATCTCCTCCTTACCGCGATAGACCCTTCTGTTGATCAGCAACGCAGCTACATATGCCACTCGTTGCTCGTCATCGAAGATAGGAAATAGCGTAATATCCTGGTACAACGCTTCTATGTCTAAATCCTTTATACCGTAACGCTCCGCAATCCCCTCCAAAGGTACTTTAACATCAGCGAAAAAGACAATTTCTCCACGAAATGCCCGGTTCAACTCATTGATTTGACCTGATGCGATAATGTCGGGATCTCTGAAAATATTATATTTGCCAACGACCATGTCAGGGTTGACAGCACCATATTCCTCCAGCATGGCCTTATTCAGCAACACCGATGTACCGTCCGTAGCATAAACCTGGATCGGATAAGGAAAACTCTCAATTACTTTGGCCATCAACTCTTTGTTTCCATGGAGTAATTGAAATGGTGCAACAACGCCGTCTTCCTTGATATCCTTACTATTGTAATTTCCCATTGAAAACACCTAATATTACCAGGACATTGATTTAATTTAATTATATGGAAAGATGCACGTAAAGACAATACGAACTGACGGATCTCTGAGCTTTTGTAAGCAATATCAAGCTCTCTAATGAGCTTTTGTTAGTGACATAAGATCGTGAAGTGCTGTTATAGGCATGAAATCATGCAAGCCCAAAACCATACATAGAAAATATACAGAAACATCATACAGAGAGCCTATACAGACACATAGCTGTAACCTTTGCAAATAAGCTCGGCGGGTCCCTCTAAAAATACCTCCTGATTATCAGAAACCGATACATTCACTTTCCCTCCGGGCATTTCCACTATTATTTTTCCGCAAGAATCCACGATCTTGCAATAGATGGCAGCCACGGCAGATGCACAGGCGCCGGTACCGCATGCCCAGGTCCTCCCTGCGCCCCTTTCCCAAGTGCTTACCCGGAGGAAATTTCTCCCCGCCAATTGTACGAAATTGACGTTGGTTCCCTGAGGAAATGCGGCGTTCTTTTCTATAACCGGACCAACCT
>JAAYMU010000094.1 GCA_012521215.1 Peptococcaceae bacterium | reverse complement strand
CAATGATTATTTGTGCCCTGATTGTACTTTTTGCCGAATCAAGGCTCACTTCCATAGTCGCTGTTGGGACCTTAGGCTTTTTTGTAGTTTTCTTTTTTGCCCTGTTTAGGGCTCCTGATCTGGCCCTCACTCAATTAGTGGTGGAGACGGTCACTACGGTGTTATTTTTATTATGTATTTATCACTTACCAAGATTTAGAAAGGAAATTAGTTCTGTAGGTTTTAAAGCTGTCAATGCAGTGATTTCCGTTGGTGTTGGTCTTGTTGTGACGATGCTGGCTTTATCCGCTAATAGTAATCGCTTCTTTGAATCCATTTCTCATTTTTATGAAAAAGCCAATGAACTGGCAGGGGCCAACAATATTGTTAACGCTATCCTTGTAGATTTCCGCGGCTTTGATACTATGTTGGAAATCTTGGTACTGTCCATGGCAGGATTAGGAGTATATGTACTGATCAAGCTTCGCTTGGCAGGGAGGAATGAGAATGAAGGAACCAAATGATGTAATCTTAAGGACAGTTACCAAGGTAGCTGTGGTAATAATACTGACCTTTGCTATCAATCTCTTTATTTCGGGGCATCACCAGCCTGGAGGAGGATTTATTGGGGGGCTTGCTTTTGTAGCAGCTATTGTTTTACTCTTTCTCGTTTATGGTATAGAAAAAGTTCGCAAGAATATTCCCGTAGATTTTAAAATAGTTGCCGGGATCGGGGTATTAATCGCTGTTTTTACAGGGGTAGGAGGAATGATAAGCGGTAAGCCCTTTTTATACCAGGTTTTTGGACATGTTAATCTGCCGATTTTTGGAGAAACCGAGATGGCAACGGCTGTTTTATTTGATGTAGGAGTTGCTCTGGCTGTGATCGGAACATCCATGACTATTATTATGAGTATAGGTGATGATCGCTAATGGAAACATGTATGTCAATCGTTGTCGGGATATTATTTGCTGTCGGAACTTATTTAATTCTATCCAAAAATATATTGCGGATTATTTTGGGCACCTCCATTATAGGGCATGGAGTGAATTTACTGCTTCTAACTATGGGAGGCTTAAAAAAGGGCGGACCTCCACTTCTGGGCCTTAAGGAAACCACTTTTGTTGATTCCTTGCCTCATGCTCTTTTATTAACAGCTATTGTAATTAACTTTGCTACCACAGCTCTATTTTTAGTGTTAAGTTATCGAGCTAATAAAGTTCTAGGAACGGATGACGTAGAGCAATTAAGGGGTTATGGAAATGAATAATTTAGTTGTGTTACCCATTGTCGTTCCCGTTATAGTTGGAATGGTAATGGTTATTTTTAGAAATATACTTTGGTTTCACCGGTTATTAAGTCTTTTGACTACGGCCTTTATTGGGATAGTAGCTGTTTGTTTGCTGGACCAAATCAAGCTTACGGGGGTTCAAGTCCTTTATCTAGGTGGATGGAAGGCTCCTTTTGGCATTACTTTGGCGGCCGATATGTTTGCCGTTTTGCTTGTTTTGGTCACGGCGATTGTTACTTTTTGTTGCTTTTGCTATGCTTTTTCTTCCCTGGGAATAGAGAGAGAGAGACATTACTTTTATCCCTTGACTTTATTTTTATTAGCAGGAGTAAATGGCTCTTTTTTGACGGGAGATATTTTTAACTTGTTTGTTTGTTTCGAAGTGATGCTGGTAGCCTCTTATGTCTTGATTTCCTTGGGAGGAACAAAGATCCAGCTTAGGGAGTCTGTTAAGTATATTTTAATCAATATGATAACATCTTCCTTATTCCTTGTAGCGATTGCTTACTTGTACGCCATGTTGGGAACCTTAAATCTGGCTCATCTGTCTGTCCGGGTAGCGGCAGTAGGACAGGATGGCCTCTTAACAGCAGTTGCTTTTTTGTTCCTGATAGTGTTTAGTATCAAAGCCGGTTTGTTTCTCTTTTTTTGGCTTCCTGATTCTTACAGTGCTCCACCTACGGCCATAGCGGCTATTTTTGCTTCTTTGTTGACAAAGGTAGGAGTATATGCCATTATCCGTTTGTTTTCCCTTGTCTTTTATCATGACTTGAGTATTACCCACCTGTTTATAGGGGTCTTAGCTGCAGTATCTATGGTTTTAGGGGCCATGGGAGCCGTAGCTTATTGGGACCTTAAAAAAATACTTACTTATAACGTGGTGGTAGGGGTTGGTTTTATCTTGGCCGGATTTGCTTCTTTTTCCCTGGTGGGAATGAGGGGTACGGTGTATTATTTGATTCATGATATGCTTGTTAAAGCTCTTCTTTTTCTTTTAGGGGGAACTATAATCCATGTAGCCGGTACCGCTAAACTTAAAGAAACGAGCGGCCTGATTCGTTTGCATCCTAAATTGGGCTGGATGTTCTTTATTGCGGCTCTGTCCTTATCGGGCATACCGCCCTTAAGCGGTTTTATAGGTAAAATTTTTGTTACTGAAGGAACCTTTCAGTCCGAGTACTTCTGGCTGGGTGGAATAGGTCTTTTGACAAGTCTAATGGTACTGTATTCTGTCATGAAAATTTTTATGAATGTGTTCTGGGGGCCCGCTCTTACCGAAGAGACGGAAAAAGTAAGCACCGAGGGCTTGTTGCTTCCTATGGGCATTCTCACAGCTCTAACTATCGCCTTGGGTTTAGGGGCGGAAGTAATACATGAATATGTAGATTTAGCAGCAGCAGGGTTACTGGATCCTCAAGGATATATAGATGCAGTGCTTGGAGGCAAACTTTAGTATTGGTTGACGGAAAGAGGTAGTTTTAATGCCTATGCAAGTATTAATAAATTTATTTATCGGATTTTTATGGATGTTTTTTCAAGATGATTGGAGCGCATTAACCTTTCTTAGTGGTTACCTATTCGGCATATTTGTTCTGTTTATTTTACGGCGCTTCTTTCCTTCCAAATTCTATTTGCTAACTTTGTACGCAGCTGTTAGACTCCTACTTATATTTATGCGTGAAGTACTTATATCTGCTGTTTTGGTTATACGCGAAATTATCAGGCCCCAAATCAGAATTAAACCTGGTATTATGGCCATTGAAACCAGTCTGGAGACCGATGTGGAAGTTACCTTACTGGCTCTCCTGATTACCTTAACCCCTGGTTCAGTGGTTGTAGAAATTACTCATGATAAAAATATATTTTATACCCATGTCATGGATGTTCCGGAACTGAGTTATGCGGTTCTCCAGTCCAAAGATAGATTTGAAGAAGCTATTAAGAAGGTGACTAGGTAATGATTAAGTGGTTATTGTTCTTATCTTTATGTTTTCTGACTCTATCCATCTTGGCAATGGTTTATCGTTTGGTAAAGGGTCCTACAACACCTGAGCGGGTGCAGGCTTTAGATGCCATGGGGACTTATTTGATTGCCGGAATAGCTATTTTTTCTGTTTTACTGAGGAGCACGGCTTTTTTTGAAGTATTGCTGCTTCTGGGGATACTTTCCTTTGTGGGCACCATAGCCTTGTCCAGATATATCGAAAGGGGTGTTGTTATTGAGCGCAAACAATCTGATTGAATTAGGTATCGCCATTATTATTTTGATCGGAACTGTCTTTGGTTTTCTTAGTGCCATTGGTTTTATTCGTTTACCGGATGTCTATAACCGGGCCCATGCTTTATCTAAAAGCTCCACCCTGGGCGTTTTGTTTGTTCTCCTGGGAACCTTTCTTTTTTTCATATTTGCCGAAGGTTACTTCAGTATAAAACTTTTTTTAGGAATTTTCTTTGTGTTTCTTACGGCTCCTGTTTCCAGTCATGTAACCTTACGAGCTGCCTATCGATCCAAGGTACCAATGGCAGAGATAAGTGTCCGGGACGATTTAAAAGGTTATTGGAGTAATGATGATCAAATCCCGGAATAAAAGGTTTGTGTTCTGCTTTTCAGAACAGTATATTATAATTATTGGTTGGGTATGTATTAAGAAATATTCTTGTAGAGGGGTATGAAGATGACTGTATATGATGAATTGGTAGCTCGGGGTCTCATTGCCCAAGTTACCGATGAAAAAGAAATTAGAGAACTTGTTAATAGCGGCAAAGCTACATTCTACATTGGCTTTGATCCCACAGCCGATTCTTTGCATGTAGGCCATTTTATGGCTTTAAGCTTAATGAAACGTTTGCAGATGGCAGGGAATAAACCCATCGTGCTTATAGGAGGCGGAACCGCTTATATCGGTGATCCATCGGGTCGTACAGATCTGCGTTCCATGATGACCCCTGAAACCATCGAGCATAACAGCGAGTGTTTTAAAAAGCAGATGGAGAGATTTATAGAGTTCGGTGAGGACAAGGCCATTATGGTTAATAATGCGGACTGGCTTTTAAAGCTAAATTACATTGAATTATTGCGGGAAGTAGGGCCCCACTTCTCTGTCAACAACATGCTGCGGGCCGAATGTTATAAGCAGAGAATGGAGAAGGGTCTGTCCTTTTTGGAATTTAACTATATGATTATGCAATCCTATGATTTTTATTATCTTTTTCAGAATTATGGTTGTAATATGCAGTTTGGTGGCGATGATCAATGGTCCAATATGCTGGGCGGTACGGAACTAATTCGCCGCAAATTAGGTAAAGACGCCTATGCCATGACTATTACCCTGCTCATGAATTCTGAAGGACAAAAAATGGGTAAGACGGCTAAAGGCGCTGTTTGGCTTGATGCTAATAAAACCTCACCTTTTGAATTCTTCCAATATTGGCGCAATGTTGCTGATGCTGATGTTTTGAAATGCCTACGGATGCTCACTTTCTTGCCGCTGGAACAAATTGAGGCCATGGATAAATGGGAAGGAAGTCAACTGAATGAAGCTAAGGAAATACTGGCCTATGAATTGACCAAATTGGTCCATGGGGAAGAAGATGCGCAGAAAGCCCTGACCGCTTCCCACGCTCTCTTTGCAGGTGGTTCAGATGATTCCAACATGCCAACCACGGAAATACCAGCGGAAAGCTTGTCGGAGGGGGCTATTGATATTGTGGATTTGATGATCGCTTGCGGTTTAGCTCCCTCGAAAAGAGAAGCCAGGCGCTTGATTCAACAAGGGGGCGTACTTGTGAATGATGAAAAAGTTTTATCCATAGAACTTACTGTTACTTCCGAGCAATTAAAATCCGGTGTTAAAATACGCAAGGGCAAGAAAACCTATCATAAAGCAATACTAAAATAGTTTACTCCTTTTTCAACTCTTTTACCCTTTTAACTATTTGCGGTAATATTTCTCCGGTTTTGCCCTGGATTAGATAGTCTGAGATTTTATCTTTGGTTAGAGGGGTTGGTTCAGCATTAATTTCGACAATGATTACCTCAGGTCTGTTTTTGGCCGAAAAAGGCAGGCTGGCAAAGGGGTAAACAGTGGCTGAAGTTCCACAGATTAACATTACATCGCATTTCTGAGCTTCTTCCCAGCTTAAGATGGCTATGTCTTGGGGTATGGGTTCCCCAAAGTAGACCACATCGGATTTTAGAGGGTAGCCGCAGTTCCGGCACAAAGGAATTTTTCTTTCTTCATAAACTATTTTCTTTAGATCAAATTCCTCCACCGGATAACGGCTATGGCAGCTTTCACATCTTAACTTGGCAAGATTGCCGTGATAATCCAATACCCGGCGTGAACCGGCTTTAACATGTAGGTTATCGATGTTTTGGGTTACAATAGCTTTTAGAATACCCATCTCTTCAAGTTCAACCAAGGCATAATGACCGGGATTGGGCTTCATTTCCAGCATCCCTTTAAAGCGAGGATTTTCCAGACTTTCTTGCCAGTAGGCTTCTGGGTTTTTCTGGAACAAATCATAGATTTGATAAGCTTTTCTTTCCTCTTCCGGGTTTTTAACCCAAACACCTTTCGGACCCCGATAATCGGGTATACCCGATTCCGTAGAAATACCGGCTCCGGTTAATGCTACCGCATATTGGCATGTTGCTAAATGTTGAGCTGTTTTTTCAATCAGGTTTTCCATAATCCAACCTCCTGACAATTGGTCTATAAAGATTATTTAGCCTTGGATCTCAAATATCCTTCTAAACAGATTCTAATCAGGAAAGATATATGTTGATTTTTCCCATTAAACATAGTACCATACTTTTAAGTATTAAAAGGAGGTGTGTAAAGATGTGTGCTTTTGCCGGAATGAAGAGTGCAGCTGTTTGTATGATTCCTGTTAAGGACAATGTCTACAGAGATAAGTGCGCTCATTTAAACCAACAAAATAATATTAAACGGGAGAAGGCACATCTTTATAGCTAACCTTTTAATAAAGAGTTTAGTATTAAAGACGGTGGGTTTCTCTACCGTCTTTTTATATATAGCTCAGATGGCCGTCCTTCTCCCCATCTTTTGAAAGGACGATTTGATGAACAGTAACCAATTGTCTAACAATAATTATTCTTGGAAGAAGATTGCTTTATTTTTAATCAGTCAAAACATTACTCTTTTTGGTTCTTCCGTTGTCAGTTTCTCTATTATCTGGTATATCACCCTGGAAACTTCTTCCGGTAAATGGATAATGCTGTTTACCATCAGCTCCTTATTGCCTCAGGTCCTGATTTCCCTTTGGGCCGGTGTTTGGGCTGACCGTTATAATCGGAAGTATCTTATTATGCTTTCAGATGGTTTTATTGCTTTAGCCACCCTTGCTTTGGCTATAGCTTTTTGGCTGGGCTATCAAAGGCTGGAACTGTTGTTAGTAATTTCTTTTATCCGCTCTATAGGTGCCGGAATTCAAACGCCTGCAGTCAACGCCCTGTTTCCCCAACTTGTACCCACAGAAAAGTTAACCAAGGTTCAGGGTATCAACCAAACCTTGAATTCCGTTTTAATGCTCCTTTCTCCTGCTGTGGGCGGAATCGTGCTCGGATTCTTGGGTATTGCCTGGGCTTTTATGCTGGATGTGCTTACCGCTTTCCTGGCGATTGTTGTTTTAAGTTTTATTTCTATTGAGAAAGTTCCACGTACAGACCAAGCTACTGTTTTTAGCGAATTACGCCAGGGCATAGAGTATGCTCTTCAGCACAGGTTGTTAAAGCGGATTCTAATTTGTTTTGGGGTATCTTTTTTTCTAGTTACACCCGCTGCCATCTTAACGCCTCTACTGGTGGAACGCACTTTTGGCGGTGATGTTTGGCGTCTGACTGCCAATGAAATGGTATGGACTGTCGGTTCCTTACTGGGCGGGGTATTCCTTTCTTTGCGAGGACAATTTAAGGATAAAATACGTACGGTAGCCATTTGTCTGGTGGGGTTCGGGGTTACTTTTGCTTTGTTGGGTCTTGCAGGTAATTTTGTGGTGTATTTGCTGATCATGGGCACGGCCGGTTTCTTCATGCCGATTATTGCTACGGCGCAAACGGTATTGATTCAGGAAAATGTAGAACCTACAAAGATGGGACGGGTGTTTTCCCTGGTGCAAATCGTAACAGGAAGCGCGATGCCCATTGCTATACTCTTTTTCGGCCCGCTGGCCGATGTTATACCGATCGGTTTAATTCTCTTGGCATCGGGTTTACTGCTGGCGATAACAGGCATTTTGTACCAGATCACCAGCAAACGTGCCGGTCTGAATTAGATTGCTGTAATTACAGCAATCTAACTCAGGCCTTGCTGGCCAATAAACAATTCAGGCTTCAGGTATTTTTCTTTAAAAACCTGTAATAATAGTATTGACGGGAAAGGAGAAAAAACGGTTTTGTAAATTTATTTTTAAAGGAGGTCTTTACCTTGGAAAATTTGCCTGCTCCTGAAATTTTTATTGATAAAAATGGACAATGGTATGCAGACGGTGTCTTAATGACCAGGAAAGATATTGTTAAACTGTTTGCTTCCCATTTAAGGAAAGAAAGCGATAACCAATACTACATTGTCTGGCAGAATCAATGGTACCCGGTACAAGTGGAAGATGTTCCGTTTTTCGTTCAATCTGTCACCGAACAAGACGGCCAACTTATGATTTCGCTTTATGACGGACGGGAAATGCCGTTGCCCAGCGGCAAGATGATTATAAAAAACAATATTCCTTATATTACCCTGTTTTGGCCGGGTGATACGAAATTATCCCATGCTGCTTATAACGAATTAGGTAAGAGGGCCATAGAACGGAACGGTCAATATTATATTAATTACGAAGGTAACGAATGGCCGGTTATCGAGATGAGATAGGAGATTTAGCCGGCGATTTTGGCGAATGATATACTAAGAAAAGTGAGATATAATGAATTAACTTATAACATGAGATATAATAAAATTATCCTATAGAAAATATAAAATTATTTTATAAGAAAAACCGGGAGGTTGTGAGGAGAAAAGTGGTAAAAAATGCGGAGGCAGTATACAACGGTTACGAAGTAGGACCTATCAGGCCGCCAAGTGAAGCCAGGAGCTTATTGCTTAGATTGACAAGAAATTGTCCATGGAACCGCTGTAAATTTTGTTATCTTTACAAAAATAAAAAATTTAGCGTACGCCCTGTCGAACATATTTTGCGGGATATTGATCAAATCAAAAAATGGACGGATGAGTTCAGCCGTTCCCAAGGCCGAATACCCAGCCTGGTTTTGGAGCAACCCGGGGATGATTATGCTTTTTATATGGCCCAGGAATGGTATGCAAGCGGCATGAAATCCGTATTTTTGCAAGATGCTAATAGCTTGGTTTTAAAACCGGAAAAATTGGTAGAAATTTTGCAATACCTTAGGAAAAACTTTCCTAGCATCGAGAGAATCACAGCCTATGGGAGATCGCAAACCCTTGCTAAGATTAGTGACGAGAACATGCAGGCTTTAGCCGCTGCCGGCTTGAACAGAATTCATGTGGGGATGGAAACAGGCAGCACCAAGATCTTGGAGCTAATTAAAAAGGGTGTGGATAAAGAAACGCATATTATTGCCGGGCAAAAAGTAAAAAGAGCTGGTATTGAACTGTCCGAGTATTTTATGCCCGGCATAGGTGGCAAAGAGTACTCTTATGAGAATGCCGCCGAAACGGCAGATGCTCTCAATCAGATTAATCCGGACTTCATCCGTATTAGAACATTTGCCATGCGCCAAAGAATTGAACTCTTTGAGGATTATCAAAAAGGGGTTTTCACCAGAACTAATGATATCGATATGGTGAAAGAATTATTGTATGTAATCAAACACCTGGAAGGTGTTACCAGTTATTTAATAAGTGATCATATGATAAACTTACTCCAAGAAGTGGAAGGAAAGTTTCCTGAGGATAAGGAGCGCATGATTAAGATTATTGAGAAGTTCCTGGCCCTTGATATTAAGGAGCAAATGATATTTAGAATCGGTCGACGGACCGGCAGGATGTTCTACCTGAAGGATTTGCATGACCCTTTTAAAAGGGAGCAAGTTGAAAAAATAATGGAAACACACAATATCAACGAAAGTAATATTGATGAAATTTGTGATGAAATTATCAAAAGATTTGTGTAACGAGAAGTAGTTAATCCCTGAAAGCATAGGGGATGGGTGATGGGTTATGATTTTAGCAGCCGACATTGGCGGTACAAATGCCAGGTTTGCTCTTTTCCGTCCTGTTAATCATGGGTTGGAAATGACTGACCTGCACAAATACCCGAGCAGACAGCTTACCTCCTTGCCAGAGGCGATTGCCGACTATCTTCGTAAAAATAAACTTTGGCAATCCGCAAAAATAAAGGCTGCTTGGTTCAGCTTGGCTGGGCCGATTTCCGGGAATAAATGCCGCTTTACCAATCTGGAGCTGACAGTTGACCTGACAAGTTTACGCGAACAGCTGGCATTTATTCCCTTAATAGGCTGGAGCAACGACCTTGTCGCATTGGGATATGGTATTTCCATCTTACCGGATCAGGCTCTCCTGTTGCTCAGGGGAAAACCTTTGAACGGAAAATTAATAAACGGTGCATCGTTAAACAGTAGCTCCTTAAACAGGGCGGTAATTGCTCCCGGCACCGGCCTAGGGGAATCCCTTATTATCGGCGGTCAGGTTTATCCTACGGAAGGGGCCCATGCTGATTTTGCGCCTCAAGTTGAGGAAGATCTGGAATTATGGCGTTTCTTACACCGGCGGTACGGGCATGTCAGCTATGAGCGGCTTCTTTCCGGTGAAGGGCTGACCAATATCTATAATTTTCTGTGGGAGCGGGATGAAGTTAAGGGTAACGGAGAAGCAGCGTATAAAGATCTCAGTCCGCAAGAAATAAGTAATAAAGCCCTGGCTAAGGAATGCCGGCTCTGTGTGGAGGCCCTTCATATTTTTGTCCGTCTCCTGGGTGCCGAAGCGGGCAATTTAGCTTTAAAATCCTTTGCACAGGGCGGGGTTTATTTAGGAGGTGGGATTCCGCCAAAAATTATAGAGAAATTAAAGGATGGAACCTTTCAAGCTGCCTTTACGGATAAAGGGAGGTTCAGTAAATTTTTAGCGCAAATTCCTGTATATCTTATTCTGGAAGAAAATACCCCTCTTTTAGGGGCTGCTCATTTAGCCTTAAAAAGAACTCTAACTTAATTTATACATATCTCGATTTATACATATTTCAGCAAATCAGAGAATTTTTCTAACTGATAATTGGCAAGTCCATATTTGACCGCGTCTCCAATAGCCGCTGAATCCATTTTAGCTGCCCTTGCCGCTTCCAGGCCGGATTTGGCATCTTCCACTACTAAACAGTAGGGCGGTTCGATTCCTAGATAGGTGCTTGCTTTTAAAAACACTTCCGGGTCCGGTTTGGAACGAGATATGTTCGTGCCGTCTGAAACGGCGTCAAAGTAATTGTCCAGGCCAATCTGTTTTAAGATTAACCGGGCATTTTTGCTGGAAGACCCGATTGCAATTTTAAGACCTTGGGCTTTAATCTGATCCAAGGTTGCTTTTATGTCGGGGTCAAGGTCTTGAGGAGACATGGTTTGCAGCAGTTGGCGGTAGTATTGATTTTTCTTTTGAGCTAATTTATGCTTAGCCGACTCCGAAAACTCTTCCCTTCGTGTTCCCAAGATGATTTCCAAGCTCTCCAGGCGGCCGATGCCTCGGAGCTTATTATTTATAGTTTCGTCAAAATATACCCCTACTTCCTCGGCAATTTTTTTCCAGGCTAAATAGTGGTAACGGTCCGTCTTGCAAATTACACCGTCCAGATCGAAAATAACAGCTTGGTATTTCATAGGAGCAACCTCCTTTAGGGGCAATTTCTAAGCCTAACGCTATTTGCTTTAGCACGTGCGCTGTTTATTCCGGGCGGCGGCCGGCCGATACATAATTATTACCCGGTCTGTCTATCTTCAGTGTATGTTGCAGCAGATAAGCTTTTCCGTACACGGTGATCTGTTTGGGATTTCCGCTTTCTAGACGTAAGAAACAGTGATCAGGTTTGACCCCGACAATTATCCTGCTGCCCTCATAGGAAAACTTAAAACTATAACCTTTCCATTTCGGAGGCAAGACCGGAGCCAAAAATATTCCTTGTTCTTTAAGGCGGAATCCGCCGAACCCATAAACTATAGCCATATAATTGCCGCCGATATTGGCCACATGTATGCCATCCTCAGTATTACCTTGTTTGTCCTGCAAATCCAGATTGGCAGTAATCTCATAGTATTCATAGGCTTTTTTTATCAGGCCTAAGCGGGCAGCCATAATACTGAAGATGCAGTAAGAGAGGGATGAGTCGTGGGTAGTGATTTTTTCATAGTACTGAAAAGAGTTATAGATAGTTTCCGGTGTCTCAGCATCTTCCAAAATAAAATTGGCCATAACTGTATCTGCTTGTTTACATATCTTATGTCGGTATAAATGCAGCGGATGGTAATGAAGAAGCAGCGGAAACTTTTCTTTAGGGATACTGGCCAGGTCCCATTCCCTTTTTTGTAAAAAAGAGTCGTCCTGAGGATTAATTTTAAGGGTTTCATCATAGGGTAAGTACATATTATCAGCGGCTTTTTGGAAATCATTGATTTCTTCTTCCTTTAAACCGATTTTTTCGATTAAAGCCTGAAAACCGGTATAGGGTTTGAGCAGGTGATAAATCTTTACAGCCCACTGCAGATTATACTGAGCTACCAGATTGGTATAGTAATTATTGTTGACAAGACAAGTGTACTCGTCCGGGCCGGTTACATTATTGATGTGGAATTTTCCTTGAGAGAAATTTCCGGTGTCCAGCCATAAGCGGGCTGTTTCCCAAATAATTTCCGCTCCTTTTTCCAAGAGGAAAGAATGATCTTTGGTTGCCAAATAATAAGCAACAACTGCATAGGCGATGTCACCATTAATATGGTATTGGGCTGACCCTGAGGGAAAATAGCCGGAACATTCCCGGCCGGTTATTGTTCGCCAGGGATACAGGGCGCCCTGCTTATGCCCCAATATCCGAGCATTTTCTCTGGCCGAATCTAAAGTTGCGTAGCGGTATTCCAACAGTGTTTTGGCCAGATCAGGATTAGTGATGGTGAGAAAAGGAAGAATGTACATTTCGGTATCCCAGAAGTATTGTCCCTCATAGCCGTCTCCGCTTAAACCTTTTGGCGGAACATTACTAAAAGGGTCTTTACCAATGGACTGAATGAGCTGATAAAGACTATAGCGGATAGTTAAGTTGGAATCTGGATCCCCATCAATCTCAACACAGCAATTATTCCAATAGGCTGCCAGGTATTCCTCCTGCTTTTGATAGAGCTCTGGTAAAGGGATAGCCAGGGCTTGGTTAATTTCCAGTTCCGCTTGTTTTCTGGCGTTAGCGCTGCGTATGCTATCGCAAAAAACAGCATATTTAATTAGTTCAATCTTTTTACCCTGGATAGCATCCGTTTTGAATTCGCAAACAGTGAGATGGTCACCAATGAAAAACTCTTGCTGGTGTTCCTGAGACAAAACATTTTTAACACAACTGCAAACTTCCAGGCCGGACCTGGAGGTGGCGGAGGTAATAAAGGATGCTCCATCTTTTATTTCACAACTAATAGGCATTAAATAGCGAAAGCATTCATCGGCCATACGGGGGTCTTCAGGATCAACATAGTTAACAACATTTCCGTTATGAGCGGACTCAAAACGGATTTCGGCCGAAAAGTTAAGCGGCAGTACCTCATACTGGATGGTAAAGAGGGAAAGTTGATGGAAGGAAGTCATACGGGTGATGGTGATTTCCACTTCTTTGCCTTGGGGGGAACGCCAGACCGCCTTGCGGACGGTTACCCCTTTGGCCATGTCTACCCATAGTCTGCTTGAAAGAACTGTGCCCCTAAACATGCTGAAGGGTTCCTCGCCTAAAAAGAGTTTAATGGATTGGGTATCCGCAATATTTAACATTGTTTGTTTTTCTGTTACCAATCCATATAAATTTTCAGCCTGTTTCATCGGTGTGAAATCATAAAAACCGTTAATATACTGACTGGGAACATAACTGTATTCTTCCGGATAACCCTCTTCGAAATCATAGCGCACTCCGATATAGCCATTGGCGTTATGAAACAAAGCTTCATTTAATGAAATGTGATATTGATCCAGTTTTAAATTGTTTATTTCATAAATAGTATCTTTTACCTGAGCATGCTTGGACATACTAATTCCCTCTCATATACTATTTTCTGAATTTCATTGTAATTAAAATGCAAAGTAGTCTTAAAGTAGTCTTTGGTGGTTATTTGTTAATCAATCCGCGCCGGAAAGAATGCTAAGGTCTGCAAATTTTTGAAGAATAATCCGCATAGACTGCCAAGACTTGAGGAAATAGCGGGCATTGGTTTTGCCTAAGCCGATTTTAACGGTAAAAGCGTCCGGGGGCAGTGATGAAAACAAATCTTCATCCGTATAGTCGTCCCCCACGGCAAAAATAAAGTCATAATTCTGATCCCGGAGAAAGGCTGAAGCCCCGAACCCTTTATTAACCCTGTTGTCTTTGATTTCCAGAACTTTATTGCCTTCCTGCAGTCCAAGAGTAGCGGTTTGGATCATAGAATGTAGTGTTTCTTTAACTTCTGTAAGTTTTAAGGAGATTGTAACAGGATCACATTGCCTGTAATGCCAGGCCAGAGAATAGTCCTTTTCTTCGATTATTGATCCCGGTATCCGGTCCGTATACATTTGCAGGATATGACGAATGGATTCTTTCCAGTTATTATCCAAGGACATGGTCATGGTCCAATCTTGTTCGGGGTGACGGATCCATAAGCCGTGAGAAGCGACAATATGTAGATTCAAGTCGCCCAACCATTCCTCCAGGGAATATCTTTCCCGTCCTGAGATGATAACCACTGTATTTTTGGGATCCTTAGTTAACTTTTGTAATAAAGCTTTTAACTCTTTATCCGGTTTAGCCTGTTCGAGCAATGGTGTAAAGCCTACCAAAGTACCGTCATAATCCAGGAAAAAAATACGTTTGGTGGCTTTTTGATAGGCCTTTTCAATAAGCTTGCTGTCTTTTTCCATGCTTTTTTGTACAATAGTTTGGGTTGAATCCTGAACAGTGCGTTTGAGAGCACTTAAAAAATCATCGGCCCAAAAATCAACAGTATAGTGCTTTATACGGCGATGCATTATTTTGTTTCTGGCTATTTTTTCCTCCCGGGGCATATCCAGCGCCCTTTTTATCCCTCGCGCGATGGCATCGTAATCATTGGCATTAACTACGACAGCTTCTCCCAATTCACTGGCTGCCCCTGCCGTTTCACTGATAACCACCATTCCTTCATAATCTGTTCTGCTAGCAATATATTCTTTGCAGACCAAGTTCATACCATCGCGGAGCGGTGTGACCAATAATACGTCTGAATCCCTATAAAGCGCAATTAAGCTTTCTTGGGAGAAGGAACGGTAGAAGAACCACACAGGCATCCAGCTAAAAGTGCCAAATTTACCGTTTAGCCCGCTGACCACTTCTTTGATTTCTCTTCTTAATTCATCATAGTAATCGACCTCTACTCTGGAAGGGGCTACAATTAAATTTAGACTGACTTTTTCTCGATATTCCGGATTCTGAGTAAGAAAACGGCCGAATGCTTTAAGCCGTTCCTTAATGCCTTTGGTATAATCCAAACGATCGATAGATAAAATCATGCGCATATTATTTTTATTTCCAATAATGCATTTAACCTCTTCCGGAAAGGAATCCTTGTTCCGGGGTTTAGAAAAAAACTCATAATCAATGCCCATGGGAAAGGCATCAACTTGAATGTAACGATCTTCACAACTTATGCGATTCATGTTATATTCCAAACCCAAAAGACGATGAACGGTGTTTAAAAAATGCCGGACATAGTCGTAAGTGTGAAAGCCGATTAAGTCTGCTCCTAAAAGACCATGTAGTATTTCTTCGCGCCAAATAAGCAAGCGGTAGATTTCGAATGAAGGGAAGGGTATATGAAGAAAATAGCCGATCTGGGCATCGGGAAATTTCTCCTTTATCATTTTCGGCAACAGCATTAAATGATAATCATGTACCCAGATAATGTCATTGCTTTCTATCACGCCTTCTACCACTTTAAAGAATTTTTCATTAACTTGTTTATAGGCTTCCCAAGTCTCAATTTCATATTGGGTTTTGCTTGTAAAATAGTGAAATAAAGGCCAAATGGTTTTATTGCAAAATCCATTGTAGTATTTATCAATTTCTTCATTAGATAAAAAAACAGGAAGACACTGGTAATCTTTGCGCAGTTCTTTCTGTACATTTTTTTTCTCTTTGTCGTTTATTTCCTCATTTGCTATCCCCGGCCATCCCACCCAAATACTATCAGCCTGTTGGTGATAGCTTTTTAAACCTGTGGCCAGTCCCCCGATGCTTTTGTCATACTCAAGTTCTCGATTATTTCTTTTTACGGTAACCGGTAAACGGTTGGAAATAAAGATAATTTTGTTCATCACTTATCCCTCCTTAGATCTTGGTTAATTAAGAGTAGGGATATTTGCTGGGTATAATTATTTTGTGAGGGTTAATGGAGAATTTAATCAATATTTTCTGAATTTTCTATATTTTAACTATAACATAAATCAAACATGATTAACATTTAATTATTTTCTTAAAAAAAGAAGCCTTTACCAATGAGGTAAAGGCTTCTCGGCATAATTATTCAAAAGTGCGATCAAGTGAACGTAGTTATTTTATGGCTTCTTTGACTTCGCTTTCGGGATCGATAATTTCAGACTCTAACAAAGAATCCAGCAGATTTGTAGCCTTTTCTTCAGTTAAGCTTCTTACATGCATTAATTCGGTAATAAACATATAACGGGCATCTTCAAGCATTTTAGTATCATCTTTTCCTAATTTAGAAAGCTGACTTTTACGGGTTAAATCGCGAATTATTTCAACGTTCTCATAAATATCGCCGCTTTTTATTCTTTTCTTATTCAGCTCATTACAATATCTTTGATTTTTAAAAAGCTGTGGATCAGTGGGTCCTTGGTCAAAATTATATATAATATCATCAAATACCGATGGTTCCACTGGTTTTCTGACCCCAACACTTTTCGCATTGTCTTTGGGAATCATGATTTGCATGTTTGTTCGTGGCAGACAAACAATATAGTAAATTCTATTTTCCCCTAAAATCTCTTTCTCCTCAATTGCTTTTATATAGCCGACCCCATGAAGAGGATAGACGATCTGGTCACCAACTTGGAACATATGTTTAGCCTCCTGGAATTAATACTGTTCTCTATTAAGCATAGCACATAATCACCAAGATAACAAAACTTATTATTATATCTTAAAGGTAATAGACATGCAATATGGGCCGGATATAAATGTTGTTAATCTGTGATAATGTCATGGTATAACTCATCAGGTAAAATGTCATCCCCCATGGAAAGGTATATAATGGGAGGATGAAATTAGAAATGAGTAAAGAAGAAGCTAGAAAAATAACTATT
>JAAYMU010000009.1 GCA_012521215.1 Peptococcaceae bacterium | reverse complement strand
ACAGTTCGCAGTACGGATTTTCCTTTACCGCTCAGCATATTCCCAATGTCAATGTGGGCGCGGTCTATTTTGACGGCCTTAACTATTACGAGGCCTCCCCGTTAGCGGTAGCGTTTGACCGGAAAACAAAGGCGTTGGATGTTAAAATTCATACGGATAAAACCACCTACCGTCCCGGGGAAAAGGTTAAACTAGATGTTCAGGTCACTGATGCCAATCGTAAACCGGTTAAGGATGCTTCGATTAACCTTAACCTGGTTGATGAAGCTCTTTTCAGTTTACGGGATCAAAATGTCAATTTCCTTAACTCCCTGTACGGGGATTACTATTATCTCTTTCAACGTAGCTGGAGGTCACACGATCATCCCTTTTACAGGGGAGGAGCGGAGCAAGGAGGGGAAGGAGCGGGAGAGCGCCAAGATTTCAGGGATACGGTCCTGTTTGCCACGCTTCAAACCGATAGCCGGGGTCAGGCCGCAGTAGAGTTTGAACTGCCCGATAACCTTACTTCCTGGCGCGTCACTTACCATGCCTTCACTAGTAACCTTGAGGCCGGAAGCGGTACAGTGCACATCCCGGTAAAACTGCCGTTTTTTATGGAAATAATCCACAATCCGATTTATTTGGCGGGTGATTCCCCAGTGGTGATGCTTCGCTCATTCGGGGAAAAACTCACGGACGGGCAGGAAATATCCTATAATCTCAGACTTACAGATCCTAACGGGGTGGAGCAGACTTATATGCTAAAAGGAAGGGCTTTTCAGTCCGTGGACTTAAAGCTTCCGGTTTTGCAAGAAGGAAAGTATACCCTTCATGCTGTAGCCCAAGGTGACAAGCTACAAGACAGCATTATTAAGGAATTTACAGTCCGGCAATCATTTCAGGAAAGAACTGTGACCAGGCAGGAACTTTTGACAGATAATATTAAGATTATGGGTTCCCCTAAGCAGCCCACAGATCTGATTTTCTGCGATTATGAGAAAAGCCAGTACCTTCGAGGCCTGTATCAGCTGGCCTGGAATAACGGCAGCCGTTTGGAACAAGCTCTGGCTGCCCATGAGGCCGGAAGGCTTCTAAATCAATACTTCCCGGATGAAGGGTATATTTCTCGAGAAGACCAGGATTCTCTTCTTAGCTACCAGCAGCCCGACGGTGGGCTCAGCATTCTGCCTTATGCCGAGAGCGAACTGGGCTTGAGTGCCATGGTAGCTGTCAATAGTCCGGAAGTCTTTGACAGCCATGCTTTAGCAGGTTACTTTTATAGCATTCTGGAGAGCCAAAAAGAAGATGACAGGAGTTTAGCTCTTTTGGGTTTAGCAGCGCTTAAACAGCCCGTACTTCTGCAAATCAATGACTACCTGCAAGAACCGAATCTAGAACCCGAAGTCAAGATCAATTTGGCCCTGGCCCTCTTGGAAATCGGAGACGGGGCTTATGCCGAGAAAGTGTACCGGGAGCTTAGGCAGGACTATGCCGAAGACCTTGGGGCTGTGACCAGGATTAAGGTGGCCGGCGATCAGGACGACATCGTGACAGCTACTAGCCAGATGGCTATGTTGGCGGCCCGCATGGATCAGCCTGAAAAACACGAACTCTATCAGTACCTGCTGGAAAACCCCGGTCAAGATATCCTCAACACGGTGGAACAAGTTCAAATCCTTAAATACAATTTAAAATACATGAAGAACTCTCCCGTAAGCTTTACTTATAACTTAAACGGTTCTCAGGTCACTAAAACTTTGCAGGACCGGGAGGTCTTTAAACTCACCTTGCTACCCGAAGACATATCAAAAATCAGCTTTAATTCAATAGAAGGTAAGGTGGGAGTCATAACCAAATATGCAGAAGCCTTTAAGGCCGGAGAAAAAGGGGTGGCCACCGATCTTGAACTCAGTCGCCACTACATGGTTAACGGTCAGACAACAAAAAGCATTAACCGTACAGATCTGGTCAAAGTAGTGATTAACTATAATATCGGGGACAGGGCACCAAACGGGATCTATGAAGTGGTGGATGTCCTGCCGACAGGCTTAAGCTATATCTCTCGTCCCTATGAATACAAGGAAAAACCTGATATTTACTGGAATTATCCCTCGGAAGTCAAGGGCCAGAAACTGACTTTTTTGGTTAGTAAAGACCGGCAGCAAATCACTTATTTAGCCCGAGTCAATTCACCGGGAGAGTTTATCTGTGAAGCCCCGCTTTTAAGCAATATCAAAAATAGCACGGTTTATACCGGCGGCAGCCAGGATAGGATTGTGATTAAATAATGCCTAAATTTTCAGCTTTAAAACAGGGCTACTGCTTACTCATCTTAGTCGTTGTTTTGCTGAGCTATGTTCTGTCAGCGGCCGGATGTGGCCTTAGGGCCCCGCTAGGAGACTGGAAAGATGCCGGACCTGAGGCCGGTGTCAAATCAGATACCAGGATTGTAGCTAAGAACGGGGAAGGGGTGGGGTTTGTCCCCAGCCACCCCAGTTTTATAACTGCTCAGGAACTTCATTCCTACCTTTCATTCCCCAAAGAAAAGAACTATGAGCTAAACGGGCAGATTATAAGTGCCGTAGTACCGCATCACCTGGTGGCAGGCCGACTTATTGCAG
This sequence comes from Peptococcaceae bacterium, assembly GCA_012521215.1. Classification (GTDB taxonomy): domain Bacteria; phylum Bacillota; class Desulfitobacteriia; order Desulfitobacteriales; family Syntrophobotulaceae; genus JAAYMU01. Next base: position 11,686 of record JAAYMU010000009.1, on the reverse strand, counting down.
GAGTAATGCGAGAATTGGCTGTCCAGGACCCCGCCTTGCTAGTGATAGTAGGACCCAACCATGCCAATAAGGGAGGCCGGATTATTACCGGTTATAACGCCTGGCAGACACCTTACGGGATGGTGGCGGTGGATCAGGACGCAGTTTCCTGCCTTCTTAAGACAGGAACGGCTGTAATAAATGAAGAGATTCTTGCCAGCGAGCATTCCATTGGGGCGCTAGTTCCCTTTGTCCGCTATTTTTTGCCCCAGGCAAAAATTGTGCCGGTAATTTTACATCACGGTGTAAGCCTAGCGGAAGTGAAGCGGCTTTTGCAAGTCCTTAAACCTTACTTGGATCATGATGCCGTTCTCATCTCTTCCGTTGATTTCTCCCATTATTTGACCAGAAGCGAAGCCCAGGCCAAGGATCAAGAAACTTTGCGGTATATGCAAAATTTTGATTATTTAACTCTTATGCGCTTGGGTAACGATTATTTGGATTCCCCGGTAGCGCTTGTAGCTGCTTTTCTTAGGGCTCAAAACAAAGGAATTAGTGATTTTACGATTTTGGAGAATACAAACTCGGGTCTTCTTTTGCAAAATGACTTTATCGAGACTACCAGTTATTTTACCCTGGTGTTTACGGAAGAAGCTAAATAAGAACTCGGCAGTCCAAGTAATTTTTAAAGTGCAGTAAGATTGTGGTAAAATCAGTGGTAAGTAATGTTTTATTAAAAGTATCCATTAACTGAGGATAATAAAACAGGAATTATCAAACAGGATATATCAAGGAGGTACATATGGGTTATTCAATATTCCAAGAAACCATGGTGGACATGACCTACCAAGAAGTCGAAAAGGTTGCGGCCAGGAAATTACCGGTGCTGTTTCCAACCGCTGTTATTGAAGAGCATGGGCCACATTTGCCTTTAGGGGTGGATACCTATTTATCTTACAATCAAAGCAGGCTGGTTAAAAAAGGCTTGCAGGATTTGGGAATAGATTCTGTGATCGCTCCGCCCTATTATTGGGGAATAAACGTTGCTTCCGATGGATTTGCCGGTTCCTTTAGCGTCAAACCCGAGACTATGACTGCAGTATTGTGTGATTCTTTGGAATGTCTGAAAAAATGGGGATTTGACAAGATATTTATCCTTAACTTTCATGGAGATTTCAAGCATAATTCCGCAATCTTAGAGGCTGCTCGGAAAGCCTATGAAGAACTTGGTATCGGGGCTTATTTTCTTGCTTCGGAGACATTTTTGCAAAGAGCGGGTATTACAGAACAAAAACCTTATATACTTATCCATACGGGAAGCTACTCCGGGCATAAGAATAAAGAGTTACCGACGGAATATCTGGACATTCATGCCGGAAGTCTGGAAACCAGTCTTATGTTTAAGGATTTCCCTGATCTGGTAAACACTAAACTGGCTAAATCTCTGCCTTCTTCCATGACCACTATGCAGGGTTTAAAAATCTGGTCCCAAGGAGGAGATAAAGCTAAAGAAATTACTCCCCAGGGCTACCTAGGTCACCCGGCAGAATTCAGCCTGGAAGAAGCAGTTTTCTACAAGGAGCAACTTATAGCCACAATTTCCCAAATTATTAAAGACTTTTTAGACCGGAACTAAGTTTTCCTAAGGTTTAATAGTAACTTTAGTCCCCACAGGTACTTTATTGGCGAGTTCAATAATATCCTTGTTATGCATTCTAAGACATCCATTAGAAACCGCTTTGCCGATAGACTGAGGATTATTGGTACCATGAATACCATAATGAGCTTTGCTCAAACCTAGCCAGCGCGCCCCAAAAGGCCCTCCGGGATTATTCGTTTTATTGATAATTGTAAATACCCCGGTGGGCGTGGCAGTAGCAGCCTTACCAATGCCAACCGGATATGTTTTGACGGTTTTGCCGTTATCTAATAAATACAGTTGGCGTCTGCTTAAAGATACCACAATGGAATTGGCCATATCATCACCCCTTGAATAGTATATTCCCGGGACAAGAAAGGAGTTTACCAGGTAAATCCTTTCAATAATGGGTGGTTGATCCGCCGGTGGACGGGTGAGCATGACATTTCTTAAGAAAATTGCGTAGTATAGGGATAGAAAATTAATATACATGTTATTTTGATTTATGGGGAGTAGCGGGTGTGAGATGGAATTAGCGTTTTATGTAATTCTCATTGTTTTTTTACTGGTCAACATTACCAAGATTACCGTTTTCAATCTGATTATTGCGGGCCGAAGGCAATTTAGCTTCTTTTTATATAAATTTATCTATACCCTTATTTTTACTTTATGGTTCAAAGTCTGCCTGGTTTTGTATTATCCGGTGGGAATGAAAGTTTACTATGTACTGGAAGTACTATTTGTTTATGTTGGTATTTCCTATTTTAACTTTTATCATTACGTCCTCCATATTCGACAGAGTCTTAGGCTTATCCGGGAATCCTTGGAGTTGGTTCGATATAGGTCGGTTCCCAGGAGTTTTAACCAGCTTCTTGCTCTAATCGATTTGCCCTTAATAATTGCGTTCTTTGTGTTAAACCATCAAAGTCAGCTTACTGTTATTCGAATCGATTTACCGGCTATATTTTTAGCTTGCATCTTGCTGGTTCTAATGTTTGAACTCGGCCATGCCCGGCGCGGAAAATCCCTGCTGCATTTGCTTAAGGACTATCCGCAGAGCGAAATGGAGATTGTAGTCAACTATGGAACCTTAGTCAATATGCTGCTTGATTTTTGCCTTTTCTTTAATAAAGAGAAAATTAGGGATCAATTTGATTATGGCAGGCCGAAAATAATTGAAGGCGGGAAAAAACTGCAGCCTGAGCTAGGTTTGAGCCCCAATAATAGACCTAATATAATTGCTATTCAAGCGGAATCTCTGGATGCTAACGCCGTGAACTTACATTACCAAGGAAGTCCGGTGATGCCTTACCTTTATTCCTTAAAAAATAAAAGCATTCATTATCCCTATATGATGAACTACCATAAAGCAGGGGGAACTTCCGATGCAGAATTTTCCATTATCAACAGCGTCGAGCCGTTAAGCAATTATCCTTCCATTAAATTAGCGGGCTACCAAAACCCAAACTCTTTTGTCAAAATCTTAGCTGCTAACGGCTACCACACGGCAGTTTTCCATGGTAATGAAGGTAGTTATTACCATCGCCATAAAGCTTTTGCCAGTATGGGTTTCGCTAGATTCTATGACCTAAAAAAAATGGGACTTAATCATGTAGGCTGGGGGGCTCCGGACCATGAACTATTCGCTTTTATACTGGAAAAAATAAAAAAACAGACCGAACCCTTTTTCTATTATGTTATCACTATGAGTAACCACTGCCGCTTTACTAATGTGTTCAACTATTATCGGCATAAAGGTTTTGACCCCATCAAAAGCAAAGTACTTAAGCTTTATTACAATTCTTTATCCTATGTAGATGAGACAACGCGTTCTTTTATAGATAAGATTAGAATTCTGTCCCAAGAAAAAGATAGGGGAGAAGGGAAGGGGGCCCTCAGGAAAACCTATATTTTGTTTTTTGGGGATCACACTCCTGGTTTAAATAGGAAGATATACCGGGAAGCGGCTATGGAAATAGAAAACAGGCACCTGGAATTTGTACCTTTCTATATTCTTACTCCGGACGGTACAGTTTACCAAGAACCGAAAAAAGCGGCTTCTTTTCTGGACATTGGACCGACAATTCTTGACTTGGCCCGGATTGATACGTTATACACAACCTATGGGGAAAGTCTAATGCTGCCCCATAATATTTCGACCAAGATTCCCTATAGGGGTTATTGGTTTGACCGGGAACAACTTTATCAACAGATGAAAAATCAAGGAAAACAAAATCAAAATTGAATTGAGGTGGGATAATTGGTACCGACGAAAATCAAATATGGAATAGATGATAAGCCTCCTATATTACAGTTAATCGCTTTTAGTATTCAGTGGTTAGCCATAACTGTTCCGACCTTAATTATCGTCGGTAAAGTTGTAGCAGATATTCATTTCGGTAGTTCAGGAGAGCAAATAACATATTTGCAAAAGCTGTTTTTTGTGGCAGGCATTTCTTTACTTTTACAAGTTCTTATTGGCCATCGTATGCCTTTGGTCATCGGCCCGGCTACAGTTTTGCTTATCGGTATAGCCTCGGCAACAGGTAGCAGCTATGCTGCAGTTTATTCCTCAATCCTAATTGGAGGGTTAGTGCTGGCCATAATAAGTATTACAGGGTTATTTGCCCGGCTCAGAACTCTTTTTACACCCAGAGTAGTCGCCACTATCTTAGTATTAATTGCTTTCACTCTTACTCCCATGATTCTAAACCTTATAACGGCCTCCACTGAAAAAGTAAGCGTTTTTAGTAACCTTATATTTTCCTTCCTCTTTGTTTTGGCTTTATTTTTGGTGAACAAATATCTAAGGGGTATTTGGAAATCAACATTAATTCTTTGGGCTACGGTTTTGGGAAGTTTGGTTTACCTATTACTGTTTAAAAGCAGTTATTCATTTGCGGCGGAGGCCCCATTTCTGGCCGGTTTTTTTGACAGCATATCTTTTTCTTTTGATTTGGAGGTCGGTGTCCTACTCTCCTTTTTCATCTGCTTTTTAGCCCTCTCCATTAATGATTTAGGATCTATTCAATCTGTTGGTGAGATACTTAAACCAACTGATATGCCGAAGCGAGTTACCAGAGGAATAACGCTTACGGGAATACTTAACGTCTTGGCCGGTGTTTTCGGGGTTGTCGGGCCCGTGAACTATTCTTTAAGTCCCGGGGTTATTGCCTCGACAGGGGTTGCTTCCAGGTTTACGCTTGTTCCTACCGCCCTGGCCCTTCTGGGATTGTCGTTTCTGCCTAAAATTATTGCCCTGATGGGCAGTATACCTTCGGCAGTAATCGGCACGGTGTTAATATATATAATGTGCTCTCAGATTGCCGCCGGGCTTTTAGTTGCTTTTAACACTAAGGAAGCTTTTAGCTTTGAAAGCGGTCTGATTATGGGTTTACCGATTATGTTGAGTATAATTGTTTCTTATCTACCGCAAAGTGTGATAGGCACTTTCCCGGTGTCCTTGAGACCGATAATTGGGAATGGTTTTGTGGTTGGTGTGCTTGCAGTATTGATTATGGAACACATTATTTACCGAAAAAAAGAACAATCTTAACGGCTTTAATAGATAATCAAAATCTACAAATATTAAAGAATATTAACGGGTTTGGCCCTAAAACTAGAAAAAGAAAAAATTAAGAGAAAAAACAGAAAAAGAGAATGCCAATGCCAAGGAAACGAGTAGAACATACGATTGAACCTTATTTTAATGTTAATTCCAGAATTCTTATTTTAGGTACTATGCCATCTCCCAAATCCCGGGAAGCAGGATTTTATTATGCTCACCCTCAAAACCGTTTTTGGCGAGTACTGGCGGAAGTGCTAGCTGAAAAGCCACCGGTGACAATTGAAGAGAAAAAACTTATGCTGCGCCGGCATCGCATTGCTTTATGGGATGTGCTAAAAACGTGCGAAATCCGAGGTGCGGACGATAACAGTATTCGTAACCCAATTGTTAATGATATTCAAACCATTTTGTCCCAGAGTGCGATACAAGCGGTTTATACTACGGGGAAAAAGGCTACTTCCCTTTACAACAAATACTGTTATCCTAAGACCGGGATGGAAGCGGTTTACCTTCCTTCCACCAGCCCGGCCAATTGTGCCCGGTATAGCTATGAAGATCTTGTCAAGGCTTATCGGATTATTCTTGAGCATCTTAGCAGCGTTTAGGAAAGGAATTGTTCTGAGGAAGAGGGGAGGCTGAAGGAAAGTAATGAATTATTGGTTTGCTTTTGTTTTAACTTTGCTGGCCGGACTTTCTACCGGAATAGGCAGCATACTGGTGTTTTTCACTAAAAGAGACAACACGAAATTCCTTTCAATTGCTCTGGGTTTTTCTGCCGGTGTCATGATTTATGTTTCTATGGTTGAGATTCTTCAGGAAGCAAAGGTAACGTTAATTCAAGCCGTGGGCGAGGTAAACGGTTCTTGGTTAGCAGTGGGGGCATTTTTTGCCGGTATTTTATTAATTGCCGTGATTGACAGGCTGGTACCTTCGGAAGAAAATCCCCATGAAGTATGCAGTACTACAGAACTAAAGGGCATACACTCTTCCCCGACGGAACAAACCAAACTCATGCGGATGGGAGTTTTTACGGCTCTAGCCGTAGCGATCCATAATTTTCCGGAAGGATTGGCTACCTTTACTGCTGCTTTGCAGGATCCAAAGTTAGGTGTTGTTATTGCCGTAGCCGTAGCTATTCATAATATCCCGGAGGGTATCGCCGTGGGAGTACCTGTTTTTTACGCTACAGGAGACAAAAAGAAAGCCTTTCGACTTTCTTTTCTTTCCGGGTTATCTGAACCCTTAGGAGCATTAATCGGCCTGCTCATACTTTATCGGTTCCTAAATGATGTGGTTTTCGGGGTGCTTTTTGCGAGTGTGGCCGGCATTATGGTCTTTATTTCTCTGGACGAATTATTGCCTATGGCCAGGGAGTACGGGAAAGCCCATTTGGCCATTTACGGTTTAATTGCGGGCATGATGGTTATGGCCCTCAGTTTGCTGCTGTTTATATAAAGTTATGTTACGTTAACTGCTTATTTTATTACCGGGGCTTCCGTATTTTTCTAATAGAGCTTTTTTACTGATCCAGACAATTTTCGGCCTTTGACCAAGGCTTGCTGTCTTTCTAGCCTGGTCGGAAGGGTGATAAATCCGCATAATAATTTTTTGCAGCCAGCCAATCAGCCGGCCACCACGGTTGGGGTATTCCTGGACGTTAAAGCCGAAAGGCTTGACACCGCGGTTTATCATGGTGACGCCTAGGTAGACCTTAATGTTTTGATGATCGGGATGGGTGGAAATATAATTAATTAAGGCCGGAAACGAGCGCCGAGCCAGTTTTATGGCTCTGAGGCTTGTTTTTTGGGAATCCGTACCTACGGCTTGAAAACGGATATTGTCGAAATGAATTTCCCCTACAAGATCCCCTTTAGTAGCCACGACTTTATCTTCTTCGATCAAATCCGGTCCTTTATAGCGGGTTAAACAAAGACGGAACAGGTTGTTATCGTCTATTCTTTTAATATGGTAAATTCTAGCATAAAGATGTTCCCATTTTTCCCAAATCCGAAAAACGAGTTTTCGTCGCCAAGACCAGTTAGGAAAAGATAGGGGTACAATTGGCAGTTTGCGGTCTTTTCTAATGCGGGTGCATAATTCATCGAGACAGGCTAAAGTGTTTTCGGGGGCACCCGGTTCGCCGCCGCTATCATGAAGCAAGATAATGGTGCCTTCGCGGGCCCGCTTTACTATTCTGTCCGCTATCTGGCGGGGTAGCCTTTTCGCTTGCCAGTCCAAGCCATGGGCGTTCCAAACTACTATTTTTTTTCGTCTGCTTAAGCTCCAGATGTATAAAGCTAAATTGCATCCTCCCCAGGGAGGCCTGATATATTCGGGTTCATTTCCGGTAATGTTTTTAATGCTTTCTATTCCTTTATCCCATAGTTTCCAGGTTGTCCAAGGTGAAAGTAACCAAGCATGACGATGGGTATAATTATGGCAGCCAATAATATGCCCCTCGTCTCTTATTTGTTTGACAAGGGCAGGATATTTTTCTGCTTTTTCTCCCACCAGGAAAAAACAAGCTTTTATATTTTGCCGGGCGAGGATTTCCAGCAGGCGCGGCGTGTAACGAGGATCGGGCCCGTCGTCAAAGGTAAAGGAAACGCCAGGAGAAAACTGGCGTTTATGGGAACCAATCCCCAGGAAATGAAGAAATAATTCCGGTATGAGAAAATAGACGCATATAAGTAGAAAAATGAACAAAGAAATATAAAGCAGGGCGGTATTCATTATGTATCATCCTCCTTGGCTGTGCTGCGTGGGCTGTACTGCGTGGGCTGTACTGCGTGGGCTGTGCTGCGTGAGCTGTGCTGCGTGCTGCTGGAGGAATGTTAGCTGGAATTGCCGGAAAAGGTGATTTTTTTTGAATAATGTTTAGGAAACACAGGTAGTTGTATGATTATCTCCATTAATTTTTGCCAGGCAGGGCATTCGATTTGATTATAATAGGATTCAACCCTATTGTGCCACATGTTTTTTTCTTTTTCATTATAGAAAAATTGATCGAGCTGGCGGGGTACGGAAGTTTTAGGATCCAAAAGATAAATGAGCTTTTGTTTGAGCAAATATTGCTTATTGATCTCTTCCTGTCCCGGCAGACAGGAATGGGTAAAGATAGGAAGCCTTTTGCAAAGGGCTTCGCTTAAGGTTACGCCCCCTGGTTTGGTTATAATGGCGTGGGCTTGATTGTACAGGGTATTCATAGTTTCCCGGGAAGAAATATAAGACAAAGGCTTTATATTATTTTTCTTTAAAGAAGCTATTTCCTTATAAAGCTTATTATTTTTGCCGCAGAGAACAGAGTAAACATAATTATCATCTTCATGCAAATTATCAACTAGGTTTTCGATATCTCCCAAACCTCCGTTACCGCCTGAGATCAATATCTTATAGGGAGGATGAGGTGGAAAGAAGTCTCTGGGCTGGAAACATTCATCAATGGGAATTCCGGTTACAAAAATATTGGCACTATTGATACCGTAGTTGCTTATTAGCTGGGAGCGGATATCTTGATTAGGCACGAAGTGATAATCAATTCCCTCAATGCCCCATAGCTTATTAATAAAAAAGTCGGTATAAACATTGATGACCGGAGGGGTAGAAATCCCGGAGCGCCGCAGTCTGCTAATAAGAAAAGATGGGAAGGCCTGGGTGCAAACAATTAAATCAGGCTGTTCTTCATTAATTAGTACTTTCATCTTATCTAAAAATTTAGCCTCATACCAATTAAAATGCTTGGAAGATTTTGAAGGATACACAAAATAACGATAAAGAAGTTCAAAGGATTGGGGAGCATGATCAATCCATGTTAGGTAAGTTATGCGAAAAGCTTTTTCCAAGAGTTTATCGGCGTAACTGAAGAAATCAATTTTCCGGCATTCAATATTTGCAATTCTCTGCTCAAGAGAACGTATTAGGGCGTCGGCCACTGTATGATGGCCGGTATTTATTTGCAGAAAAGGCAAAAACAATACTTTCACATTGACTTCCTTCTTTCGAATCCGATATTACTTGTCCTTTCTTCTTCGTGCTCCTGGTTTTTCTGTAATTAATTTTAAAGTATTTAAGTTTAAAGAACAAGTAGCATAGTTTTACCTTAATATCCTTATATCCATATTTTAATACCCTTATATATATTTTAACCATATAATTGCCAAATACTTCTCGTTTAGATAAAAAGTATACAGTAAATAATGTTTATACCAAAGAAAATTTGGGAGTGTAGGAATGATCAGAAAAAAGAATAAATTAACAAAATATACCACCATGATTGCCACAGTCGCTACCACTGTACTGGCTATAACGGCCTTAATCACAGTATATATTACAGTATCGGCCTGGAAAGAGGAGAGAGAAGCAAATCGGCCTTATTTTACCTTTCAAGACTCACCGGAGGTTGTAGATTATGAATCGCCGGAGTTTGAAATTAAATTTACAAATGTAGGAGAGCATCCTGCCATTAGACTCTGGAGTAAATCAATTGTGATTAATGCGGACTTAAAATCCAAACCAATTGCTATTGATGAATATGCTTTAGTAAATGATATTCCTAAAAATGCTTCTGCAACCCTGGTAATTGAATCAGATACCCTAAAAAAGCAAACTGCCGAGGGAACAGTGTCTCCAATTTTTGTGGTTATTGTTTTAAGATATGAAGATCCTATTATTGACGAGCAATTTGAACAGCTTCTTTATATAAAATGGAATGGTATGGAAGATGGGAAGCTACTGGGCACTACCCATGCGGAAGAGGAAGAAAAACAAAAAATTAACAAGTATTTAAAGCAGCATAGAATCAATTTTTAGACTGGGCCTTTCTCCGGGAAGGAATAGGGGATATAATGTCGAATACGGAAGAAAGTAAAAACTAAGACCGATAAAATAAAACAATAAGGCACTAAATATAGATCTAGTTTTTGACGGCAAGAAAGAGTTGAATAATAATAACATGATTGAATTTTCGGATTGTAGTCTGTTTTACCTTCAAGAAAATACAAAATTGCCAGTGTACGACAAGTTTAATTTGACAATCAACAAAGGTGAAAGCGTTGTTTTAATTGGCCCTTCAGGTTGTGGAAAAAGCACTCTTTTGTATATGTTAGCCGGTCTCTTAAAGCCAAGCGCCGGCCAAGTTATTGTCGAAGGGCAAAAGATAGATAAGCCCCGTCAATCAACAGGGTTTATTTTGCAGGATTATGGACTATTTCCCTGGCTTAATGTAGTAGATAATATCGGCTTGGGGCTAAAAATTCGGGGCATACATAAAAAAGAAAAAGAATTAATGATTAAACAAATTCTTGAGGAAATGGGGCTGGCGCCATTTGCAAGGCATTACCCCGGGCAATTAAGTGGGGGTCAGCGCCAAAGAGTAGCTTTGGCCAGAGTTCTTACCCTGAAACCGGATTTACTGCTGATGGACGAACCCTTGTCTTCCTTAGATGCCTTAACCAGGGAACGTCTCCAAAATCTTTTGCTGGAAATCCAACAGAAGGAGCAATTGACTACGGTTTTGGTAACTCACGATATTGAAGAGGCTATTTTTTTAGGGAGCAGAATAATTGTTCTTTCCGGAGAATTACCTACCCGTATAATTGGTGATCTATCTAATCCTATGGTGGGGACCAAGGATTTTCGTACTACGGACAACTTTTTTAAATTAACCATTAAAGTCCGCGAGCTTTTGGAAAGAGGGTTGGAACCAGCATGAAGTTACAGAAGGCATTGCGGACAAGCAAGGGCTACGTAGGAGCGTTTTTATTCATTATAATATTCTGGCACTTGGCGGCAATATTAATCAATTTGCCTATCCTGCCTACTCCGGGGAAGGCTTTGGCAGCTACCTGGAGACTTTTGCAAGGTGAACTAACCGGGCATTTATTGATTAGCACCTATCGGGTATTGGTTTCTCTGCTTATTTCCTTCCTGCTGGGAGTGCCCTTAGGCCTGTGGATGGGCTACTCGTCCCGGGCTGATAGATTACTGGCCCCGATAGTTTATTTAACTTATCCCATTCCTAAAATTGTGTTTCTGCCTTTAATTCTTTTGTTTTTGGGTTTAGGAGATAGCTCCAAAATATTTTTACTCACCCTGATTGTCTTTTATCAAATTTTAGTTACTACCAGAGATGCAGTCCGTAAGATTTCTGTGGAAACTATAGATTCCCTTCGTTCTTTAGGAGCTACGAAAAGGCAAATATATAAATATGTTTTATGGCCTGCTTCTCTGCCTGATGTTTTGACCGCTTTGCGTATTAGCACGGGGACAGCGATTGCGGTTTTGTTTTTTGCGGAATCCTTTGCCACATCCAAAGGTTTAGGCTATTTTATCATGGATGCCTGGGCCCGTTCTGCACCGGATGAAATGTTTGCGGGCATACTGATAATGGGTCTTTTGGGAGTAGTGTTATTCTTCGCGATCGATGTTTTGGAACATGTATTCTGCAGATGGCAAAAATTAAAAAAGCAGTAGGGCGGGCTAATTGAGGGTTTGCTATTTTT
>JAAYMU010000093.1 GCA_012521215.1 Peptococcaceae bacterium | reverse complement strand
GCATGTATTTGGCGCATAAGGGAATAAAAACAGCCAATATTCCGCTTGTTCCGGAAGTAAAGCCTCCTCGGGAGCTTTTTGAAGTTTCTCCCAAGAAAGTTTTTGGATTAACGTTGGATCCGGAAAAGCTATATCAAATCCGTAGCGAAAGACTTAAAACTTTAGGTCTGGGGGTATCAGCCGATTATGCCAATTTGAACAGAATAATTGAAGAAATCGATTATGCCGATAATTTAATGAAAAAAATTGGTTGTTTAACCATAGACACTACTAACAAGGCCGTGGAGGAAACGGCCAGCATAATTATGCAAAAACTTTATCAAGGAGAGCGATGAGAGATGGGCAGGAAATATGTGTATTTGTTTCAAGAGGGCAATGCTCAAATGCGCGACCTGTTAGGAGGAAAAGGTGCTAATTTAGCTGAAATGACTAATATCGGGCTAAATGTTCCTGTCGGATTCACAGTGACTACAGAAGCCTGTCGGGAGTATTACGCAAACGGATCTAAATTTCCGGAGGGGCTTTGGGAAGAAATACTTCCGGCCGTGCAAAAGGTGGAAGCGGCAAGCGGGAAGAAGTTCGGGGATGCACAAAATCCCTTGCTTGTTTCAGTTCGTTCCGGGGCAAAAATATCTATGCCCGGCATGATGGATACCATTCTCAATTTGGGCTTAAATGATGATACGGCACGGGGCTTAAGCCTAGCAACCAATAATGAAAGGTTTGCCTATGATTGCTATCGACGCTTTATCCAAATGTACGGTAATGTAGTTTTAGGGATAGACAGCTATGAATTTGAATATAACTTAGAAAAAGTAAAAGAAAAACAGGGTGTAGAATATGATTCTGAATTAAGTCCCGAGAGCCTGAAAGAATTGGTGCAAAAGTTTAAAAATGTTGTTCTGAAAAACACCGGTACAGCCTTTCCGGAAGATCCCTATGTGCAGTTAAAGGGGGCTATAACCGCGGTATTCAAATCCTGGAATACCCCTCGGGCCAAGGTTTATCGTAAAGCAAACAATATCCCGGACGATATGGGTACAGCCGTTAATGTTCAATCCATGGTTTTCGGCAATATGGGGAAAGACTCCGGCACCGGGGTTGCTTTCACCCGCAATCCTTCAACCGGAGAAAAGGTTTTATACGGGGAATTTCTGATGAATGCCCAGGGTGAGGACGTAGTAGCGGGCATTCGCACACCTATGCCCATAGAAAATTTGGAACAAGAAAACCCTGAAATATATAAGCAGTTTAAGGAAATCGCCTCCAATTTGGAAAAACATTATCATGATATGCAGGATATTGAATTTACCATTGAAAAGGGTAAGTTGTATATTTTGCAAACACGTAACGGTAAATGTACTGTTTCTGCTGCCATCCGCATAGCTGTTGATCTTTGTAAAGAAGGTTTGATCACTAAGGAGGAAGCGGTCAAGAGAATCGATCCTCAACAATTGGACAAACTTTTACATAGGCGGATTGATGAAGAGGCAGTTTTAGATGTGGTGGCCACCGGTTTGCCGGCTTCACCCGGTGCCGGTTCAGGCCGAATTGTCTTTGATGCCGATGATGCGGAGAGATTGGGTTCCAGCGGAGAAAAAGTCATTCTGGTTCGGAACGAAACAACACCGGACGATATTCATGGCGTGCTTGCGGCGCAAGGAATTCTTACCAGTAGGGGCGGCATGACCAGCCATGCTGCCGTAGTCGCCAGGCATATGGGAAAACCCGCTGTCTGCGGCTGTGAAGCAATCAAGATTAATTACGAAGAGAAAAAAATGTTTATCGGGACGTTAGAATATAAGGAAGGAGATCATATTACGATTGACGGGTCTACCGGAAGGGTTATCCGCGGTATTGTACCCATGAAAGATCCGGAAATCGGTGAGGATTTTCAAACTATTCTGGCCTGGGCAGATGAATTTAGAACTTTAAGTGTCCTGGCTAATGCCGATAACCCGGTTGACGCGGCCAAGGCTAGAGAATTCGGTGCTCAAGGAATCGGTCTCTGCCGGACTGAACATATGTTTATGGATACCGCTAGGCTGCCAATTGTCCAACAAATGATTCTCGCTCAAACTTTGGAGGAAAGGCAGGCAGCTCTGGATCAGTTATTACCCATGCAGGAAGAAGATTTTTACGGTATTCTCAAAGCTATGCATGATCTGCCGGTCACTATCAGATTGCTTGATCCGCCGCTGCATGAATTTCTCCCTGATGCCGAGGAATTGTTGGAAGAGATAATTACTATTAAACTTACCGGGGATTTAGAAACTGATAAAACAAGAGAAGAATTATCTTACAAAGAGAATTTACTCAAGAAAGTCAAAGCTTTATCGGAAATGAATCCCATGCTCGGACTTAGGGGCTGCCGGTTAGGGATCACTTATCCTGAGATTTATGCTATGCAAGCCAAAGCTATCTTTCTGGCTGCAGCCCGGTTGGTAAAGGAAGGATACAAAGTTTATCCCCAAGTAAAAATACCTTTGGTCATTCATTATAAGGAGCTTGAACTGCTTCGCCGGCAAACCGAGGAAATAGCCAAAGAAGTTATGGCAGCGCAGGGCGTAACCATTGATTACAAGGTGGGTACCATGATCGAAATGCCCAGAGCCGCGCTGACTGCTGATGAGATAGCCAAATACTCCGATTTCTTTTCCTTTGGCACTAATGATCTGACCCAAACCGTCTTCGGTTTCTCTCGCGATGATGCAGAGGGTAAATTCCTGCCCACTTACATCAATGAGCAAATATTAGAGGTCAATCCCTTTGCTGTTCTCGACAGGGAAGGGGTCGGCAAGATTATGAAAACTTGTGTGGAGCTAGGACGCAAAGCTAACCCTGACCTAAAAATAGGTATTTGCGGCGAACATGGCGGTGACCCATCTTCTATCGATTTCTGTCAGGAAATAAATCTTAATTATGTTTCCTGCTCACCTTTCCGGGTCCCGATCGCCCGCTTAGCTGCCGCTCAGGCTGCTATTAACAATCGAGACTGACGAAGCAATTCTTTTAAACTTTATGATTTAAAAACTATTATAGGCTCTTTGTCAAATGTTGGGGCTAAGCCCGAAAACGTAGAGTAAATAAACCAGATACTTTAAGAAGGTGTCTTCATGTTTGAAACTTGAAGACATCTTCTTTATTCACTCAGCTTGCCCAAATACTCCATTCTCCCGGTCACGTAGCTAAGAACAAAAATACTCGCTAACATGCCAAAACCTTTAGGCTATCTGCAAGTTAACCTTGGCATGTTTTAACGCTGCGCTTTTTGTTCTCTTAACGCTACTATCCCTTAACG
>JAAYMU010000092.1 GCA_012521215.1 Peptococcaceae bacterium | reverse complement strand
GGCAATTATACGTACATATTCGCTTATTATCGCCATGTGGAGTTGTTGACGGAAAATGGGGGTGCTCCATAAATTCCCAGCTTATGGTGCTTAAGCCCAATTGGTTTTAGAGTTTCCGAGAAACTAGGACTTATTAAAGGGGGTGATGAGGGATCTTTTCTGGGTGTACTTTTTTCTGGGTGTACTTATTGTTTGTACTTGAAATCGTGGGGTGTAATCAGAATTGCAAATGGCAAATAGAAAATGCTGAATGGGTACTGGGTTAAAATAAGGTGCCGTCCCACTCCAGTGGGCGGGAAGTGCATGCCATGGATTTGGAGCAGAACACTTAAGATTATAAAGGGAGGTTAAACTATGAAAGTTGCAGTTTTAGGTGGAGGTAATGGTGCTCAGGCAATGGCAGCTGAGCTTAGCCTATGTGGGCATCAAGTAAACTTGTGTGAGGCCCCCCAATTCGAAGAATCAATTGCGGCGGTGAAAGTTTTCGGTGGAATGACATTAATTGGAAGAACGGCAGTAGCCAAAAACACCGGCTTTGCCAAGTTAAACATGGTAACCACCGATGTTAAAGAAGCCATAAAAGGCGTTGATATTATCCAGGTTGTAGTCCCAGCATTTGGCCAAATGCCCTTTATTGAGGCTTTTGCACCTGCTCTGGAAGATGGCCAGCTGATTGTTTTTAACCCAGGTAATTTTGGTGCATTGCAGTGCTACAAATATCTAAAAGACCAATGGATTGAAAAGGACATTATAATTGCTGAAGCCGAATGTTTGGTCTATGCTTGTAATATTGTGGGACCCGCCAGGGTATGGATTAAGGCTATCAAAGAGAAGGTCAGTCTTGCTGCGATGCCAGCTAAAAATACAGAAAAGGCGTTGACCAAATTGGGACATCTGTATCCCAACTATTACGGGGCCGAACATGTTTTTTATACAAGCATGAATAATATAAACTTTATACTTCACCCGGCAACGACCTTATTAAACGCTAGCCGTATAGAGCAAATGGGCCCGTATAAAAACCAATATTACGATATCACACCATCCATAGCTCGCGTTATGGAAAGAGTTGACGAGGAGAAGAATGACATTGCTCGTGAGTTAGGATTAACACCGTTGATGACTGTTGATATACTAAACCGTTACTATGGAGCAACTGGCGCGAATATGTACGAAGTTGTAAGAGATGTCTACTCCTATGCTACTCAAACCTCACCCGAAAGCCTTAAGAATCGATATGTAACAGAGGACGTTCCATTTGGCTTGGTTACGCTTGCTTCCATTGCGAAACAATTAGGTACTAGGCATTACGCTCTCGAAACATTAATTAATTTAGCTTCGTTGCTTAATGATGAAGACTATTGGAGCACAGGTAGAACTGCTGCAGATCTCGGTCTAGATAATATGACCGCTAGCGAGATGATCAAGTATGTGACGCAAGGGTAAACAAGGTCTATTATATTAAAGTTTATGGGCGGGTGCACCTTATTCAGGCAGCTCCCGCCCGAACCTTTGACAGTAAGCGAAAGCAGTGTCGACTTATACGTGATAACGAGCAGCTAGTATTGACAGTACGACTTGATCGATAGGGGGATTATACAATGGTAGTGTTTATCAAGGGTGGTACAGTTGTAACCGGAGATGGCGGCTTGATTAAAAAAGGAACCGTGGTTTTTAAGGATGACCGTATTGCAGAAGTGACCGATAAGAATATAGAACCACCAAGTGAAGCCGACGTTGTTGATGTCTCGGGACAGGTAGTGATGCCAGGTATCATTAACAACCATGCCAATGGTATTATTTTCGGTGCCCCTCTTTTTGGAACAGGCTCTCTTCCGTTGTCGGACGAACAAACCCTTGCCAATCTAAACAAACACCTGCTTCAAGGCACAACTACTATATTAAACGTTGATGGATTTGCTACCATGGACCAGGTTAATAGTACCAGGGCACGACACCCTATAAGGATAGAAACATCGACGATACACACCCCGCTTAATATTAAAGCTGCTTATGCTTCTGACGGGCAAGGGATGTTACCACAAAATATAGAGCCAACTGCTAAAGAAATGCTAGAGGAAGGAGCCGTAGCATTGGCCGAGGTGGGCGACGGCGGCACCCTTGGCGGGGCAGGCCAGGATTATATTTTTATCCCCCGTGCAGTGAAAAAGGCGACTGGCATAGACATATCTACCGACCAAGCGCGTGCCCTTAAATTTGCAGTGCTGGGGAAACATATTGATCCACCGCAGTTTGATGAAGATAGTGTTTACAAGTTGTGTCAACAGTTCGGTTTGCAGGGTCGCATAAGTGTATCTGGAATAAAAGCGCTTATAGAAAACACAGTGTTACCCTCTTTTAAGATTGCGGTAGAAGGTATGCTCGAGGCAGGGCAACTAGCGTAAAGGTACGGGGTTCCGGTGATAGTCCACAATGCTTCAGCAAGCGCAAAAGTTGTTAGGGAAATGGCTTATTTGGGGCAGTTGTTAGTGGCTGGCCATTCAAACCATCCTAGTTTTGAGCTGGAAGAATGTCTCGAGACATGTCGTTATTTAAAAGAACATGGGGTAATCATCGATGTATCAACCCTCGATACCTTTGGTGCTAAGCAAATAGCAGATTCGCCGGAAAACCTTTATGCTTTAGTGCGTGAAGGGATTGCGGATACTATATCTACAGATTACGCGGGCGGAGCACACGACGCTCTTATTCTTTGTGTTGAACGTTTGGTTAAGGATGGCATTTGCAACTTGCAAAGTGCTGTGTCTATGGTTACAGGTAACGTTGCGTCACTAATACCAGGCATAGCAAGCCAACGGGGTACACTCAAACGGGGTAATATCGCCGACATCGTCATTGTGGAGCAAGATAATATAAGTATTGTAAACAAAGTAATCATTGGTGGCCGAATAGTAGTAGACCATGGGAAACTAGTGTTCAACTAAGAGTTACTATAACTATCATCGTATTTATATCCTTGGCTTTACAGAACCAAGTTTCCGATACCAGGAGGAAGTTTCGCTAGATGTAAACAAAATGGCAAGGGTGTTATGCATTTTTAAATTGACGAAAATTGAAATTAATATGTCAATATTCAGTGAAAATGTCACCTAAAACTAGTCTTCTTTATTCAGTAAAAATGTCACCCCATGATATTTTCTGAGGTAGAAGATGCATCATGAGGGTATCCTCTACCAAACTTAATAATAGGGTATTGTATTTTCCCTCTTATAGCGGTATGATGAAGGTGCTTTTTAGTTAAACCCAAGCTCGGGTGGAACTGAACAGCTCATCCAAAATCTCTAGGATTTCGCTGTCAGTTTCC
>JAAYMU010000091.1 GCA_012521215.1 Peptococcaceae bacterium | reverse complement strand
TTAAGATCTACCTCAAACAGGGCCTGGCTAAGATTGAGCTAGGGTTATGTAGAGGTAAGAAAACTTATGACAAAAGGGAAGATCTAGCTAAGCGTGATGCTAAAAGACAAATGGAAAGGGATTTAAGAGAAAGAACTAAAGGCTGGTAAGGGGGTAATATATAGATGGATTTATCACTCCGACTTAAAGCTGATAAATTAATCGATATTTATCGGCAGGTAAGTAGGGACTTTAAATGGAAGAATTCCAGCAGTATGAATAATCTAATTGCCCTTTCTTATGTGCTGAAAGATAAAGATTATTTTAAAGAGGAGATAGAGCAAGTCAACGCTTACATTAAGCAAAATACCGGCCCCTTTTCCTGTTACCGGCAAAAGTCCATTCTCTTTTCAGCTTTATTGTTACTCAATTTCCCTGATCCGAAGGCTAAATTTGATATCCTGCTGGACTATGAAGAACGGTTGAAGCAATCAGGTTTTCGCAGTTATACATATAGACCGGTTACAGCTTATACCCTGCTATTGACTTGTGTTCCTAACAAAGTTGACTTGATAATAGCCAAGGCCTATGAAATTTATAAAACCTTAAGAAAAGCCCATCCCTGGCTTACTTCCGGAGATGATTACCCGTTGTCAATTCTCCTGGCTGAAACGGAAAAGCCTACTTCTGTTCTAATGAGTGAGATTGAGGACTTATATCAGGAACTCCACCAGGCAGGTTTTCCTAAAAGCAACGGTTTACAGTTACTATCTCACGTCCTCAGTTTAAGCCGGGAGAATAATAAAGAAAAGGCTCAAAGGTGCCGTAAGTTGTATACATATTTTAAGGAGAATAAATTTAGAGTATATTCCAGAAATTACGGTTCACTGGGGTTATTAACCCTATTGGGGGGCCAAAGTGATAAGGCTGCAATGACCGTATTAGAAGTGGGTAAATACTTGAGAGAAGAGCGAAGTATTCGCTGGTTGGGCAAAGAGACCCTTTTTCTTACAGCCACTTCGCTGGTTACTTTTCTTATGATGGAACGAATCAAAAAGGGCAGTGATTTGATTCAGACCAATGCTTTTATCACGCTTGAATCTCTAATGGCCGCTCAAAATGCCGCCATGCTGGGGGCAACCTGCGCTGCCGTCGGGGCTTCAGCTTCAGGAAGCTGAAGCTAAGCAGATGGTATTTGCTTTATTCGTTTGGCCAAGAGCAAGTATAATGCTATAGTAAATACTAAGATACTAATCCATTGTGAGGTTGAAAGACCCCCATATATACCCCGAGCTTCATCGAACCGCAAGTACTCCAGAATAAATCTTGCCAGGGAATAGAATAGAAGATAAAAACCTAAAAGCTGAAAAGGTCTACGTTCTCGGCGGGCACAGCCTAAAAGTACGATAAACAGAATAAGGTTTATACCGGCCTCCAATAATTGTACCGGAAAAAGAGAAATACCGTTAGGAGCATATGGAGAGCAAGTAAATGTGATCCCTAGCCATGAATTCACATGGATACCGTAACAGCATCCCGCTAAGAAACAGCCTATCCGGCCCATGGCATGTATTAACGGGATTGAGGGTACGGCAATTTCCAGCATCTTCAAAAAGGGTTCTTGATAATGGTGACAATAAATATAGGCGGCTATAATTCCACCTGCCAAACCTCCATAGAAAACAAAACCCCCTCCAAGATAGGTTATCAAATTATCCATGCTTTGAAATATAATATCTTTATGCTGCCAGATATAGTCGATGTTTATGACCAAAAAAAGTAATTTAGCACCAATAAATACACCAAAGCAAATATGGATTAGCAGCAAAAATTCTTGCTCAAAAGAGATTCCTCTTTTTTTAGCCCTCCAGGAAGCGAGTATTATTCCCAGCCCAAATCCCAATAAATTCATTAATCCGTAAGAAGCAATATTAAAGCCCAAAATGTTTATTACCGGGTACATGCCAATTCCTCCGGCTGACAAAAAGGGCATAACTTAACTGTCAAGCCCCTGTTCGCTATATTGAAATTGTAACATTGGAATAGAGGTTAATAATAAAGACTTTCTACAGAAAATAGGAGTCCAACGCAGGCTACACAAGCCAGAAAGGAAATAACACATAAAGCCAGGGCAATAATACTTAAAACTACACCGGCCGTAGCCATGGAAGAAGGAGCTTCTTTTTTTGCCGAGGTTCCTAATACTATGCCCACGATGGCCAAAACAATTCCCAGTAGTGCACCATAACCCAGGAATATACATATGACCGCCAGAATGCCGAGTACCAGTGAGGCTACTGCTTTTCCTTGGGAAGGGTTAGCGGCTGAATGGTTTTGGTCCGCGGTAGGTACGGGTTGTTCAGTTTTTGTCGATAAATTAGTGCCGCATCGGGAGCAAAACATTGCACCGGATTCCTGCAAGCTGTTGCAGTTTGGGCAATTGACAGACTCGCTCATTCCTTTTCCACTCCTTTGAATTATGTATTATTTTATGATACGCTTATAATAGTGCTGGCGAAATTTGTTCGATCAAATTGATTAGAAACAAAACACCTTGTTTGCTATGCAAAGGCAAACAAGCCAAGTGTAAACATTAAATTTTACTTATACAAAAATATTAAGTTTAATCCATATAAAAATTGTTAATATTATAAGTTAGTATAGCATATAATCGTTATCAGTGTAAAAGACATAGAATTAGAACAAAATTGATTAGGCTCGCATATTTTGCTAAATTCACATTTAATTACATAACAAAAGAACTGGCATATTTATTAAAATGTGATATACTATTATAGCCACTCTTTGGGGGCGTTTTAGATTCGCTCGGGGGAGCAATGGCAAAAGTGGCGTGTCGAGATTCCGCTTGATCTCGTAAAACAGCGGACAATTTATAATTGCCAAAGATA
>JAAYMU010000002.1 GCA_012521215.1 Peptococcaceae bacterium | reverse complement strand
CTGCCAATTTTTACTTCCGTTTTCTTTTCGCTTACTTATCGCTTTTTCTTGCGCTTTTCAGCTTCCCGCCTCGCGACGCTTTATTATAATATCATGCTGTTTTCCCACTGTCAACCTTAAAATTATAAGAATTCCTTTTTTTCGTCAGTATATTTAACTTAGTGCTAGAATCCTAAATATCAACATATATATCCTAAACCGATTTAACAGTCGGGATAATGGCGGAAACAAAAGTTAGTATTAGTATATTGTTTGTATTTTCAGCATATTATATGTTGCTTTAAATGTAAGTATGATAGGATTATTATCATTATACTTAAATAATTTCAAAAGGTTACATGCGACCAAAATAGTTAGATTTCCTCATTTGGATTTCATCATTTGCATTTCCTTAATGATTGTTGTCAATGATTCCCGGACTTGGTAAATCCCGGGATGGGTGTATGCTATATTCTTAACATTTGAAAATATGCTATAATATTTTAAACTTCTATCTCTAACCACTTAATTCATCGCTTGCTCATCACTTGAAAAATTAGTAATAAGGTATTTCTAAAATCAAGGTATTTTATAAAACCTTAAATTATGGAGGCCTTAAAATGTCAAATGCTAATCTTGGCAACCGCAATAAAGATAATAAAAACAGACGAATTCGTAGTATGAAAAAAGGAAAGAAAAGAATGCTATTCAAAAGGGTGCTACAGGTTATTTTAGCTATAGTAATATTAGGTTTTGTGTCTTTAGGAGCATATACTATTGTTGCTATTGCTCAAACTCCCGACTGGGACCCTACCCTTCTAGCGGGTCAAAAGGAGTCTTCAATCGTTTTTGATAAAGATGGCCAGCCTGTTGCTCAACTTCATGCTTCAGAAAACCGTCTGTCAGTAGAATACGAGGATATCCCACAATTAGTAAAGGATACTTTTATCGCTGTTGAAGATAAGAGATTTTTTGAACATCATGGCTTTGATATAATTCGCATCATGAAATCGGCCTTAGATATTGTTAAATCCGGGGAAGTAGTGTCAGGCGGAAGCACCATTACTATTCAACTGGCAAAAAACGCTTTTATCGAAGATCCGACTGCCCTCAGATTATCCCGTAAAATTCAGGAGTTGGTGCTCGCCCTGCAAATAGAAAGAGCATACACCAAAGAAGAAATTTTAACTTTTTATCTTAACAGGATTTATTTAGGGCAATCTTCGTTTGGTATTAGGACAGCTGCTCAAACCTATTTCGGTAAAGAACTGGATGAACTTAACCCGGCTGAAGTAGCTCTCTTAGCCGGTCTTCCTCAAGCCCCCAGCGCCTATGACCCTTATATCAACCCTGACAAAGCAAAAACAAGGCGCAATATTGTGTTAAGTGTAATGAAAGATGCAGGTATAATTACCGAATCAGAGTTTGAGCAATACAAAGAAGAACCCTTTACCTTTGTGGAACAGGTTAAAGCAAAAGAAGCAAAAGTTGAGCTACCTACAGCCTCTACCCGCAATAAAAAACATCCATATTATGTGGATTATGTTATCAATGAATTGCAAGACAAATATGACCTTTCTGCCGAGCAAATCTTCAATGGAGGATTAAAAATCTATACTACTTTAGATACTAAAATTCAAGCTGCGGCCGAAAAAGCTTTTGCCAATCCTGCAAATTTCCCCAAGAGTGTGGACGAAATACCCGTCCAGGGGGCCATGACTGTTTTAGAATCTGAAACAGGCGCAATTTCCGCTATGGTAGGAGGACGGGAATATACGCCTATGGGCTTAAATCGTGCTTGGCAATCCAAGCGCCAGCCTGGCTCCACAGCAAAACCTCTGATAGTATATGCTCCGGCTCTGGAACATGGTGGGTATTATCCGGGCAGCGTTTTTGATGATATGCCGGTAAAATACAAGGATGGAACAGGCGGTATCTGGGCTCCGGAAAACTATGATACCCAGACTACCGGTTGGAGAGGCCTTATTACCATGAGAGAGGCGATCCGCTATTCAGTCAATGTTTATGCCGTAAAACTTATGCATGCTCTGGGAGTAGACTATGCTTGGCAATTTGGCAAAAACAATCTTGGCCTTGATCTCAAAGAAAGCGATAAGTATTTAAGTATGTCTCTGGGAACTTTTCAAATCTCTACTTTGGAAATGGCTTCCTGTTATGCTACCTTCGCCAATAATGGAGTGAGAAATGAGCCTTACAGCGTTGTAAAGGTTGAAACTCGAGACGGTAAAACCTTAGTTGAATATACACCCTCCTCCCAAAGAGTAATGAAAGAAACAACCGCCTATATTATGAACGATCTTCTCCGCAGTGTTGTAACTTCCGGTACAGGAACCAGGGCAAGTTTAGGGAACTGGTATATCTGCGGTAAAACGGGAACAACTTCTCTCGATCCGGATATATATGGTAACCGAACTGGGAACCCGGATGCCTGGTTTGCGGGTTACAGTCCTAAATACGTAGGTGTAGTGTGGATGGGATACGATAAGGACCCGGATAAAAACCACTATTTACGCCGGGTTTACGGCAGTAGCTACCCGACAACAATTTGGAAAGAGGTTATGACTGTAGCTCATGAAGGTCTCCAAGTACAGTCCAGTATCCCCCGACCAAAAGGCATAACCACCGTCACTTTTGACAGAAAATCAGGACTTCTTCCGAGCAGTCTGACTCCCGATGAATTTATTTCTACGGAAATTTGTGCCGTTGACAGTGTGCCCACTAGTGTTAGCGATATTTGGATTGAGGTGAAAGTAGATCCTAACAATCCGGATTTAATAGTCAGCGATGATACCCCTGACGCGGTTACAAGGATATGTCTTAACCTTCCCGACCGGCCCGAGGATGTTCCCTGGCCAAAAGATGAGCTACCTTACAAACCACCTTCAGCCCACAATGCAGATAAGGAAAGCGACCCTACCGGTATAACAACTCCTCCCGCGGGTGATTCCAGCATCCCCCAAATTTCAATTTCCGCTCCTGTTTATAACAGCAATACTACAGTAGTTAATGTGCCGGTTTTAACAGAATATGATCCTGGGGAATATTCACTGATCTTATATATAAAACGTCCTGGTGTTGATTATGTAGAAACCTTTCAGCCGGAAGATAACAGAACTAAGTCCATTAGTTACCGTCTGGCCTCTTCCGGAAGTCAACTTAAACCCGGTTCTTATACCTTCTGGGCAGCATTAATGAGAAACGATTCCTTTACCATCGGCCCTCCTTCAAATCCGGTAACTTTAAATCTTACAAATTGATAATTTCCAGAACAGAATAAAAAGGCAATATGGTAACGCCTGGTTACTATATTGCTTTTTTAGCAATTCTCTTAGTTTTATAATCTTAATTCTATAATCTTAATTCTATAGTCTTATTATCTATTGCTGATTTTTTTCAGAAACCAAGGTAAAACATATAAAATCCAATGAGCAGTATAAAGGCGCCCAAAACTATTTTAATAACCGCACTAACCCTACCGTATTTCCCACTGGTTGATATTTTATGGGCAAAGCCGATTGAAGTTCCTGCAACAATAGCCAGAATCCCGTGTCCTATGGAATAAAGAAGTAACAACAATATTCCCCAAATTATACTGCCTTTGCCGGCAACGATAGCCAGTAAAGCGATTAATACCGGGGTTGAACATGGCGAGGAAAACACTCCCCCGAGGATACCAGCCACAAAGGCCCCTGTAATACCTTTTTTCTTATTTTTAGCCAGGAGGTAGCTTGAAGGTATAAATTCAAAGACTTCCCATATTTGCAAAGCCATAAGTATCATTAAAACGCCAAGTATGATATACCACCAAGATGTCCAAGTACCTATTAATCGTCCGGTTAAGGATGCCGCAACCCCTAAGACCGTGAAGGTTACAGCAGCTCCCGCAGCAAAAGTTACAGACAACCAAAAAGCTCTTTTTATATCCCGCTGTCCAGTCCCCCCCACATAGCCAATAACAAGCGGAATACTAGAGAGAGAACAAGGCGTAAAGGAAGTAAGAAGTCCCGCGACGAACGCAAGTAAGGGCGCAAACCACCCGCTTTTGGTTATGAGCTGGGATAAAGTTTCCAAGACCTCAGTCATTCGGTCACCCCCATCTCAGCAAGTATGCTTCTCAGTTGCCCTTCAGTAAGCATGCCATAATGCACTGTGTAAGCATGCTCGCCTGTGTCCTTATACCTGTACTGGTTAAACTTAAGGTTTAAATTAGAGCTTGGAATATATGGCTTGCCGTTAGCATTAATAAACACCTGGGTTGGGAGTGCCAGAACCGGAATATCTCCTGCTGCTTCGGGGTTTTGGGAGATATCAACATATTTTATAATGGCTTTGCCCTGCATTTCCTTATTTATTTTTTCTAATATAGGAGCCATTTCTAGGCAGGGGAGACAGTAATCCGCCCCGAAATCAATAATAATTGGCAAATTATAGGATTTTAATTCTTCGAGGTCAATCTCAGTTGCTTGCAAGGAAAAATCTATTTCATTTTTATTTTTGAATATCCAAATTCCCACCACCGTGAGCACTATGCAGATAATGATTATTAATCTGACTAATGTTTTTTTGCTCATTAGCAGCATACCTCCACAGGGCCCCATTTTATGGGCTTAATTTGGTAATGGGTTTATCTTAATTTCTTATATATTATTTGTCAATCTATTTAAAATGTCTTGAAATATACTCCAATAAGCAAAAAACGGCTGAAATTTTAAAATCCAGCCGAGAAAAATTTGAAAATCAATAATTGCCTGAAGGCACAAATAAGTATTAAATTAATACTATTATAAGATATAGAAAATTATGGGAATTATTCCTTGTAACAATATGTAAAGGAGAAAGGGCTTTGAAAAACAGCAAGCAAGAAAAAGAGAAAATCACCCTCCGGCCAACTACCGAATTTACGGGAGGATGCCATGGCTTTCTGGCAATGGAGACATTTGCCATTCCTCTGGAGCAAAGTCCGGAATATACGGTTAAGGTAAATTCCCTTAACCAACTGCAAATTCCGGATGATTTAGCCAAAAAACTGGGCTTAGAAGAAGGATTATCCTCTTTAAGAGTGGTGCAAAATGGAAACCGCCTTGAGATTTGTCCTAATTTGCATAGCCTGGCCAAGCTATATATTGAACCTACGTCCAGATGTAACCTGCGTTGTGAAACTTGTATTCGAGAGACCTGGAATGAACCACTGGGAAGTATGGACAAACAAACTTTTGATTCCTTGGTAGAACAAATGAAAGAAATGAAAAGCCTCAACACTGTAATGTTTGGAGGCTTCGGGGAACCGACATTTCATAAGGATATTCTCTATATGGTGGGCAAAGTCAAAGCTTTAGGGCTAAATGTAGAAATCACAACCAACGGCACATTGCTTAATCGAACTATGGCCAAAGGGCTTTTGGAAAAGGG
>JAAYMU010000090.1 GCA_012521215.1 Peptococcaceae bacterium | reverse complement strand
GATGAGACTGAGGACCAGATTACGATTGAAGCTGCTGAAGCTACCAAAAAATACGGGGTAGCGGTTAAATGTGCAACCATCACGCCTAACGCTCAAAGGATGGAAGAATATAAACTTAAACAAATGTGGAAAAGCCCCAATGCTACAATTAGAGCAATCTTAGACGGAACAGTATTTCGAACCCCGATCACCGTTAAAGGAATTAGCCCTCTGGTAACTACTTGGAAAAAACCAATTACTATTGCCCGCCATGCTTATGGAGATATTTACCGCGGTGTAGAGTATAGAGTAGAGGGGCCGGGCGTAGCGGAGTTGATTTTCACCGGGGAGAACGGGAAATTACTTCGCAGGCCGATTTTTAGCTTCCAGGGCAAAGGTGTTGTCTTGGGAATGCATAATGTCGATTTATCTATCGCCAGTTTTGCTCGGGCTTGTTTTAATTATGCCTTGGATATGAAACAGGATCTCTGGTTTTCGACTAAGGACACTATATCTAAAACATACGATCATACCTTTAAAGATATATTTCAAGAAATATATGAACAGGAGTATAAAGATAAGTTTGAGGAAGCCAATATTGAATACTTCTATACTTTAATTGACGATGCCGTAGCCAGAGTGATCCGTTCAGAGGGAGGCTTTATCTGGGCATGCAAAAACTATGACGGTGATGTTATGTCCGACATGGTGGCCACTGCTTTTGGCAGCTTGGCTATGATGACTTCCGTGTTGGTTTCACCGGAAGGTCATTATGAATTTGAAGCCGCCCATGGAACCGTGACCAGGCATTATTACAAGCATCTTAACGGGGAAGAAACCTCTACGAACTCCATGGCTACCTTGTTTGCCTGGACCGGGGCCTTGAAAAAGCGCGGTGAACTTGATGGCTTAACTGATTTAGTACAGTTTGCTGAAGCCTTGGAAAAAGCCGCCTTGGATACCATTGAAGCGGGCATCATGACTAAGGATCTGGCTCAAATTTCAACCTTACCGAATAAAAGAGTTGTCAACACGGAACAGTTCCTGCTGGAAATCCAAAAAACCTTGACTCAAAATATCCAGCAGTAAGTGAAATTAATACAGTAAATTTTAGGCAGTAAATTTAGGCAGTAAATGACATTAATAATGACCTTATAATAAAGAAAGTACAGTTTTTCTGAGGTTAAAAACTGTACTTTCTATTTAAGCATCGGAGGAATAGTCTTTAGTTTTATCATCTATTTTACTATCTTTGTTTTTATCTCTCTTATTCTTTATATAATTGTGTAAAGCCCGGATATCATGATCAATAAACCTGTGCTCGATTTTGGAAATGTCAAATTTGAATAAGTTGAAAAAGAACTGGATAAAATAGCCGAAACATACAGCCATAACTAAAGTACCGATGCCTACTTTTCCGCCCAGCAAGAAACCGATAAAGGTGGCTATGGATTCAATGGAAATTCTAATAAATCTCACGGATTTTTTGGATCTCTTTTTGATAGCAACCATTAAACTATCCCGGGGACCGGATCCTAACTCCGCGCTCATATAAAAGTATGTAGCCAACCCCATGGTGGCTATGCCCACGATAAGCATGATAAAGCGAGGTATTAAGGCGGTAAAAGTCGGAAATACCTCGTAGAACAAAAAAATGTCTAAGAGCCCGCCAATTGCTATAATATTAGCTAAAGTACCCCAACCTAATCGTTCCCCAAAGAAAGAGGTTACAATTATAATAACCACGCCCAGAGCGATACTGGCCTGACCTATGGTTATGCCTATAGCGATACCTATTCCTTGATGTAAAACATCCCAGGTAGCTAAGCCGAGATCGGCTTTAATAGTCATGGCAATTCCGCACGGATAAAGAAAAAGGCCGATTGCAAGCCTTACTAATTTTAGAATAATTTGTTTCAAAATTTTTCACTCTCCATATGCTGCTACCGTGAATATCTTACCCCACCTGAGCAATATATGGCAAGAAGAAATTTTTTAATATAATTTAAGGGGGAAGGAAAATGAAATTTTGCTGGACAACAATTATGGTTAATAATCTTGAAGAATCATTGGAGTTTTATCAGCATATCGTGGGTCTTAAACTCAATAAGAGGTTTGAGGCCGGCCCCGGTGTAGAAATTGCTTTTCTAGGGAATGGGGAGACTCAAGTGGAACTGGTAGACAATAAAAATAACAATCAGGTTAATTTGGGTACGGACATTTCCTTGGGATTTGAGGTGGAATCCCTGGATCAACTTATGGCTTTCCTCAAAACTAAGAATATTGAGATCCATAGCGGACCTTTTCAGCCTAACCCCCAGGTTAAGTTCTTATTTGTAACTGACCCTAATGGCCTGAAAATTCAGTTTGTGGAGCAGATGTAAGGTAATATAGCTTAACGAGACAAGCTGAGCTTAATATTCATCCGTCAGAAGTTTGGACACTGTTTTAGTTTCCTTTTCTGCTGAGAGAGGGTGAACAGCCGGTCCTTCTAAAATATCACCATCGTAGGAAAACCTTGAACCGTGACAGGGGCAATCCCAGGACTGCTCAGCTGAGTTCCAGTTTAATTCACATCCCATATGAGTACAGGTAGTATTGATTAAATGCAGGGTGCCTTGTTCATCTCTGAAGGCACCTATTCTATTGCCGTCAACACTCATGATTTTGCTTTCGCCGGCTTTTATTTCCGTATTTTCCGGTAAGGGAGAAATTTTTCCCTCTATTTTGCCGTCTATTAAGTGTTTGGCCACATCTAAGTTTTCCACGACAAAGTTTTTGGCAGAAGCTAAAACTGTTTGGCGGGAAGGATTATAGACCTCTTGCCAGGGGCTTGATCCTTCTACAATTAAGTCTCGCAGAATCATTGCTGCCGACATGCTGTTCGTCATCCCCCACTTGCCGAAACCCGTGGCTACATATAGATCGGGAGTGTCGGTAGTGTATTGACCCACATAAGGAAGCCCGTCCAGGGTCATGCAATCCTGGGTGGACCAGCGGAAAGGAATATTTTTGACGGTAAAGGTCTCATGGGCAAATTCCGTGAGGGCTTGATAGTGCAGGGATGTATCTTCACCCTGGCCGGTTTTATGATTGTCACCCACCACCAGAATAAGCTGTCCGTTTACAGTGTCCTGACAGCGCAAGGAGCGTGGCGGCTCTTCAGCATTAATATACATACCGCCGGGATATTTTTCCTGGGCCTGAATAGCAATGATATAAGATCTTTCCGGATAAATCCTGGCAAAATAGAAACCGGATTTATTGTAAAAGGGATAGTGGGAGGCGATAATTACTTTTTGGGCTGTGACTTTTTTTCCTTGGTCCGTGGTAAGTGTATAGTTCAGGCTTTCTTCCAGATCAACCACCCTGCTGTTTTCATATATTTGACTGTTGTTGCCGCAGATTGTCGAGGCCAGAGGCAATAAGAATTTGCGAGGGTGAAACTGGGCTTGGTCATCAAAGCGGAGTGCAGCCTTAATTTTAAGGGGTACAGGAATTTCCTCCAGAAAGTGAGCTTTAATACCCAGGCTTAGGGCGGCTTGGGTTTCAGCTTCAATTTGCTCGATATACTTATCCTGTTGGGTGTATATATAAGCCTCTTGAGGAATATAATCACACTCAATATTGTTTTCGTCGGCAATTTTTTTGATTTCTTGGATAGCCCTTTCGTTGGCGGTCGCATATTGCCGGGCTAATTCTTTTCCTTTTTGACGGATAAGTTTATCATATATCAGGTTATGCTGGGAAGTTATTTTAGCTGTTGTATGGCCTGTTGTTGCTTTGGCGATGCGACCCGCTTCAAGCACTGCTACCTTATAACTTGCTTTTTTAAGTAAATAGGCACTGAGGATCCCCACCAGACCTCCACCGACTATGGCGACGTCTGTCTTTATATCAGAGTCTAAAGACGGATAGGAAGTATCAGGAGTTGAAGCCAGCCAAAAGGAATTGTTCATGAAAAAATCCCCCTAAGGTAGTTATCTTTGGTCTTAAATTGTTTTTAAGCTAAAGTTATTTTTATCTGGAGGCTTAAAATTATCCCTTATTACCATAAAATATGCTGTTCCTTATTCTCCAAAACCAGTTGCAAAGCGTTAATAATAAAAACAACCAGGATAAAAACAGCTAAGGAAAGCAGAGGGGCAAAATATGCAAATGGCCGCATACCTATAAGGGTTCCGTTAGTCCATAAAGAATAAAGTGACATAGAATTCCTCCTCATTTTTTCTCATTAATTATCCAGTTTAAGAAAAGTCCCAGAGCCAGAAACATAGTTGCCACTTGGAGGGGAAAGGGTGGAACTATATCGAGAAACCTGATGAGACTTACAATGTTTTCATTAGGTTCCAGAGATTGTTTAATACTAAATTGCATGATCTTAAAATCAATGTATAGAATTCCTAAGGCGGTATGATTGTCGTAGATAGGGAAAAAAACTGCCAGCCGAGGGCTTTGCTTAAATGGATTAGGGGGATTGTTCTCGCTGCCTTGGGTGTTCAAGGCCTCAATTAACTTGTAAACAGAACCTGTAATAACTAGCCCTATAGAGAAAAACATAGTAAGTACGGTTAGGGGTACAGGAGGCCTTAATTCCATGATTTTAAACCCTAAAAAAATGGTTTCATTCGGTTCAATTTGTTGCCGCCAATAAACAGGAATAAAGTTTAGGCCCTGAACGGAGATACCCAGCGCCGTATAGGGGGGGATGGGATACCAAAATATTATGGAGGGTGGACAAAGATTAAATGTATCCAGTCTTTTTTTAAACCATTGGAGAACTTCATAATAAGCAGGTCGGATTTTACCGGTATAAGGAGATACCCGGCGTTTTTGATAAATAGTATTTAGTCTTATTGCTCCCACCCCCATCCATAAGTTTAAAAATTGTCGATTATGCTTTGGGCGGCATTTTCCACCGGATTTTCTCTGTAACCGACAGTCTTAAGAATCAGCCAGGTCCAAAAAAGAGAATTTAAGATGGCTAATAAGGTTGGTACGGGAAGCCATACACCCCAATATTTAACTTTAGGATTTGTTTGTTTAGAATTTAGCATTTCTATCACTTTCCTAACGGAACGGACTCATAGTTTCTGAATATAACACCGCCCAATATTGCAGAAACCACAAAGGTCAATCCAAGCCATATAAGCCAGTAACTTTGAATGAGCTGCAAAGAATTATACATAGGGCACCTATCCTTTTTTACAATATATGGAAAGTACAGATACGAAGTGCTATTGCCTTTTCTTTATTTGTTATGTAACATAATAAGCGAAATGAAAATGCGGTTTAGAAGGAGTTAAGTTATCTTGCACACCTATTGGAGTAAACTGGCCCGTAATTTAGTTCCTTATGTGCCGGGAGAACAGCCCCAAGATAAAAAATATATTAAGCTCAATACCAATGAAAATCCCTATCCTCCTTCACCGAAGGTTATAGAAGCTATCAAAGCGGCAGCCAACGATTTTTTGAAACTATACCCTGATCCGCAAGGACAAGAATTACGAGCTGAGATTGCAGCTTGTTATGGTTTAGCCCCGGACAAGGTCTTTGTAGGAAACGGTTCGGACGAAATTCTGGCCTTTGCTTTTATGGCTTTTTTTGATCCCGGCCGGCCCATATTATTTCCGGATATTACATACAGCTTTTACCCCGTTTACGCGGGGTTATGTAATCTTGATTACGAGACGGTCAGGTTAAATCAGGATTTTTCCCTGTC
>JAAYMU010000089.1 GCA_012521215.1 Peptococcaceae bacterium | reverse complement strand
GTATTAGCGCGCAGGTATGCTCAGGCTCTTTTTGAATTGGCTATGGAAATGTCGGTTCTTGACCGGATTGAAAGCGAGCTCAGCTTTTTAAATAAGCTGATATTAGAACATAAAGATCTTAAATATATATTAAGTCATCCTGGTATTGAGGTTTCATCTAAAAAGGAAGTCTTGGCCAAAATACTGGACGATAATGTTTCTGAAATTTCAAAGCATTTTTTATATCTGTTGATCGATCGTCGGAGACAAAATATTTTAACAATGGTTCTACGTGAATTTACCCGTCTCGCCAATAATGTTCGCAATTTGGTAGAAGCGAAAGTAGTGAGCGCTGTTTCTTTGTCCCCGGAGCAAGAAGAAAAGTTCAAACAAGTAATTTCTAAATTAACAGGCAAAAATGTTCAATTAATTACTGAAATCAATCCCCAACTGATTGGCGGTGCCAAAATTCAGATTGGAGATCAGGTTATAGACGGTACTATTACCGCAGCATTGTCTAAATTGCGTCAGGAATTGATCAAAGCATCATATAAACCTCAGCAGGAAGTAGGGGTGAGCTAAAAAAATGAATTTACGTCCGGAAGAAATTAGTTCAATTATTAAACAACAAATTGAACGTTATGAATCCGCCTTGGAAGTTGTTGATGTCGGCACAGTAATTCAGGTGGGTGACGGTATCGCACGTATTTATGGTCTTGAAAAAGCGATGGCCGGGGAACTTTTGGAGTTTCCCGGTGGAATATATGGTATGGCCATGAATCTGGAGGAAGACAATATCGGTTGCGTCATTCTAGGACCATTCGATGATATTAAAGAAGGTGACCAGGTAAAACGGACAGGCAGGATAGTGGAGGTACCGGTAGGAGAGGACTTAATCGGTAGAGTGGTAAATGTTCTTGGCCAACCTGTTGACGGTAAGGGAGAGATCAATCCCGCCGGTTATCGTCCAATTGAAGCTCCTGCCCCGGGTGTAGTGGACCGGGAGTCGGTGCATGAACCTTTGCAGACAGGGCTTAAGTCTATTGACTCTATGGTCCCTATCGGACGAGGCCAACGGGAACTAATTATCGGAGACCGTCAAACCGGTAAGACTGCCTTGGCGGTTGATACCATCATTAATCAAAAGGGTAAAGACTGTATTTGTATTTATGTAGCTATCGGCCAGAAACAATCCACTGTAGCCGGAGTAGTAAAAAAGTTAGAAGAGCATGGAGCTATGGATTACTCTATCGTTGTCATGGCGACTGCTTCTGATCCGGCACCGATGCTTTATATTGCTCCCTATGCCGGATGTTCCATGGGAGAATACTTCCGGGACAAAGGACAGCATGTTTTGATAATTTACGATGATCTCTCGAAACAAGCGGTAGCTTACCGTGAGCTTTCCTTATTGTTAAGGCGGCCGCCGGGGCGGGAAGCTTATCCCGGTGATGTTTTTTATTTGCACTCCCGTTTATTAGAACGTGCGGCTAAGCTCTCACCGGAAAAGGGAGGCGGTTCTCTAACTGCTTTGCCTATTATTGAGACCCAGGCTGGAGACGTCTCGGCTTATATTCCGACTAATGTTATTTCTATAACCGACGGCCAGATCTTTTTAGAATCTGATTTGTTCCATGCGGGCTTCCGTCCGGCCATTAACGTTGGTATTTCGGTCTCCAGGGTGGGAGGATCGGCTCAGATTAAGGCTATGAAACAAGTTGCCGGCCAACTGAGGCTTGACCTAGCTTCTTATCGGGAACTCGCTGCTTTTGCCCAGTTCGGTTCCGACCTGGATAAAGCTACGCAAGCCCGTCTTAATCGCGGTCAGAAGACAATGGAAATACTAAAACAAGATCAATATCAGCCTATGCCGGTTGAAGAACAGGTTGTTATTATCTTCGCTGCTACCAAAGGATATATCGATGACGTACCTTTAGAGAGAATAAGAGAATTTGAACAGGAACTTCTTCGCTTTATACGTACGGTAAAAGGCCAAATTCTAGAAAAGATCCGTACCGAGAAGACCCTTTCTGACGAATTATCGAAGCAAATTGGAGAGGCGATCAATGAATTCAAACAGGGTTTTTTGGTCTAGAAAGGGTAGGTGAAGGAAGTGGCAGGAGTACGCGATATTCGCAGACGAATCCGTAGTGTTTCCAATATGCAGCAAATTACCAGGGCCATGAAAACGATTGCCGCAGCCAAATTGCGTAAGGCCCAGAGAAATGTTATCGCCTCCCGCCCGTACACCAAACAAATCCAGGATGTTTTATCTCGACTGGTTAAAGCCGAGATAGGGGTTGAACACCCGCTTTTAGCTAAACGCCCGGTTCAAAAAGTTGGCTATATTGTAATTACCTCCGATCGAGGTCTTTGCGGAGGATTTAACGCCAATTTGATCCGTTTAACCCAGGAGATTATTGAGGAAAAACGGGATGTAGAAGTGGGTTTGGTTGCGGTGGGACGTAAAGGCAATGAGTATTTCAATAAACGCCAATATCCCGTATTAGCTCAATTTACGGGATTGGGCGATAATCCTGATTATAATCAAGCCAGCAGGATTGCAGAGGAGACTATAAAACTATATACAGCGGGGGAACTAGACGAAGTATATCTGATTTATTCTAAGTTTATTACTGTGCTCATGCAGGAACCGACGGTAGTTAAAGTGCTGCCTATCGAACCTTCTGCTGAAGAGAGCAGCGAAGAGTATATTTTTGAGCCTTCCCCCGAGCAAATGCTAGAGCGGTTGCTCCCTAGTTATCTGAAAAGCCAGATTTTTAGTGCCTTACTGGAGAGTAAAGCCAGTGAACTGGGGGCTCAAATGACAGCAATGGATTCAGCTACGGAAAATGCCAAGGAAATGATAGAAAAATTGACCCTGGCAATGAACAGAGCCCGTCAGGCAGCTATCACGACCGAAATTTCAGAAATTGTAGGAGGAGCCGCGGCTCTGGAATAGCTGTAGCTTGATAATACTATCAAGGGAGGTTAGTTTGTGTCAAATATAGGGAAAGTAATTCAAGTCATGGGTCCGGTAGTGGATATCGAATTTGAGCCGGATTCTCTGCCGGAAATATATAGCGCCATAGAAATAAAAGATGAAGCAAGACAGATAGATTTAACTTTGGAAGCTGCTCAACACTTGGGAAATGATACTGTCCGCTGTGTGGCTATGTCTTCGACCGATGGCTTGCTTAGAGGAATGGAAGCTTATAATACCGGGGCTCCTATTACTGTAAGCGTCGGTAATGAGATGCTAGGCCGGATGTTTAATGTTCTGGGAAAACCCATCGATAACCTTCCGGAGGTAAATACTCCCCAAAAACTGCCGATTCACAGGCAGGCGCCGCCTTTTGTAGAACAAGAAACCACTGATACCATGTTGGAAACAGGCATTAAGGTTATTGACCTGCTGGCACCATATGCCCGAGGTGGAAAAATCGGCTTGTTTGGGGGTGCGGGTGTAGGCAAAACTGTTTTAATCCAGGAATTGATTAACAATATTGCTACCCAACACGGTGGTATTTCGGTTTTCGCCGGTGTTGGCGAGCGCACTCGTGAGGGTAATGACCTTTGGAATGAAATGAAAGAATCCGGTGTTATTAATAAAATGACTATGGTATTCGGGCAAATGAATGAACCCCCTGGGGCCCGTCTACGGGTAGGACTCACCGGATTAACCATGGCTGAATATTTTAGAGATGAAATGGGTCAGGACGTGTTGCTGTTTATCGATAACATCTTCCGTTTTACCCAAGCAGGTTCGGAAGTTTCCGCCCTTTTGGGCCGTATGCCTTCAGCAGTTGGCTATCAGCCGACCCTTGCTACTGAAATGGGGAATCTGCAGGAAAGGATTACTTCTACGAAAAAAGGGTCAGTCACCTCTGTACAAGCTATTTATGTTCCGGCGGATGACTTGACCGACCCGGCACCAGCGACAGCATTTGCTCACTTAGATGCCACAACTGTTCTTTCCCGGGCGATTTCGGAAATGGGTATTTATCCGGCTGTTGATCCGCTTGATTCTACATCCCAGATGCTCACTCCGTCTACCGTGGGAGATGAACACTACGGGGTAGCTCGGGAAGTCCAAAAAATTCTGCAGCGTTATAAAGAACTTTTAGATATTATAGCCATCCTCGGTATGGACGAGCTAGGTGACGAAGATAAACTGGTAGTCCGTAGAGCCCGTCGTATCCAGCGCTTCCTTTCCCAGCCATTCTTTGTAGCCGAAGCTTTTACCGGTATGAAAGGAAAATATGTGCCCATTAAGGATACTATCAAAGGCTTTAAAGAAATCTGTGAAGGCAAGCATGACAACCTTCCGGAAGAAGCTTTTCAATTCGTCGGGTCTATCGAGGAAGCTGTAGAAAAAGCAAAACAGTTGGGAGCTGGATAAATAATGACAAGTAAATTTAATTTTAAAGTTGTTGCTCCTGACGGCTTGGTTCTTGATAAAGATGTTGAATTTGTTCTGGTCCGCAGCGAAGAGGGTGATTTAGGAATTCTGGCCCACCATGCTCCCCTTATTGCCAGCCTGAAAATAGGAGTTGTCAGTTATCAGGAAAATGGTGTAAGGCATAAAATTGCTGTTGGCGGCGGCTTTATGGAAGTCATAGATAATAGGGTTACCATTTTAGCCAATACTGCCGAAACTGCTGAGGAAATTGATTTGCAGCGGGCCAAGGCAGCTAAAGAGAGAGCAGAAAAACGTCTTCAGGAACGTAAACCAGGTACAGATATTCAGCGTGCTGAAATTGCTTTAAGAAAAGCACTTTCCAGAATTAAGGCCGCTGAATAGTGTAAATAAATCTAATGAATATGTTTTCATGAACATTATGGAGTTCTCCTCTTAGACTTCTGAGCTTCATAATGTTTTTTTATTATGGGCTTGAAGCTGTTGACAAAAAACTTTGTAGGGCAACTATATTACCTTGGATAATTTTAATAGCTTTGAAGAGTGACCTAATATGTTTTGGCTCGAAAAAGATTGGTCAAACTATTAGTAAATATCATGAGGTATGAGTGAGGTACAAAAAGATGCCCCGATACACTAAGCCCATACGTAAATATATAATATGTACAATAATGTTTATTTTTCTACTGATTCCTTCTCTTCTTATGGCGGAAACACTTATTAAATTTAAGCCTCCGGAGGATAAAAATTTTTGTTTAATCTTGAATTCAGGTCTAACAGACTATTCTCAAGCCCAAATAAAATATATAATATGGACGCAGGAAGAAAGTGAATTAGCATCAATTGAAAAAATCATTCAACAAACAAACTTAACCTGGAAAAAAAGTATACTAAGAAATTATTTTCAAAATAGGGCGTATGAATATATTGCCCAGATAACTATATCTAAAAACGAAGAAGCAGAAATTTTGAATACCTATTTATCTTTAAACCGGAAAATGAAAAAGTTTAAGGCCAAAGTTTATATGGAAGAAATTATACCTGCAAATATAGATGTTAATGATTTTCTTCTAAAAAATAATGTGGTAAACTTGGAAAGAATTAAAATATCCAACATGACTTCGGTTACGGGTTTTGCCGAGGGTTTGGGTCAAGGCATTATTCTAAATGGCCGAGTGGTTAATTTACAAATTGTGACGGGAACTAAAAATCTAAGACCAGGAAAAACAATTCTAGCGTTTCCTGCCTTATACTAAAAGATTTTAGACTGATTATTTGTTAGCAGGAAAAAGGGAAAGCAAAAAAGAACTAAAAAAGAGCAATCGTAGAAAATATCGTCAGGAGTGACTATAAAAATTGGCTAAATTATTAGTTACAGGCGGAAAGGAACTTGAGGGAACAGTCGACGTCAGTGGCGCCAAGAATGCGATTTTGCCTATTCTGGCGGCAAGCTTGCTAACCTCAGATAAAATAGTATTGGATGAAGTACCGGATTTACTCGATGTTGATGTAATGAGCCAGGTTATTGAATGCCTCGGTGGCAAGGTTAAAAGGAACGGCAAGAGATTACATGTTGTAAATAAGCAAATCACAAGCATCGAGACTCCCTTTGACTTAATTTCTAAAATGAGAGCCTCTATTTTTATTATGGGCCCTATGCTCGCCCGAACAGGCAGGGTAAGAATATGTCACCCTGGTGGATGCGCCATTGGGTCAAGGCCCATAAATTTTCACTTAAAAGGCCTGGAGTGCTTAGGGGCGCAGGTCAGAATGGACCACGGTTTTTTGGATGTTAGCGCTCCTAAACTCAAAGGTGCCAGAATTTATCTTGATTTTCCAAGCGTGGGAGCAACGGAGAACATTATGATGGCGGCTTCTTGCGCCGAAGGGACAACATTAATTGAAAATGCGGCCCAAGAACCGGAAATCGTAGACTTAGCCAATTTTATCAACGAAATGGGAGGTAAGATAAAGGGGGCCGGGACCAACATTATTCATATTGAAGGTGTTAAAGAACTCCATGGCACCAGCCATACTATTATTCCTGACCGGATAGAAGCCGGTACATTTATCTTGATGGCCGCAGCCTGCGGAGGGGAAGTCTTAGTTCGCAACGTAATTCCGGCTCACCTAAAACCTTTGCTGGCCAAATTGAATGAAGCAGGTGTTATTTACAAGGAAGAAGATGAAGGGATTAGAGTGATGGGTAAAGGCTGCTATAATGCTGTCGATATCAAAACCCAAGTTCACCCCGGCTTCCCTACCGACCTGCAAGCTCCGGCTCTGGCTATGCTTACCAAGGCTAATGGTACGGCAGTCGTCACCGAAACTGTTTTTGAAAACAGGTTCATGCATGTAGATGAGCTCAAAAGAATGGGAGCTAATATTAAAATAGAAGGTCGAAGCGCCATCGTGCAAGGTATAGACAATCTGCATGCGGCAACCGTTGTGGCCAGCGATTTGCGGGCCGGGGCGGCCTTGATTTTAGCAGCGCTAATTGCTAACGGTACTTCCGAAATCAGAGAAATCCATCATATTGAGAGAGGCTATGACAATTTAGATGGCAAGCTTAGGGGTTTAGGCGCCGAAATTAATATAGTTGATTAAATGGTACTCCACGATTCATATCCTGCTCAGCCCGAGCATAAGAATAACTTAAAGCTTGTACGGCATGGGAGGATTGACGGTGGAAGAAAATGCGAAAAGAATAATAGCCGCTGGGTTGGCTGTTTTCTTTTTAATTGGCGTATTACCATATTTCCTCGACTTTTTGGATAATAGACAAAATCAGGACAATCTACAGGTTAAAATGCTGCTGTCTGACGGCAGTATAAAATTTTTGCCTCTGGAAGAGTATTTAATAGGAGTAGTGGCGGCTGAAATGCCTGCTGAATTCGAAATCGAAGCGTTAAAAGCCCAAAGCGTTGTAGCTAGGACTTATGTTTTGAAAAGAATGGAAAATAACCAAGAAAATAGTAATAGCTATGACGTTGATATAACAGAAAAAACTCAAGTTTGGAATTCGAAGCAACAAATGCTAAGGAAATGGGGAATTATAAATTATTATAAGAACCGAGGCAAGATTGCCCGGGCTGTAGAAGCTACCAAAGGAGAATTCTTGACTTATAAAGGCCAAAAAATTGATGCTGTTTATTTTAGCAGTTGTGGTCGAAAAGATACGGAGAGATCCGGTGATGTTTGGGTAGGAAATATGGATTATTTAATCAATGTTCCTTCTAATGAACTTTCCCCCCTTAGATTTGTTAACAGGCAAACTTTTGATGTAGCCACTTTTTATGGATTACTAGGATATAGTCAAATCCCTTCTCAATTTGAAGTTGATGCTATCGTTCTCCTTGAGAGGACCAATGCCGGGAGGGTTAAGAGTTTGCGAGTTGGCAACAAAGTATTCAAAGCTACGGACTTTAGAGTAAAACTCTCCTTGCCCTCTACTGATTTTGAGTGGAAAGTAGAGGCTCAGAAGATTGAATTCATTACATATGGCAAAGGTCACGCGGTAGGTATGTCTCAATATGGAGCTAATGATATGGCTAAAGCGGGCCATAACTATACTAAAATACTACAACACTTCTACCCCGGAACAAAAATAGAAGAACTTTAAGAGGCCAGTAATTACCAAAAAAGGACATCCTTGTCGGGATGTCTTTTTTGGTAGTACCAGCATATAAATGAACTAACATTGCTGGATAAAGGGGAGAGGGAGCGTGCAGGACCATATAAGAAGAAGAGCATTGGATATCGGACACTATATTATTGAGTCAAGTAGCACAGTAAGGCAGACTGCGGAAGTATTCGGAGTTTCCAAAAGTACGGTGCACAAGGATGTTACCGAGAGACTGCCTCATATTGACAAACAACTTTCATCCCAAGTTAAACATATATTAGAAAGTAATAAGGCTGAAAGGCATATTAGAGGCGGCGAAGCAACCAGGAGAAAATATAAAAAGTTAAACAGTTAAGTGCCTTGGGCAGGCAAAAAATGTAGAGTTCTAACTAGTAATTTCAGAAAATAAAGGAAATAACAAGCATATCACGAATAATAAAGAAAAATCTTTCTATCTCCCGAAGGGAGATAGTGTTTTATATGTTCTCGCCTTTAGCGATTTATTATAGTTAGAGAGGAGTTTAACCGATGTTTGGCACTCATTTAGGAATTGATTTGGGTACAGCCAGTATACTTGTCTATATGCAGGGGAAGGGGATAGTATTACAAGAACCTTCTGTGGTGGCTATAGACCGGGATAGTGGTAAACGTATTGCAGTAGGAGAAGAAGCAAGGATGATGCTGGGTAGGACTCCGGGCAATATTATGGCCATCAGACCTTTACGGGATGGAGTAATAGCAGATTATGAAACCACCGAGTTCATGTTAAAATATTTGTTAAAGAAAGCCGGAATTAGAAATTGGCCTTTTTTAAAGAATAAAGTTATAGTGTGTATACCGTCCGGGGTTACGGAAGTCGAAGAAAGAGCAGTCAAACAAGCGGCTTATAATGCGGGGGCGGGGAAAGTCAAAGTGGTTGAAGAACCTTTTGTTGCGGCCTTAGGGGCGGGGCTCGATATCAGTGGTCCGGAAGGAAATATGGTTATTGATATCGGCGGGGGAACTACGGACATTGCTGTTCTTAGTCTTGGGGGAATAGTAGTAAAGAAAAACCTTCGTGTGGGTGGGGACAAGCTTGATGATGCCATAATCAGGTTTATTAGGAGAGAGTATAACCTGCTGATAGGAGAGCGGACAGCGGAGGAAATTAAGATAGATATTGCCTGTGCCATACCTGAAGGGAGAGAGGATAATAAGGAGCTGGAAGTGAAGGGGAGAGACTTGGTAACAGGATTACCTAAAAATCTTAAATTAAACTCTAATAATATTTTTCCCGCGGTGGAAGAGATTATTGATTCCATTATTGCCGGAGTAAAAGATGTCTTAGAAAGAACTCCACCTGAATTAGCTGCTGACATCATGAAAAAAGGGATAATAATGGCCGGAGGAGGTTCTTTGTTACATTCTCTAGACGTTAGAATTTCTCGAGAAACGGGTTTGGCAGTGTCGATTGCCGAAAATCCTATTAGTTGTGTAGTGTTGGGAACAGGTCGACTTCTAAAAACCCTTTAAACTCAAATTGCCAAGCATGTTTAACTTTAATACCTAGGGCAATAATCTAAGCAGATTAAAGACAGGAGATACTATACACAATGGATATCCTTGGGACAAGAATTGATCTTCTCAATTTACAGGAAAGCATGAGCCGCATATTCCGGGCTGTAGCTAGCGGAAAAAAACTCTGGATTGTTACAGCCAATCCTGAATTAATCTATCGGGGGGCCAAAGACAAAAAGCTTCAAGCTACGATTTCTTCGGCGGATTTTATTTTACCTGACGGAATCGGGGTAGTTTGGGCGGCTCATTTGTTTGGGGCTGAAAAAGTAGAAAGAGTTACGGGGATAGACTTGACCCTAAAAATCCTGGAGGAAGGTCAACAGCATCGATGGCGTATATTTTTGCTGGGATCGAAGCCGGAAATTGTTAAGAAAGCAGTATATAATTTACGTCAAAAATACCCGGCAATTGATTTTGCTTACCACCATGGTTATTTTTCCCCGGAAGAGGAACCGGCCGTTTTGGAAAAAATAGAGAGATTTGCCCCTCATATACTTTTGGTAGGCTTAGGAGCACCTAAACAGGAATATTGGAATGCCGCTTATAAGGGATCAGCCCAAATCAGGATGGGCGTCGGAGGGACAATTGATGTCTTATCCGGGGAAGTAAAAAGGGCCCCGCAATTCTTCAGGGCCCATAATTTGGAATGGCTATACCGTTTAGTCAGTCAACCGGCAAGAATTCGCCGGCAAATTGTACTGCCGCTCTATGTGTGCAAAGTGCTCAAGCAAAGATATTTTTCCTGATTTCTAGCCTTTGTCTGTAAGAATTTCTAGATAAAAGTTCGTGGTATCTTTAACCATTCTGTCAATAGTAAAAAGTTTTGAGATTTGCCAGGCATTTTCAGTCAACACTTTGGCCAAATCGGGATTGTCAAGGATTTCCTTACAGGCTGCAGCTAAAGACTCAGAATCTGCCGGGCGGCAAAGGAGAGCCTCTCGGCGATGGTTAAACAGTTCGGGGATGCCGCCTGTATTGGAAGCTACAATTGGTACTTTGGCTTGGGCAGCTTCCAATAAAACCAGGCCCATGCCTTCGCTTACAGAAGGAAGGGCAAATATATCCATGGCCGGAAGGGCTCTC
Organism: Peptococcaceae bacterium; assembly: GCA_012521215.1. GTDB lineage: Bacteria > Bacillota > Desulfitobacteriia > Desulfitobacteriales > Syntrophobotulaceae > JAAYMU01. The sequence goes on along the minus strand of JAAYMU010000089.1, from coordinate 5,963 downwards.
CAGGCTGCTGGATAGTAGCCGGTAATGGTATAAGATATATTGTTAGCCGTAAGGTAATTTTGCAGTTCAGAACGCAGAGGGCCATCGCCAATAATTAATAAATGCAAATCCGCATAAACCTGGGAGAGAGCTTTTATCGCTTCTGCCAGGTATATTTGTCCCTTAACAGGGTGAAGCCTGCCAATGGTGCCAATTACTTTTTGAGTAGATTTTATCCCCCATTGCTGACGAAAAGAAGAACGCATAATTTGATGTTCGGAAAAATCATACTGGGGGATTCCATTATAAATAGTTTTGGATCGTAAAGGAAACGAAGGCTTTGTTCCGCTTCTCAGTGTTGTTTGCAGGGCATCGGAAACCGTGATTATGCCGGAAGACCAGGGTTGGGTTTTTTGCTCCAGAAAAAGAGCCAGCCGTCCTTTCCAAACGGAAGTATAGTCAAATTCAGGCCAACTATGGATGGTGGACAAGTTCGGCAGGGACAACAATTTGCCCGTAAGCCGTCCCAGAAGGGCGGCACGGGCCCCATGGCAATGTATTAAGTCTATTTTGTGAGTCCGGCAATAGCTAATTAGTGGGATTACAGGCCCTATATCCAAGGGGAATCTCATAGGAAATATAGTTGTTTTAATCCCGCGAGAGCGTGTTAAGGAAGCAAATGGGGAGTTTTTTACCAGGCAGCCAAGGTGAGGAGTAATTTGCTGTTGATTAAAGTTTTTTAGGAGATTGAGGACATGTTGCTCAGCACCGCCGATTTCACCGCCGCCAATTAGATGTAGAACTTGAAAAGACATGTTAGGACCTTCCTTAAATATTTCCGGCATATATCGTATTTACAATTTATAAATATGATAGAGAAATATCATGGGACTTGCAAGTCCTGTCGGAGGGGTAGATTTTGACTTCGTGGAAGGAAGAAAATGTACTGACAGGCTTTATAATGCTTAGTTTGATATGTCATGGCATGTTTTTTTTAAGGGAATGGCTAATTTGGGGATTAATTTTGTTGGGTTACACTATTCTAAGGCAGGTGAAAAAACATAAGGCTGCGGGTAAAGCTATAGGCGCGGGCAAAGTTATAGGCCATGAATATAAGGGTGAGCATTTAACCCTTAGAGACTTTGTTAAGCGTCTACAATTTAGCAATCCGATAACAGTAATAAGAAAGAAGGCTTGTAAAAAGAAGATTTGTAAATTATTGTTTAATCCCAGAGCCATCTTTATTTTATTAATTGTCTTTTCCCTGCTGGGGCTGTTATGCAATCCGGTGAGGAGGATGCAAGGGTGGTTCGAAGCTTGGCGGTGGTTGGTGTTTTTTCTGGTTTATCTTTGGGGGCAAAGCCTGTCTGCTTTTCCTGATTTAAAAGAAAAAATTATAGATAGAATTTTGCTTATATCTATAATCATCACCATAATAAGTTTGTCGCCTTGCAGTGAGATGATCTGGGCCTCTTCGGGCTTTCTGGAACAAGGCCGTTTTGCTTTAAGCTTTGGCTATGCTAACGCTGCGGGGGTATATCTGGGCTGTCAATTATTGCTCCTGCAGAGAAAGAGTAAATTTAATTCTGTCTTGGGGCTGATTTTTCTAATAGGCCTAGTTTATTCCGGATCCAGGGCAGCCTTTGTCTTGCTATTGATCTTTAGTTTGCTTCTAAAAATTAAAAAGGAATCTTTAAATTACCAAGGCGATAGGGCTGTAAGTTCCTTAGGATTTATTGGCTTTAACATGGAAGAGGTGGAAAAAGAACGAAGCCGGATAATTATTCCGCTGGCAGTCATGTTGTGCTGGACGCTAAGTTTTAGGTTTGACGGTTCCTGGCAACACTTATTGAACTGGGAAATTGTTAGTTGGGAGGAAAGATTATATTACTATCTGGACAGTTGGCGCATAGCCTGGAATAATAGCTTTCTCCCCAGTGCAGGAGGTTGGTTGGCCTTTCCTTTTTTACAGACCGTGTCCTACTGGACCTTAAACCCCCATTCCTCCCTGTGCAGCATTTTAATCAACCAGGGCTTAGCCGGCTTAGTTTTGTTATTAATCTGGAGCGTTAGAGGCTTTCTCGGGTATGTACAGGAACTGGTTCAGGGAAAAGATATGACTGCCATTTGCTGCAAAAGCACTGTTGTTTACCTCGGACTGCACAGTTTGATAGACGTTGACCTGTCTTTTGGAACATTGGGAATTTTGTTTTGGCTGCTGGTGGGAATGTATAGCAAATGAACCGCCTGCCGGATTGCTGCATAACATAAGGTAGAGCAAAATTAAGTGTGATAAGGATTAGATTAGTTCTACCGAGGCGGTGCCAATAGTGAGTATAGCGGTTTACATATTATTGGTGGCAACTATTGCCGTACTTTGGCTGCTTGTCGGTTATTATGAATGGCAGCCTTCAGCTTCTCTGGAAAAAAGAATAGGAAATCTTTGTAAGGCACGGGTAAAAGATAGTTACCAAAAGCTAGAGATGACCCAGCTCGTGCTTAATATAGCATATGGGAAAGAAATTCTACCTGAATTGGAAAAAAATATTTATCTATGGCGAAAAAAACAGAAAAATAGTCTGGAGAATTATGTAATTAAACTTTATATTAGAAGTGCCGGAGGAATTGACCAGAAGGAGATAAAAAAAGCCAAGTTAAAACTGGAACACCGTTTTAGGGGATTAACAGTCTATTATAGTGAAACGGGAGAAGAACATGTTATTTTATATCCTGAGGGATAAGGATGGAGGTATTTATGCTTCGCCTTTTCCTGCCTTGGACATGCTCTGTAACGGAGCAGAAGCTTATGTATACCCGGGACTTCCTTTGCAAGTATTGAATGATTTTCAATGTAAGGAACAAGGATTGCTGTCAGAAAGTGAGATCATTAAAAAACTAGCGGTAAGCTTAAGAAAAAATAAGTGCTTGCTTACCGAACAGTTAAGATGGCTAAAGCTTAATGCCTTCTCGCCGTATTATGATGATTGTTTAAGATTTGCCCGGAAAGAAGAACTTTTGAACGGTCTTTTAACAATTATTCAGGGCCGCCAGGTTACGGAAAATGAATTCTTTTCTTTAGCCAAGGTCTTAAAAGTTAGCGTTACCGAACTGGCTATCCTACTTCACTTGACTGTTATCAAGGGCTATGGAGAGTGGGTACCGGGCTTGAGTCGCCGTAATAACAGCTGGCAATGTGAGCGCTGCGGCAATAAAGACTGCTACCAGGTATGGCCGTCTTATTATGGCCACACTGCTACCTGTCTAAGTTGTAAAAGCCTTGGCCCCCTGAGTTCCTTGCAGGTAATTTATCGCTCTCTCGAAGGAACCCTCCAAAGGGAAAAAGAGAAAAAGGCCGGCACTACTCCTTCTACCCTATCGGAGCAGGATTGGCAGTTTACTCCGGCCCAATGCTCAGCAGCCGCTGACCTGCAATTGTTTGCCCGTGATCCGGTTGCCAAAGAAGCTCTAGTATGGGCTGCCTGCGGAGCAGGCAAAACAGAAATTACTTTTCCCGTGATTGAACAATATCTTGAACAAAGCCAAAGTGTGCTCTATGCTGCGCCCCGCCGGGACGTTGTGCATGATATCCAGCCCCGCCTGGAAAAATATTTTAACAGCTGTAAAGTCAAGGTCATGAGCGGTTTGAGCCCACCTGACTGGACCGCATGTCCTCTTACCGTCGCAACTACTCACCAGGTTCTAAAATTTTCAAGAGCCTTTGATCTTATAATCCTGGACGAAATGGATGCTTATCCCTATGCCGGTGATCAAGTATTGGAATATGGCTTAAAGCAAGCCTTAAAAAGAACGGGAAAAATTATTTATTTGTCAGCGACACCTTCCGCTTCTATTTTAGCAAAAGTGGGCCGTCAGGAATGTTTTTTGACCAGATTACCGGCAAGATTTCACGGTTACCCTCTACCTGTCCCTGAATTTCTTAAGCTTAAACCACCTAAGATATCTGAGCCGATGATAGTTGAGGGAAGAATCTTAGGCTCTCGTTCATTATTGGCAATCGGGGATTATTTGAGAAAATTGTTGCTTGATGGTCAATTGTTTGTTTTTGTACCTACAGTTTCCTTGGTCAATACTTGGGTTCAGGTTCTAAGCTTATTGTTTAAGGATAAGAAAATAACAGGAAGTTGGGGCTCCGATCCTGATAGAAAGAGGAACGTCGCTAGTTTTACATCCGGGAAGAGTGATGTTATAGTGTGCACCTCTATTTTAGAGAGGGGAATTACGGTCCATAAGGCTCAAGCCGTAGTATTATATGCCGATCATGCTCTTTATGATGTCCGAGCCTTGGTTCAGATGGCGGGAAGAGTAGGCAGAACAGCCGCTTGCCCGCAAGGAAGAGTATTGTTTATCGCCGGCAAGCAAAGCAAAGAAATTACGGCAGCCATTAAATGGATTGAGGATCAAAATGAATTAGCAGCCCAAGGAGGATTTCTCCATGGTCGGTAAATTTTTTTTACAGGTTAAGAGCATAGCAGAGTTGCTCTGGTATGAAGAAAGTAAGACTTGCCTTCTCTGCAGCAAGCAATCATTAACAACGGTATGCCAAGATTGCAGACAGCTTTACTTTAGACCGGAACAGCGGCGTTGTCTTAGCTGTGGTAAACTCATAGAGGGGGAAGCAGACCGGTGCCAAGATTGCCGAGACGGGAATGGCCCTAAATTTTTAAGTAAAGTTACCGCCCTAGGCCATTATGAAGGGGCCTGGAAACAATGTATTCATAATATTAAGTATAAAGGACAGCCGTATTTGTTAATTAGCTTGGCCGAATATCTTACTTCCTGGGCCGTCAAACAATTGCCCCCTCCCGATTCAATCGTCCCTGTGCCTCTTCATGCTAATCGTTTGGCCCAAAGAGGGTTTAATCAGGCGGAAGTACTGGCTTCAGTCTTAGCCGGCTGTTTGGGAATTAAACTCAAGGACATACTCTGCCGCGTTAGGGACACTACACCCCAGTCAGCCCTCGGTAGACAGGAGCGCCTGGTCAACCTTCGGTGTGCTTTTATGCTTAAGCCCGGAACTCAGATTAAAGAAGAGGTGATTTGGCTGGTCGATGATATTGTCACCACCGCGGCCACAATTGGGGAGTGTGCGGCTGTTCTAAAAAAAGCCGGGGCCCAAGAAGTTTTTGCCTTTTGCTTGGGCGCGGGGCGTGAAAGCCCAAATAATCCTGATACAGCGAGTATTTTGTAGTATCCGAAACAAATTTGTTAGCCGTAATTTACATACATATGTCGCTAGGGCGAGAAAAATGTCTAAAGTAATAGGACTGTGGCACCAAATGTAAAAAAATCAAAACAAAGCCCACAAAATTATCCACAATACAAGCCAAAAGAGACTGGCAAAAAGTCGAGTTACCCACAATATCCACAATCTATTGTGCATAACTTTTTAGTCCTATTTAACATGTAACATATCATTTTTTTTGGTAAGTACCCGATTATGAGAACTTGGAAGTGAAAAAAGATTTCTGGCCTTAGAAAATTTGGGTTTTAGAAAACTAATGTGTTTTTGGAAAGAATATATAAATATTCAAGTAAATATTTTTAGGTAAAAAATATCAGGTTTTTTCTAATAAATGTTTGTCGGACTGAATCCACGTATTTACAGCAAGCTACACATAAGTAAGAAAATGGAAACAAGTGGGACCATTGAACTAATTACTAAACTCTCCCTAAAACACTAATAGTATGTTCACAAAATTATCCACAAAAAAACAGAAAGAAAACGCTAAAAAACAAAGTTATTCACAATATCCACAATTGAATGTGCATAACTTTTAGTCCTCTTAGAAAAAATAATTTGCTTTTTGATGAAATCCGGTATATTTATTAGTGTTTAAAGTATAAATATTAGTTGACAAAAAATATTAGTTGCTATAACTTATTATTATAAAATAAGCAAAGTGCTGTTTTAAATTATATTTTTGAGGAGATGCTGATATGAGAAAAAGTCTTGCGTTACTTTT
>JAAYMU010000088.1 GCA_012521215.1 Peptococcaceae bacterium | reverse complement strand
GCCTCCTGGGCAATTGCAGCACCATAATCGTAAAGTTAAATCAAATAGTGATGCTGGTTTTTGATGGCCAAAAGTGTGGATTTTTTAATGACCAAAAATGCGGATTTTCAAATGGCCATTGACAGAAAAACACTAAATATGAACCGATACGAAATAGGCTAGGCAATTTTTACTCCCCCAGATGCAGCATATTTGTAAAGCAAATGAGCATTGTTTTTAAGAAACCTTTCAAATTTTTCAATTTCTTTATCACTAAACCCTTCGCGTTTAATCCATTTATAAGTTGGTAAAATGCATCTGGCCATATCAAAACCCTCTTCAGTTGGGCGTTCAAAATGAATCTCTACACAGAGTACATTATTTTCTTCAATAATATGTGAATGTGTTATCTCCGTTTCGTCAGATAAAACTATATAGGGATACATCATAGATAGAACCTCCCTTATCAAGGTATCTCAAGAATATTATACCACGATTACATTATTATCCTTGAATATGTCAGACATTTTTTGAGTTTTCACATGATAGTATTTCCTATTAGTATAAAATATTAACCCGGCTAATTCCATGTTCATTTCCGCAAAATCTTATCCATCGCTTTTCCCTTTGCTAATTCATCGATCAGCTTATCCAAATAGCGAATTTCCCGCATAGTTGGTTCTTTGATTTCTTCCACTCGAACACCGCAGACTACCCCTTTAATCAAAGCCCGCGAAGGATTTAGTCGGGGAGCTTCCGCAAAGAAGGTCTCAAAATCTGTCTGTTTATTCAGTTGCTCTTCCAACTCTTCCTGACTATATCCTGTCAACCAACGGATAATTTCATCAACCTCTGCTTTGGTGCGTCCTTTTTTCTCCGCCTTCGTAACATAATAGGGATAGACTTTTGCGACACTCATTTTGATGATAGATATTATGTTTAGTCATGATAGATCCTCGCTTAAATGTTTATTAATACTAATATAAACAATCGCTAATACTAATAAACTGCTAAGGTTCATTATAACATGTTCTCTACCGATTACTTTCCCTAATTGCCAGCGAATCATAGCTGGTATAATGCTGCTGCAACTCATCAACAAAAGTATAAGCTCCATTTAAAATCTGGTCTTCTGTTTTGGTATAAGGAATATGCAAAGGACTTGAAAGATGCACGTAGCTAAGGGTGGCATGGGTAGAGTAAATATCACTGTCAGTCCCGACCGTATAGCGGTAAAGCACATAGCCCCCCTGCTTTTCCGAACCAAAAGGAAAACTTAAAGCACCCACTATTAACATAGAAGTATCAAGGCCAAACATAGTGTTTCGTGTTATTTTATCGCAAACAAGACGTGGAAAATCCGCAGTGTATTCGGTACCCCTTTTGCTATAGAACAGACCGCTACTGATAATCCGTTTATCCTCAGCCTTATTTTCTCCTGAAATCAAAATGCCGTCCTGCCAGACCGGGCGTCCCCCTTTCCATATGAAATACTGCATGACATATACCACGTTTTCCGGCATCTCAAGATAAATTGTGGTAGACTCGATATTTTTCTTGCCCGGTTCATAGGTGTGGCTAATGTGCCTATAACCTCCAAAGTTTTCCCGGTGTTCAATCTTTTTAGGGTCAAACATCAGCAACTTGTTAAATACCTCAACATT
>JAAYMU010000087.1 GCA_012521215.1 Peptococcaceae bacterium | reverse complement strand
GCTCCTATTCCAGCAAGAAGCGCTGTTATAGTGGTCCCAATATTATCTCCGAATAGTATCGGAACTGCCTGCTGGTAAGTTACCACTCCCTGGTATGCCAGCTCCTGAAGCACGCCAATGGTCGCCGTGCTGCTCTGAACAACACCTGTAAATATACTTCCGATTAGGACACCCAGGAGAGCGTTATCCTCTACATTAGCCATTAGTTCAATAAAAAATGGGGCATTTCTTAAAGGGCTGAGGCCTTCTCCCATTATCTCCATACCATAAAACAGAAGCCCGAAACCCAGCAGGAATTGACCGATATAATTAATACGTTTGTTCTTAAAGAAAAACAGTAGGATTACTCCCGCAGCGATTATCGGCAAGGAAATCTCGCTAAGGTTAAAACCTATTAAATAGGCAGTAAGCGTTGTGCCGATATTGGCGCCCATAATAATGCCGATAGCTTGCCGCAAATTAAGAAGTCCGGCATTAACCAGACCAACTGTAAGCACAGTAGTACCACTACTGCTTTGGATCAGCCCTGTAACCAAAGTCCCGGTAAGAACTCCTCGTAAGGGGGTTTTAGTCCCTTTTTCCAAAAAAAGACGCAGGCGGTCACCGGCGACTGCCTGAAGACCCTCCGACATGTTCTTAATTCCAAACAGGAAAAGCCCCAAGCCGCCTAAAGACAAGAATATAATTTCTGTAACGTTCATTAAAAAACCTTCCTTGATTGAATTTATACCATTTTTCGTGGGGGTAATACTTATTTACATATCCTTGTTTACATATCGCAGATATTATATAAATTTTAGCGATATCTGTCCAGTTTGAAAGAATAATGATGCAAATTTATTGATAACCATCTGTGATATGGGGTATAATTTTTTGTAGAAGGCCTGGGGTTAACTGTAACTAAAAGTATTTATCTGGAAGTAAAAGTATATTTTTAGATCTCTGTATGTTGCATACAATTTTTGCCCTAATTTACTTAGATTTTCTATTTGCTTATACTAAAATTTATGATAATATGTCGTCGGGTGCACTTTTTAATTTTTTGAAGTAAATACATAACAGTAAGGAGGTAAATCATGAGTTTTATCACCCTAGCAATTATCGGCATCATTGTTCTTGTAATTTTGCTGTTCATGGGCATGAACATAGGTATTACGATGATGGCCGTAGGGTTTTTCGGTGTTTTTGCCATTCGCGGTTTAGATCCTGCGATAGGCGTTTTGAAAACAATTCCTTTTACTTATGCCTCGAACTACTCTTTTGCCGTAATCCCGCTGTTTATCCTAATGGGCCAATTCGCCTTCCATTCAGGAATGAGCTCAGACCTTTTTAATGCTGCTGACAAATGGCTTTCACGTTTTAAGGGAGGGCTGGCCATGGCTACCGTCGCCGCTTGTGCTGGATTTTCGGCTATCTGCGGTTCGACCGCCGCTACTGCGGCAACCATGGGAGTTGTTGCTTTGCCGGAAATGCGCAAATACGGCTATACGGACGGACTTGCTACCGGCTCTATTGCTGCCGGGGGTACTCTGGGTATTCTTATTCCGCCGAGTACAGGGTTTATTATTTACGGTATTATTGCCGAACAGTCTATCGGTCGCCTGTTTGCTGCCGGTATTATCCCCGGTATTATATTAGCCCTCTGCTATATATTGTCCATAGCGGTCCAGGTTCGTGTTCAACCCCATATCGCGCCCGGTACAAAGAAATATCCTTTTAAAGAAATGCTTGCTGCCCTCAAGGGCACTCTCGGCATGATTATCCTGTTTGTGGCAGTTATTGGCGGTATGTTTTCCAATATCTTTACAGCCAATGAAGCCGCAGGCGTTGGCGCAGCGCTGGCATTAATCATGATGATTCTTAAACGCCAGTTTACCTGGGCAAAGTTTGTTGATTGTTTAAGAAGTACAGTTAAAACATCCGGTATGATTTTTCTAATTCTTATCGGTGCTTATGTTTTCGGTGCCTTCTTGGCCTTAACCCAACTTCCGATGGTCCTGGCCAACTTTGTAACCGGCCTGGATGTTAGTCCTTATGTTGTTCTGGCTGTAATTCTTATCCTTTACGCACTCTTAGGCTGCATTATGGACTCCTTAGCTATGGTAATGCTTACCGTTCCTATCTTCTTGCCGATCATAACCGCCATTGGCTTTGACCCTATCTGGTATGGCGTTCTCATGATTATGGTTATGGAGATGGGACTCATTACTCCACCTGTAGGCATGAATGTTTATATTGTCGCAGGTGTGGCCAAGGATGTACCACTGATTACGATTTTTAAAGGAGTGGCCCCGATGGTTGTGGGTATGTTTGTGGCCGTCATTATTGTGTGTGCCTTCCCGCAATTATCTCTCTGGCTGCCTAATCTGTTGTTTAATTAATCCTTTATGGATTATTAAATTATCATAAAATTTAAGGAGGAAAGAAAAGAAAATGAAAGCAAAAAAAGTCATAGCACTGCTTATCGTGCTGCTCATGGTTATCTCGTTAGCTGCCTGCGGTGGCGGCGGTGCACCTGCAACGGGGGACAACGGTGACGATGGTAAGGTTTACAACCTAATTGTTCAAAACCATGACCCGGCCACCAGTATCTGCGGTCAATATGTAGAAGACTGGGGCAAAAAAGTAACTGAGGCTTCTAATGGCCGTATCCAGTTTACCTACTATCATGGTGGCTCTCTGGTTAGCGCCGGTGAATCCGTAGAAGCAGTGAAAAACGGAACCGCTGATCTTTGCTGGAGCGCAGCTTCCATCTACTCCGGACAATTCCCGATTTCCGAAGGCATTATGCTTCCCTTGAACGGTGTAACCAACGCACGCTTTGGTTCCAAAGTTATGATGGACATGTTGGAAGAGATTCCCGAAATGCAGAAGGAATATGAAGACTTCAAAGTGATCCAGCTTTCGACCTGTACCTATGCACCTATCAGCCTGACCAGTAAGAAACTGGAAACCATTAAAGATTTCCAAGGGCTGCGGATCCGGGCTGCTGGTTCGACAGTTACTCTGTGGGCCAAGGCTGTCGGGATGAGTCCTATGACAGTTCCTACACCCGAAACTTATGAGAGTCTTCAGAAAAACGTTATTGAAGGCTGCATGAATGACTGGCACAATATAGCTGCTTTCAAATTAACAGAAGTAATTAAATATATCTGTGACTATCCTGTTAACTGCTCACCTCTGTTTATGCTTATGAATAAAGATAGCTATAACAATCTGCCTGACGATCTAAAAGCTATTATCGACCAGCACAGCGGAGATTATGCCAGCGAAATGGCCGGAATTTACTGGGATTCCACCCGTGCCTGGGTCTATGATACTGCCGATGAAAACGGTGTTGAAATCTATGAACCAAGTGAACAACTAATTGCTGACTTCGAAGCTGTCAAAGATGAAGTTCACAAAGATTATATCGAATATTTAAACAGCAAAAACCTTGACGGCCAGGCTATTTATGACAAGATGATGGAAATCATAGCTCGCTACGCAGATGAATACCAAGATCCTTGGGCTGAGCCGGTAGAAATCTCCGATTTTAAAGGATAAAAATAGTATTTAGCTCTAAACTTGGCGAAGAAAGGAATTGTGGATATGAAAACAATAACAAAAATTTCTGACCGACTGTGCCATATCGTTAGCTATTTCAGCATGACGGCTTTAGTGGCAATCATGTGCCTTATGACAGTTGACGTCATAATGCGCCATTTGTTTAACCGCCCTATTACAGGGGCCTTTGAAATCACTACCATGATACTGACTATACTGGTTTTCTCTTCATGGTCCTATATCCAAACGGTGCACGGACATGTTCATGTAACCATGTTCTTAGGTTTTATGCCAACCAAGATAAGATTTCTCTTATTTGGATTTACTTCAATGCTCTCAACCGTTATTATGGCTTTGGCAACAGCTGCAGCCTATGAACACATCTTTACACTTATAAAAGATGGTACAAGTACAGGTACTCTCCTTATTCCTCACTGGCCTTTCATGGCACTCCAATGCATAGCTCTAGCTTTATTTACCATAATATTGCTCATCGATGCTATTAAAGCTTTTGCTGCCATGTTCAGTAAAGAGTATGCTGAGGAAGTACAATCTTTTTGGACTTAGGCCTTCATTGCAGGATAATTCCTTTTCTTCGGCCATGCTTTCTGGTATAGTCGGGGCGGTTAAAAAATAATATCAAGATATTAATCAGAATGGGTGCTTGAAAACTTGAACTTCAGTTTTCCTAGCACCCATTTTTCATTATTAACTCAATTTCTACCCACTTACTTTCTCCAGTCCATGCTCCCATTTATTCCACCTTGCATATCTGTAATAAATTACACAAAGAATAATGCTAAACAGGGAGGCCAAAGGCGCTGCTAATCCGATCTTGAACAAGGTAATTCCCGGGACCTTACTCATGAAATAGGAGAAGGGGATACGTACCAAAAAGGCACTACAAAAACCTTGCAGCATTACAAAAAATGTTCTGCCGCAGCCGGTAAAATACCCCATTAAACAGAATAACACCGACGTACATATGCAATCTAGGCCGTAAGCTTTAAGATAATTAGCACAGGCTGCAATCACTGCCATATCGCCAGTGAAAAGACCTGCCAGCCTATCCCCGTAAAAGAAAGCTAGGCAAAACATAATTACTCCGAAAACAGAAGCAGTTTCTATACCATAGAATAAGGCTTTTTTAGCTCGGCTCGGCTTTTGGGCTCCGATGTTTTGGGCCACAAAGGTTGCCAGTGAAGACATATAGGCAAAAGGTAAAATCATACAAATAATAATTATTTTTTCCGCCACACCCACTGCGGCTGACACTATAACGCCCAAACCGTTAAAAATCTTAAACAATATCAAAAAAGAGATATTAGTTAGTGTATCCTGAAGGGCTATAGGATAACCCAATTTTAGGATTTGCTTAATCTCGGAAGCTCTAAAAACGACCGATTGCTTATCCAACCTGAAAGGCAGCTTCTTTTTCCTAATGACCGTTAAAGCAATAAGAACACTACCAGCCTGCGCGACAACCGTTGCTAAAGCCGCGCCTGTAACATCCAGATGAAAAAAACCGACCAGCAACAGATCACCGGCGACATTGATTAAGCAAGCAATACCTACAAACAGGAGTGGCAGATTGGAATTGCCAAGGCCCCGAAAAATACTGCCGATTAAATTGAAGGCTACAATAAAGACCGAGCCGGCAGAGCAAATAAATATATACTGCGCCGTTTTGGCGAAAGCCTCTTTGGGAGCGTCCAGCAAACGGGCTACCGTTTCAGCACCAAACAACATAATTCCGGTTATAAGCAAGGCCACAACACCAAATAAACAAATAGAAGCTCCCACCGCCTTGCCTGCATCCTCGGGACAACCTTCCCCAAGTCGCATACCCACTAGAACGGTGAGTCCCATGGTCAAGCCGACCACCATTCCCGTAATGGTCTGCATTACCTGGCTCCCTATCGCTACTGCCGATACACTGGAAGCATCGCAAAACTGACCAATCACCACTAAATCTACGGCCCCATATAAGGATTGCAAGAATAAAGCCAAGATAATGGGAATAGTGAATTTCAACAAAGGGGCGAGAATAGCCCCTTCAGTAAATGCAAGTTCTGAACTTTTTTCTTTAGGTAAAAACATATGTCTTATCCGGCATAGTTATTTACAAGCCAATCCTTTCTTAAAATTTTGCTACAGTTCTGATACTTTTCTTACTTGGGCACTTCATGAACAACTATTATTATACTATTTATTATACTTTATAAGTTAAATAATAAAAGTGGACGACGAGCCACTTGTTATATTTGACCATGACTAGGTCTATGATTTGTCAAACATTACAATACCATTTTCTAGAAGTTGTGCTAAAATAAAGCAGTAGGTTGTCTGGGCGAAAAATGTATTTACGGATTGAAAATATTGCTCCGAAGCAAATCCGCCGGGCACTTTCCAGCCTAGCGAGCTTAATAATTAATATATTGAAGGAGGTTGAAAGGTGACAAAAGGACCAATTGACATCAAAGCCCACAAACGTGTTATTAAGGCCGCCGGTCTTCAGGGACCGATAAGCGGTCCGCCAACCTGGGTTGAAAGCGACAAAGACGGTAAGATAATCCGTATCAGACCTTTCCACTACGACCAAGTCATTGATTGGGATAGCAAGAAACCATGGAAAATTGAAGCCCGAGGCAGTGTCTTTAAGCCACCGAAACGCACCGTACACGGTTCATTTTATCTCGGCTACAAAAAGCGTGTCTATAGTCCGAACCGTGTAAAATATCCCCTCAAACGCGTCGACTGGGATCCAAAAGGAGAGCGTAATCCCCAAAACCGAGGCAAAAGCGGCTATGTGCGTATAAGTTGGGACGAAGCAGCACAAATCATTGCCGACGAACTCTTACGAATTAAAGAAAAGTACGGTATGTCGGCCGTCCTCTCTCAGGCCGATATGCATGGAGAAGGTAAGCATGTAGCACCGAGCCATGGCTGCGCCAACAGACTCTTGGCCCTGCTTGGCGGCTACACCATCCAGATGCGTAACATGGACAGCTGGGAAGGCTGGGCTTGGGGTTCAAAAAACGTTTGGGGCTGCGAGCCTGTCGGCGAAATGAACCCTGCAGGCAATCTGTGGCCTGATATTGCTGAACACTGTGATGCCTTGCTTTTCTGGGCCGGGGATCCTGAAGTCACGCCCATGGGCTTCGACGGCTACATGGCAAGTCGTCTGAGTCAGTGGCTACATAATATCGGCATCAAGTTTATTTACGTCGACCCAGCTCTAAACTGGTCAGGATGCTATCTGGCCGACAAATGGATTCCTATTCTGCCCAACACTGACGCGGCACTCTATCTGGCAATCGCCTATGTCTGGCTCAAGGAAGGAGCATATGACCAGGAATACGTCAAAACCCATGCAGTTGGTGCTGACGAGTTCTTTAAATATGTTCTGGGTGAAGTCGATGGTGAGCCTAAAACTCCAAAATGGGCAAGCGAAAAATGTGGCGTGCCAGAGTATACGATTAAAGCTTTAGCGCGTTATTGGGCCAAAAAAACTATCAGTATTGCAATCGGCAACGGTGGTCCCGGCATTCGCGGCCCCTTTGCCACTGAGCCGGCAAGACTCCAGTCAATATTACTCGGCATGAGAGGACTTGGTAAGCCTGGAGTTCACCAAGTCAAATGGTTGGAGTGGGGTATCTTTTCCAAGAACCTGCCGCTACCCTATCAGGGAGAAACAGACCCGAAAATCCCCCAGCGTGCCCAACCTGTACCGCCACCTGGAAAAGCTGAATCTTTTGCCATGGAGAATATGGAAGGCCGGATTAACGAAATCCAAAAACGCTTTGAGGAAAGGGGTCAGGTTAAGGATCTAGGGCAGCTCAAAGCGGATCTGGATAAACTGCGCGAAATCACTAGACCATCTAAAACCCCACCCGCTCAATCCATTCCAAAATGCTTGATTCATGATGCTATTCTCGATGGGCACGTCGAATGGTATGGGCTCAGGACCTTCTGTGGCCCTGACCATGAACAATGGGAAAAATATGAATACCCCGCTCCTGGTTGTTCGGAAATCCACATGATCTGGACAGACTCACCCTGTATGGTTACATGTTGGAACGACGGTTTCCGCTTCGTCAAAGCCCTTAGAAGTGAAAAAATCGAAACCGTCGTCGCTCAGCATCCCTGGTTAGAAAATGACTGCTACCTAGCAGATATCATCCTGCCCGTGGCGACTAAGTTTGAGATGGAAGACATCTGTGAAGATTTTAACGGCGGTATCTTTCAATCCGTCTTCTTGGAAGGGCAAGCCTGCCCGCCTGTCGGCGAATCGCTGAACGATTTCGATTGCGTCGCAGCCGTTGCCAAGAAGCTCGGAGAGGAATATTACATGGCCTATACCAATGATGAGTTGCCCTTTGACAAGCTCGTAGAACTTTACTGGCTGGCTTCCAACGTATCACATCTGGATACGGACAATGAGTTACGGGAGAAAGGCATTTTTGTCATTCCGCCTATGGATGGTATTGACAAAATTCCCGCCGGCCTACGTGAATTTGCAGAGGATCCGGAAAATAATCCGCTATCAACACCTACCGGAAAACTAGAGTTCACCTCAACCAAAATTAAAGAACACTTCCCGAACGACGAGGAACGTCCGCCTTATCCGAAGTGGATAGAAAAGAGCGAGCTGCACGACGAACGCTTCGGCGGTGAACGGCACAAAAAGTACCCTCTGCTCTGCATGTCCAATCATGGTAGGTTCCGCTTCCATGCCCAGATTGATGACCATCCATGGAACCGCGAGATTCCAGCCATGAAAATACGCACCAAAGACGGCTATCAATACGAGTCAGCGTGGATTAATCCGCGCACGGCTGCCAAGTATGGTGTAGCCCATGGTGATATTATCAAAATCTATAACGAACGCGGTATTGTTCTCTGCGCCGCGTATCTGACAGAACGCCTTATGGAAGAGGTCGTCTACGTTGACCACGGTGCTCGCTTTGATCCCATCGACCCGGAAGGCATCGACCGCGGCGGTGCGATCAACCTGATCACCCCTACAGCCATCACTTCCAAAACCGTTACCGGCATGGTTGTTTCCGGTTTTCTGGTCGGCATTGAAAAGCTGACCGACGAGGAAATGGAAGCTTGGAAGAAAAAATACCCCGAGGCCTTTGCTCGCCCGATACATGAAGCTGCCGGTGTATGTCTGGATGGCTGGTTGCAAAAGTAAGGCTTTAGAACAGAGGAGGAAGAAAAATGGCCAAAGTATTTACTGTAGATGTCGCCAAATGCAACGGCTGTTACACCTGTGTCACCGTATGCAAGGATGAACACGTGGACAATGATTGGACGCCTTACGCCAAGCCCCAGCCCGAGATCGGTCAATTCTGGGTCAAGGTTAAAGACTACGTTGAAGGCACGGTGCCCAAGGTAAAATCCCACTATATCGCTGAATTTTGTAATCATTGCGAGCGACCTGCCTGTTTGAAAGCCTGTACAGTCGGCGCGATTGAGAAAAGAGAGGACGGGCTGGTGCTCATCAATCCTGAGAAATGTACAGGATGCGATGCCTGCCTGGAAGCCTGCCCCTATGACGCAATCTACAAAAATAATGATTTGAACATTTGCCAGAAGTGCACAGGCTGCGCCCATCTGCTTGACGCGGGTGAAAAGTTACCACGCTGCGTGGAAGCCTGTCCAACAGACGCACTCTGGTTTGGCGAAGAGTCAGAACTGCAAGACTTTATAATTGGTTCGACTGTGCGGAAGTCTGAAACTGGAACCGGCCCAAAGGTATTCTATCGTAATATACCTGGAAAATTCATAGCGGGCACAATTTTCGATCCCGACGAACAAGAGGTCATCATCGGAGCAACAGTGCGGGCTACAAATGGCGGTAAAATGTGGGAAGTATTGACAGATGATTTCGGTGATTTTTGGATCAAAGATCTTGCCCAGGGCATCTACGATGTAGTAATCGAGGCAGAGGGCTACGAATATAAAACTTTCAAAGCCGTGGATGTACGCACAAGCGTTAATCTCGGTGATATAGCCATGACCAAAAAAAAGGATTAGAACTTTAACCTCAATTCAAATAATTAAATCAATTTAATAATAAAAATACATTACTATAATTTAATACTAAATAAAATCCGCCTGAATCTAAGCTTTCGAGGAAAAGCCGCTTTAAACCAGGCGGATTTTGCTTTGTTGTGAGGATCTACAAGCAATGCTATAATTAATAAAACTTAGAACATTATCTGGTGGAGGATACTAAATAGAATGAAGCAGGATATGATAGTTATCTTAGATCTAGGCGGCCGGAATAATACCGTTATTGCCAGGACCATTCGTAAACTAGGAGTGTATAGTGAAATCCATCCTCATGATATTTCACTGGCTAAACTTTCCCAGCTGCCTAATATTAAAGGTATTATTATCAATGGAGGGGGAAATAACCTGGTCGACGGAGTAAAAATCGATGTTGACCATAGAATTTATACAGCCGGTTACCCCATTATGGTAGTGAATCATGAACCGGCAGAAGCCAAAAACAAACTACCTAATTGGCCGGAATCGGAAGAAGCAATCAAGGAAATTTTACATGCTTTTATCTTTAATGTCTGCCAGGCAGAACCTAATTGGAATATGAAAAATTTTATTGAGAATCAGGTAGATCTGCTTAAAAAACAAATAGGCCATAAAAAAGTCTTACTTGCTTTATCCGGAGGTGTAGATAGCTCAGTGGTTGCGGCCCTGCTTATCAGAGCCATTGGTAAACAGCTGGTATGCGTTCATGTCAACCATGGACTCATGCGCAAGGGTGAATCGGAAGCTATCCTGGAAATCTTTAAAAACCAAATGCAGGCTAACCTGATTTATGTTGATGCCAGCAAACGTTTTTTGAGCAAGCTGGAAAAGGTCTCCGATCCTGAGCAAAAAAGAAAAATCATCGGCACTGAATTTATTCGCGTTTTTGAAGAAGAAGCGCGAAAACTGGAAGGTATAGAATTTCTGGCTCAAGGCACTATTTATCCGGATATAGTTGAAAGCGGCACGAAAACAGCGGGCGTCGTAAAATCCCATCATAATGTAGGCGGCTTGCCTGCTGATCTTCAGTTTACCCTGGTCGAGCCTCTGCGCCATCTTTTTAAGGATGAAGTGAGATTATGCGGAATCGAATTGGGTCTTCCCGCAAGCATGGTTTACAGACAGCCTTTCCCGGGGCCGGGACTCGGAGTGCGCTGTTTAGGGGCAATAACCAGAGAACGTCTGGAAGCAGTGAGAGAATCCGATGCTATTTTGCAAGAAGAGTTTGAGAAAGCCGGTTTAGATAAAAAAGTTTGGCAATACTTTACTGTGGTTCCCGACTTTAAGTCTGTTGGGGTCAAAAATCATACTCGGAGCTTTGAGTATCCTGTTATTATCCGGGCTGTCAATACCATCGATTCTATGACAGCCACTATAGAACCAATTGACTGGCCAATTCTGCTCAAAATCACAGATCGAATTTTAAAAGAAGTCCCCCATGTGAACAGGGTTTGTTATGATTTAAGCCCCAAGCCCTGTGCTACTATCGAATGGGAGTGAGAATTAGCATATCTTCACCCTATCATTCCCATAAAATAAGCTATGGAAATACCTAAAATAAAATAAATCGTACAGAAGAATAAATTCCAACGAATGGCAATATCTATGGCCGCTGAATCAGTGAACTTGGCCATAGTCATGACAATCCCACCGAAAGGGGAAACCATATAAGCAATTGAACCACCTAAGTTTAAGCATAAAGCAAGTGTTATCGCAGGTAACGGCAAATGCAAAGTCATTAGGATTTGCCCTAGTAACACTATGGAAATAAACGGGTGAAGTCCGACAAAAGTTAACACCATAATGGATAAAGGTATTATTATTATAGCGAAGAGCCCCAAACTATGGGCATATCCATGCAGACTTTGTTCTAAAAGCATGGCTAAACTCGACTTTTGAAATGCTCCGGAAAAAACACCAATTGCCACGAAGAAAGGAGCTAAATCGGCTGCTTTCAGTACACCTTCCCCCCAGTAATTCTTTATTCCGGTCTTTAATTGGGATTCTTTTCTAAGCAAGAACATCCAAACTAAAAAAACCAGGACACCGGACAGAACCACTGAAGAAGATGAGGCGCCAATATTTAACCGAGTAAAAAGCATGGTTAATAGGATAACAAATATAATGGCGCCGGCGATATACCAAACCTTTTGTCCGGCTTTTCTTTGCTCTTCATCGCTTAAGGCCTCAATTTCTGTATCTTGATTATTTGCAGACCGCTCATAGCGTTTTAACTCTAATAAACTTGAGACCGTTATCCCTATCAAAGCTAAAAAGATGCCGGGAAAAAAGATCTGGGACCAGCCTACCCCGGTTACCTGACCTACCAAATAGATAGTTGCCGCACCCGGCGCCCATAAGGTTGACAAGGAAAAACCTCTGCAAATCGAAGTCGCTATAAATTGCTTATAATTAAGAACCCGTTTTTTAACAGTATCCTCAATTAAAGAAAACATGATTGGAACAGATCCCATGGAAAGGATGCTGGAAAATATATTAGTAATCAGGGTAATAAAAAAGTAAAGCTTGCCTTCCCCTTGGCAGATTCTTTTTAACAGATGCCCAACCGCCAAATTGTATTTTCCAACTTCAATGGGGATGGTAAACAACTGCATAACCGTTAAAATACAAATCAGACCGGTCATAGAATTAAAAGACGTCATCCAGGCGTCTAGAGGTAGCTTATACCAAATTAATATAATAAGCCCCGCAAAGAAAAATACTATTGTTATTATCCTAAAGCCCCTGCTAATAAAGGGTATACCAAATAACACAATAACTACGGCGGCAATAAAAATTGCTTTCGTTAAATCCATCCTTATTAGGGTCTCAAGCAAATTCATCAATACTAAAGCGACGATCGCTGTTTTGTAAATCTGGCTCATAATCTTTCCTTCGAAGCATCCTCATCGGTACTTCTTTTTTTAGCATTTTTTTTAAATAATTACTCTTACAGATATTCTCCATTCCCCACTGTTTTCCTTGCACCGCACCGATGAGCTTTCGGCATAATTTTATCAAGGATACCGTGCTGTATAAAAGTATTGTCGCCATACCAAAAAGCCAGAGTAGCGTCGCAATTGCCGCCTTCATTCTGAAAGATACCGCGTTCGCAAAGCCGGCACAACATGGTGTAAGTAGTTGACTCTTTCTAAAAATACTTCTTTGCGCAAAGTATCACTGAATCGCCGGACGGAATAGGCTCATTATCCCATATTAACTCGGCAAATTTCGTTTCCATGACTCCTAATTTATGATTTTCGTAATACCACTTTTTAGTTTAATACCATTAAACCCCAAATAAGTCCAACGCCATTAAACCAATTTGTCAAAAAATAAATATTTACAGCAAATACAACGTACTTGTCCCATGAACAACAAGCACTTTAGGAGATCTAAATAATTTGTTATGTAATCATCTTTTTGTTAAGAGTTGCTAATACAGAAACAACAGTTAAGCCGTATAATAGATTACCTGCCAGAAAAATCGTACTGGTTACTAAATCAGGTTGTAATAAGGATACTGGAATGATATACCTCCCAACAACCCCATAAATAATGAAATATAGTATTCCTCCCAAAGCTGTTCCCTTCAGTATAAAATGGTCTAAACCTATACGCTCAGCAATAGCAGCTATAACAAAAGCAATAAGAATACTGTTAGAAAAATGTTGAACTGAACCAAGTAACTGATTGAATATCATAGTGAAATCTGATCCAGGTTTTACCAACATATAAGCTCCTATTTGAAACGGGGTAATTTTAGCAAGATCAAATAAGTAGAATACCCACACAAACATCTGATAGATCAGCCCACCAAGACAGCCGGCAATTAACGACCTGATGAAAATATCTTTCATTTCATTCTTGGACTCCCTTTAAACTAGTAAAGTAATTACAATAAGTAGTACTATATTATGGTATCCGTCTCATATGAAAATATTCAATAGATACACTTAGAAACCGAAAAGCCCAGTTTCCCTGGACTTTTTTTATGTTCGATAATTGTTTTCTTTCTAGAAAAGAGATCTGCTCGTGAGTACATTTTTTATGTCAAAAGCCTAATTGTTTCTCAACTACCATAACATGGATCAGTTCCATTATTATATCTTTAATCAAATTATACATAAGTTTTTATGGCTAATACAAAATTGCAATAAACAGTAAAGTTTAACTCTGTGGCAATTTCTTCCTTCCAAGGATCAATAATATATGTTAATATTAGTAAGTTCGTGTTTGGCAAGAGAAAACTACAACTTTTTACTAATAGGAGAGAAATTTATGAGATATAACTATCCTGAGCATTTCGATTCTTTTTGTTCTGATTTTGCTAGAGTGATCGAAGAGGATATTCCTATGGAGATCTACTTCTGTCAATGGCCATTTGAAAATCCGCATTTTTGGTCATTAAAAAATCCACACTTTTGGCCATCAAAAACCAGCATCACTATTTGATTTAACTTTACGATTATGGTGCTGCAATTGCCCAGGAGGC
>JAAYMU010000086.1 GCA_012521215.1 Peptococcaceae bacterium | reverse complement strand
TGGGCAAGCTGAGTGAATAAAGAAGATGCCTTCAAGTTTCAAACATGAAGACACCTTCCTAAAGTATCTGGTTTATTTACTCTACGTTTTCGGGCTTAGCCCCAACATTTGACAAAGAGCCAAAAAAAACACCGTTTGTAACGGTGTAAGTTGGGTGTGATTTAAGGCCCCCGGCCTGAGGTCGGCGGAATTCTTTGTGCCTCACGCCGGGAAAATTCCTCCAGCCCTATGCCGGAGAGAATTCTTTTGGCCTCAAAATATTGTTAGGGAGCCTACTTGGGCTTTGGTGGTGGACTGATAGTCAGCAAATTGATAATTGTTCTTTTGGTAACCCAAATCAATTATACACGCCTGCCGGAATTTAAGGAAATGCAAAAAAACCCGAGACCTTATGCAAAAATTACATAAAGTTATTGCACTGGGCAATTAATCAATACTATAATATACTTACAACATCTGTTATATAGGGGATTTAATGCCAGAGGAGGATAAGCGGTGAAAATTGAGTATCTAAAGGAATTTGTAGTTCTGGCCAAATACTTAAATTTTAGCACGGCTGCAGAGCACCTCTATATTAGCCAACCGGTGCTAAGCCGCCATATCGCAGCTTTAGAAAATGAGCTACGGGTAAAGCTTCTCCATCGAAACACCCAGAAAGTCAGCCTTACGGAAGCAGGAGTGCTTTTCAATCAGCGCGTTCAAATACTGCTGCAGAAATACAATGATCTCTGTGAAGAAGTACGCTTGAAAGAACAGGGCTTTGATGCCGAGCTGCGCATCGGCCTACCCTATTACTGCATGGACTACTATATGGGGCAGGTACCGATCCGGTTTGCCACTGAACACCCTAATATTATGCTGACTTATATCAACGGCCACCCCGATCAGCTTGTTGATTTGCTAATAATGGATAAATTAGACGTTCTACTCATTGCTTATGCTTCCTATCATGATACGGAAGGGCTGGTTTTACATGATCTTTTTGACGAACAACTTATTGTCCTGTTTCCTATGAATCACCCTTTGGCCGGCCGCAAGAGTGTTACCTTATCCGACCTGGCTCAAGAAACCTTTTTAGCAATGGAATCCAATATAGCCCTCTCTGTCTGGAAATATTTACAGGACCTTTGCCTTAAGAACGGCTTCGAACCACAGGGGCTAATAAAATTCAAACATTTGGAATCAGCAATTATAGCCCTCCAAAATAATCAGGGGATTATTGTGGAGGGCCATAACTTATACAGCCTACGCCAGGAAGGATTATCAGCTGTCCCGCTAGAGGGAGAAGGGTGTTTCCGCCGTGTAAGTATCGTGCATAAGAGAGACTCTACCAATCCGGCGCTTCCGCTGTTAATCAATAAATTCAAAGATATTATTTCTTCCGGACGTTAAAAAGATTTTAAGTTGTTATTTCTGTTGTAATTTCTGTTGTTATTTTTGTGCTTCCGCCCTTTTTTCGAAAAATTCTTTAGCATATTGTGGAAAAGCAATATAAGACAGTACGTCTTCATCACTTCTGGCTAAATTGCCGATTTCCTGTTTGGCCTTTTCAAATTGCGGTTCCATTGTATCGGCAAATCTTTGGGTCATAGTTTTTTTACCTTTAAGAACTTTATCGACCAGTTCGGGATCAATTTCACCGGGAGGCGTACCATAGTTGCCCTTGATATAAGCTCTTACCTCTCGGGATATAGTCTTATATCTTTCCCCCATAATAACATTGGCTGCGGCCTGGACACCCACCATCTGGCTCATGGGAGTTACTAAGGGGGGATAACCTAATTCTTTTCTGACCCTTGGTATTTCCTGTAAAACATCATCCAATCGATCTAAAGCGTTTTGTTCTTTGAGCTGGGAAAGAAGATTGGAGAGCATACCGCCGGGTACCTGGTAAACTAAGCCATCGGTTTCAGTACCGAGGATATAATAATTCAACAAGCCGGCTTGAATAAATTTCTCCTTAAGCGGTTTAAAGAAATCGTTAATTTCTTTAAGCACATCTTCTTTAAGCCCGGTTTCTATCCCCGACTGTTTTAAGGCATAATGCAAAGTCTCAGTAGCCGGCTGGGAAGTTCCACCTGAAAAGCTGGAAATAGCACAGTCTATGCCATCGCAACCGGCTTCTATAGCCTTAAAATAAGTTATGGGAGCAAGGCCGGTTGTAGAATGAGTATGGAGAAAGATTGGTTTCTTAACGGTTTCTTTCAAGCCCTTGATAAGGTCATAGGCCTCCTGCGGACCCATAATCCCCGACATATCTTTAATAGCAATGGAATCAACGCCCATATCTTCCAATTGTTTTCCCAGCTTCACGAAATTCTCGATGGTATGGATAGGGCTGGTGGTATAACAAATTGTTCCTTGAGCATGACCCCCGCTTTTCAGAGTTTGATCCACAGCAACTTCTATATTCCTAAGGTCATTAAGAGCATCAAAAATTCTGATAATATCAATGCCGTTTTTAATAGAACAATCTACAAACTTACGCACTACATCGTCGGGATAAGGTTTGTAGCCCAACAAATTCTGACCCCTTAAAAGCATCTGGAGTTTTGTTTTTTTGATTCTGGCTTTGATATTCCTAAGCCTTTCCCAAGGATCTTCATCTAAAAACCTCAGGCAAGAATCAAAAGTAGCTCCTCCCCAACACTCTACGGAATAGTATCCGGCATTATCGATTTTTTCCAAAATATGTTCGAAATCTTTATATGCCAGCCTAGTAGCCATTAAGGATTGGTTCGCGTCCCTTAGAACAGTTTCCGTAATATTTAACTTCATTTAATCGCCCCATTTCGTTTTTCATTAACTATAATTTGCATTTCAATTAACTATTATTTTCATTAATAAAATTTCATGAACAGTAGATTATTTGCTTTCTAAAAAAGTATGCACACCTTTGTTTAGATTTGCATTCAAGGTATGCATATTTATATAGTATGATTGCGGTTTAGGTCTGTCAAGATTTTTTGCTTGATTCAAGCCCTTTAGCAGCTAAGAATACTGCATACAGCATAT
This sequence comes from Peptococcaceae bacterium, assembly GCA_012521215.1. Lineage (GTDB taxonomy): Bacteria > Bacillota > Desulfitobacteriia > Desulfitobacteriales > Syntrophobotulaceae > JAAYMU01. The sequence continues at coordinate 8,812 of JAAYMU010000086.1, read as the reverse complement.
ATAATAATAAGCGGTTTGCAATTTGATATATATTACTTAAAAATGATAGAATATATTGGATTATTAAATAATTTGTACTATATAATTTTGCAATAAATAAGAAGGTGTATAGCTTGTTTCATGTCAAAACACCGGAGGAAGTTTTAGAGATAATTAACAGTCAGTTCTCAATACTTGAAACAGAAGAACTTATCCCCTTAGCGGAGGCCTGCGGCAGAACATGTAAAGAAAACATTATTGGTACAGAATATGTTCCGGAATTCAACCGTTCCACGGTAGACGGCTACGCTGTCCGGGCAGCCGATACTTTCGGTTGCTCAGACAGCATCCCCGCCCTTCTTCCTCTAGCCGAGGAAATACTTATGGGCCAAGCTGCCAATAGTCCCCTTCAAGCAGGTACCTGCGTTGCCGTTGCTACGGGAGGGGCTGTGCCGGAAGGTGCCGATGCAGTTGTCATGCTGGAATTTACTGAAGATTACGGTGATGGCACTATCGGTATACTAAAACCCGCGGCTCCGGGCAATAACCTTATTTATAAAGGGGATGATGTAACACCCGGGAAAATCATTATACCGGCAGGACATATTCTAGAACCTCATGACATCGGTTCCCTGGCAGCCATGGGCATCACTTCCGTAAAGGTTAGTGCTAAGCCGGTCGTAGGAATTATTTCTACCGGCGATGAGCTTGTAGAAATTCATGAAAAACCGAAACCGGGACAAGTTCGCAACGTTAACTCTCATGTGTTGGAAGCCGTGATTAAGCAAGCCGGAGGAAGGCCCAAATCCTACGGGATTATCCGGGACGACGAGATGGTTCTATCCAGTTATGTAGCCAAGGCTGTAAACGAATGTGATATTGTGATTATTTCCGGAGGAAGTTCTGTAGGAATGAGAGATGCCACCGCCAAAGTGATTGAAGAAAACGGCAGAATTATCTTGCACGGTATTGCCATGAAACCGGGGAAACCGACCATCCTCGGCCTAGTAGCTGACAAACCTGTTTTCGGCCTACCGGGTCACCCAGTTGCGGCTTATTTAACAGCTCGGCTTTACGTATGCCCGTTAATGGCCAAACTAATGGGATCTAAGATAAAACAATACACTGTAACGGCCAGCATGAGCGAAGCGATTTCCTCTAATCACGGCAGAGCTGAATTTGTCGGTGTCTTTTTAGAGTCTGTCAACGGTGAATTGCTCGCCCATCCTATCCGCGGTAAATCCGGCTTAATTACCAGTTTAGCAGCATCTGACGGTTATATATGCATTCCACGTGACTGCGAGGGTTTGGCCCAAGGGACCAAGGTCTCGGTTAACCTATGGAAATTCTGATTATATAAAAGCTTTACAATTATTTATTTATAATTAAAAATTTTATAATTAAGAATTTCATAAAGTGTTATTATTAAGAATTTAAAGAAAACTTCTTTGCATTAGGGAGGATATAGGGACATGGCATTTCAATATCTTACAAATATACCCCTTGATAAGGCAAAAAAAGAATATCTGAAGCTGCTTAAGGCTAACGGAATGACACCCAGCTCGGAAAAAATCAAAGTATATGATGCCGCTGGACGCATCACGGCCGGACCTGTGTACGCTCATATCAGCGCCCCCCATTATAACGCCTGCGCTATGGACGGTATTGCCCTGAAGGCCGGTTTAACCTTCGGCGCCACAGAAACAACCCCCGTCTTTTTAACACCTGAACAATATGTTCAGGTAGACACCGGGGATCCTCTTCCTCAAGGCTGTGACGCAGTTGTCATGATTGAGGATGTTATTGCCACCGATGGTGGAATCCGTTTATATCAAGCAGCAACTCCCTGGCAGCATATCCGTCAAATTGGTGAAGATATCTGCGCCGGTGAAATGCTGCTCCCCTCCTATACAGAAATCACACCCTCCTCTATCGGGGCCATGATCGCCGCCGGTATTCAGGAGGTTGAAGTTACTAAAAAACCGGTGGTAGGAATTATCCTTACAGGAGATGAAATTATTCCTCCTACGACAGAACCCCAAGAAGGTGATATCCTCGAATTTAACTCTTCCATTTTTTCTTCCATGCTTAAGCTTTGGGGTGCTGAAACTGTGACTTATCCCATTGTTAAAGACAATCTGGGGCAAATTAAGCAAGCTATCCAAAAGGCCTTGGCCGAGTGCGACCTGGTTATCGTAAATGCCGGTTCCTCGGCGGGCAGAGAAGATTACACCGCCCAAGCCATCTCCGAGGTTGGACAAGTACTCTACCATGGCCTGGCTATTAAACCCGGTAAACCGGCCATTCTGGGTTACTCCGGGGCCAAAGCAATTTTAGGTGTTCCCGGCTATCCGGTATCCGGAATAATTGTGATCGAGGAAATCCTGCGCCCTATTGTTGAATACCTGGGAAACCGTTTAACATCAGAAGAACAATGTGAAGAAGCCGTGCTTTCCAAGGCTATAGTTTCCACCCTAAAATACCGGGAGTTCGTCCGAGTTAGGATGGGCTATGTTCAGGGCCGTCTCATTGCTTCCCCCCTTAATCGGGGCAGCGGTGTTGTCAGTTCCTTTATGAAAGCAGACGGAATCGTAGAAGTTCCCCAAGGAGTAGAGGGCTATGAAAGCGGAGCTACGGTTAAAGTTCGCCTTCTCCGTCCAACCCAGGAACTCAAACGTAATCTGGTAGCTACCGGCAGTCATGACCCTCTCCTGGATGAGATTTCAGATCTCATGCGCAGGACCTGGGGAGATATTTCCATGAGCTCCTCTCATGTCGGAAGTATGGGGGGGATTATGGCTATCCGCCGCGGCGAAGCCCATGTGGCCGGAACTCATCTGCTGGATGAAAAAACAGGCCAATATAATACAACCTTTATTAAAAAATATTTCCCGTCAGGTGGAGTGCGGTTGGTAGAATGTGTAAACCGTACTCAAGGCCTGATGATACGCAAAGGAAACCCGAAAAACATACACGGCATTAAGGATCTGACCAAAGAGGGAATTCGCTATGTTAACCGGCAAAAAGGCTCGGGAACCAGAGTTCTATGTGATTACCTCTGCCGCAAGGAAGGAATTGATACCAGTAAAATTTATGGTTATGACCGAGAAGAATTCACCCATACTGCCGTAGCCGCCCTGATAGCCTTCGATACTGCCGACGTCGGTTTGGGAATATATTCGGCGGCCAAACTATATGATTTAGACTTTGTACCTATCTGCGAGGAACAATATGATCTGCTTATTCCCGATTATGCCTGGGATACTACCATGGTACAGCGTCTGCTTCAAATCCTCAAAAGTGAAAGCTTTAGAAAAAGACTTGAAGCTTTAGGCGGTTATACTCTGAGAAACCCCGGTACTGTCCGCGAGAGGTTTTAAACATGAGCTGCTATGATGTCATTGTCATCGGCGGAGGTCTTTTGGGCTGTTTCGCTGCTCGTAATTTGATGCGATATAAACTAAAAATAGCACTGCTGGAGCGCCGAGAGGATTTGTGCACCGGAATCAGCCGGGCCAACACGGCAATTGTCTACAGCGGCTATGATATGAAACCAGGCACCCTCAAAGCTAAAATGTGTGTCAAAGCAGCTCAAGAGTTTAGCGCTCTATGCGCAGAACTGGGAGTTAGGTATTCCCCTTGCGGCTCCATTATGGTTTGTTTCGGTCCAAGAGGAGCTCAAATGCTGCGCCAAAAGTATGAGCAAGGTCTAGAAAGCGGGGTACGGGGCATTAAGCTTCTGACCCCCCAAGAGGTCCTCCAGCTGGAGCCAAATATTAGCCCCCAGGTGGTTCTAGGTCTCTACACACCCGACACGGGCACGGTAATTCCCTGGGAACTGGGAATTGCAGCGGCGGAAAACGCACTGCAAAACGGTGCCGATATTCTGCTGAACACGGAGGTTACGGATATTGTTCCCTCGGAAAATGGTTTTAAAGTACATTGCGGCTCGCAAACTTTTGAGACCCGGGGCATTATCAACTGTGCGGGACTCTTGGCAGCTGAAATTCTGGAGAAAGTCTCCAGCCCTAAGGTACGAATTTTCCCTTCCGGGGGCGATTACCTAATCTTGGACACTAAAGCCGGCGGGTACATCAGCCACGTTATTTTTCATGAGCCGGAACATAAAGACAAAGGTTTAACCCTGGTGCCAACGGTAGACGGCAATATCCTGATTGGCCCTTCGGAGGTCCCGGTTGAGGAAAAAAACTTCTTTGCTACCACCGGCGAAGGCCTTGCCACACTCAGATCTCTGGTCGCCGAAGTAATCCCTTCTTTACCGCTGGAACATGTTATCCGCTCCTTTGGCACCGTCCGACCCAATCCTTACTGGGTTCATCAAGATCCCTTAAGCGGCCGGTATGTGCCCGAGGACAAAGGTATCAGCAGCTTTACCATACTGGAATCAACCCCCCGCCCTTTTTTGAGTTTGATCGGAATTAAAACCCCGGGACTTACCTGCGCCAACGAACTCGGAATCTATGTAGCGGATAAAATGGCGGCCCTTCTGGGCAAGGTTCCCCCTAATCCCGCTTTTAATCCTCGACGTCCGGCACCCTTAAGACTTAATGATTTATCTTGGACTGAACGGGCCAAAGTCATTAAAGAAAATCCCCTCTACGGGAAAATCGTCTGCCGGTGCCGTAAAATATCCGAAGGTGAAATTATCGATAGTATTCGCCGCCAACCCGGTGCTGTAACCGTGGACGGGGTTAAACGCCGCACAGGCTCCGGAACAGGACGTTGCCAGGGCAGTTTTTGTACCCAAAGGATTATCGAAATTCTGGCCAGGGAACTTGGCTGTTCACCGGCTGAGATATATAAGGATAGTAAAGGTTCCTATCTGATCTGCAAAGAAGGTGGCTCGTAATGTTAGAATATGAGATCGTGGTTATTGGTGGTGGGCCTGCTGGGATGGCGGCAGCCCTAAGTGCCAGAAATAGCGGAATATCCCGGGTACTTCTGGTAGAACGGGCGGAGGTGCTTGGGGGTATTCTTAACCAATGTCTCCACTTAGGCTTCGGCCTTACTTATTTCGGAGAAGAGCTTAACGGGCCGCAGTATGCAGCCCGTTTTATTAAAAGAATAGAGCAATCTGACTTTAAGGTTCTTACATCCACAACGGCTATTAGCCTGCAAGGGGATGGCAAGGTCATCTTATCCGGCAGCTGCGGCCTTCTGGAAATCAAAGCCCAGGCGGTAATTCTTGCTTCCGGCTGTCGCGAACGTCCCATAGGTAGCCTGCCGGTAACCGGCACACGGCCCGCAGGTATTTACACAGCAGGCATGGCTCAAAAAATGGTTAACCTTGGCGGCTACGATATCGGCTCCAAAATAGTAATCCTGGGTTCCGGCGATGTCGGTATGATAGTGGCCAGGCGCATGGTTCTTTTGGGTAAAGAAGTAATCGCTGTGATTGAAAAAGAAGCAGTCTGCGGAGGTTTACTCCGCAACCAGATTCAATGTCTGGAGCACTATGGTATCCCCCTATGGACCCGCTATACTATTAGCCGGATCCATGGCCAAAAGCGTATCTCCGCTGTTACGGTTCAAAATCTGGAAAATGGCAGGGAAAAATATATAGAATGTGATACTCTGATTACTTCCATCGGCTTAATACCGGAACAAGAGCTGGCCGAAGAAGCCGCAGACGGGGACGTAATTCCCCCTTGGCTCTTTCTCTGCGGCAACGCCTGTTATGTTCACGATTTAGTGGATGATGTGACCAGGGAAGCGGAATATGTAGGCCGTAAAGCGGCCGAGTTTGTCAAAACTTTAAAGCAACCAGGCAGCAGAATGTTAGAAGGAGATGCTTATAGCGCACATCAAGAACAAGCTCCTGAAGAGAACCCTGAAAAAGCTAGCCTTTCTCAAGAAAAACCACAAAACACATTTTGTATTGCCTGCCCTAAAACCTGTAAGCTTACCTATACCTCCCAAGGTTGGGAAGGGGCTATTTGCGGCCGCAAAGACCCCGTAATAGCAGTACGATAATGATATTAGCTTAAATATATTCGCTTAAGTATATTAGCTTAAGTATATTAGTTTAAATAATATATCAGCTTAAATCCAGCGGGATTTCTTCCCATCTGGCTTGCAGTAAATTCAATTCTAAAAGGCGGCTTTTTAATACGCGGCCACGGCCCAGCAAAACTTTGATTGTTTCGGCCACCTGGACAGAGGCCACACATGCCGCTGTGCAGCTTAAATTACCGAAAGTTACTGCCTTGTTCCCATCCTCCCATAAAAAATCCGCTCTATGCTCAGGCTCCAAGACAAGCACCCGACCGTACCACCCTCCTATAGACCCACTTACCAGCGGTATTCCTACTTTACGGCAGGCGGCGGCCAGAAGTATACGTGAAGGCCCGTTATCCAGGGCATCTACAGCAATATCATGCCCCGTTATAATTTGTTCAGCGTTCTGCTCCGTAAGTTTCTCGCATATGGGCCTTACACTTACCTCGCTATTTACTATCCTTAGGCGGCGTACAGCCGAGAGAGGCTTGGGTTGGCCTAAATTTTCTTCCGTAGAAAAAAGCTGCCGGTTCAAATTGGGTTCGGCGAATACGTCTCCGTCCACCACGGTAAGATGCCCCACGCCAATCCTGGCCAACAGTTCTATAATATAACCTCCCAGCCCTCCACAGCCAATAATCACTACTCGTTTGCCGGCTAACACAGCCTGTTCCTCCGGGGAAATAGCCGGCATATTGCGCTCATATCTTCCCATGTGTCATCCTCCCTGTCATGCGTCATCCTCCCTGTAAGGAAAGGAGCCTAAAAAGCGGCTCCTTTGTTATATCTTATTTTGTTATATCTTAATTAATATTTTTTGTTCTTTTGTACCATCCCTAGACTTTACCCACCTAGAATTTTAAATAAAACCCGGAGAGTATCACCGTCCTGCAAAACAGTTTCTCCCTCTGCAGAGCGGCCGTTTACCATAAAAACTAAACTCCTGGCTATACTCTCAGTCAGCGTTTTACCTGCCTCCTGAAAGGCAGCCTCCAAAGCACCGTTGGCAGTAGTTCCTTCCGGCAGATCATAGAAGCCTTCACGCAAATCGCCTGTTAAATCCCGACAATTTAGTTTTAATTCTATTTTCATGGCAATTTTTCCTCCGGATAAAGATCTTCAATCACGCACTCTAAACCGCCGATATTTTCTAAAAATTCTTTAGATGGCATTCCGGTTTCTATGTCCCAGCCCATAGCGGCGTAGAAATTGTCACCCAGTTTTTCGTTGTCAACCGTAATACCGGCTAGAGGGCCTTTTTCCAGCGGCGGTTTGCCTACATTTCGCGGCGAAATATCAAAGTCTTTTCTTCTTAGGCCTTCTCGTTTGTTAAAAGCGTCTCGGATAGTAAAGGAACGTAGAGCAAGATTGGTCCAGTCTTCGGGCTTAAAACTGTATCCCCCTATAGCTTCCATATACCTGTAATGGACGCCGGGAGCCAGTAAGAAACCGCTAAAATTACAGAAGCCGGATATATTAAAAAATTCCCAAGACTCAATACCCGCTTTATCCCTTTCCCCTGTATCCTCATAGTTATATTTTACTTCCGGGGGCTGATGCCCGTAAGGTACACCCAGCCCTCCTTTAACATGTCTTCCCGGAGTCGGGTCGTATTGGAAGGTTCTGGCCAGGCCGGGATTATAACGGGCACCGTGCATGGGGATTTCAATGCCGCTGGCCGTGGTCAGATACTCAAACCCTCTGCCAAAATACTGCGCAGCCGCTCGTGAAGCTCCGTTTAACGGTATCCCGATTCCTTCATAATCGCAAATCTTCTTAACCATAGCCAGAATAGCCTCGGCATTCCCCCACTTTAAATCTATACCGTCCAGCTCTTCAATAGTGAATAAACCATTTTCATAACATTCCATAAGCCAAGCCAACGTCCCACCCATAGAAAGGGTGTCATAACCGTATTCGTTGCAATACCAATTGCAAATATTGGCGCAGTCCGAATCTCCGTTCAACAGCATACTGCCGAAAGCACCCAGAGACTCATACTCGGGGCGACTGGTTTTAATATTATATTTATCATTTTTAATATGGTATTTAGCCCCACACTGAACGGGACAAGCATGACAACCCAGTTTGCCGTATTTATATTTGGGGTCCATCACTGCGCCGGTCAGGTTCTTAATTTGTTCTTCAGTTAAATCTTCCGGTGAACCGGCCCAGTTTTTAATACCGGCATCGCCTAAATAAACGCTGGAATCATAATCGGAAGTTGTCCCGGTGGTTTTGAACTTGCCTACCGGCACAGCACCCCTACCCTTAGCATAGTCGTTCCATTCTTTATTGATGGCTGCAACTCCAGCGTCGTCCTTTACCGGAACGGTCTGATTGCCACGGCAGACAAGGCCCTTAAGCTTCTTGGAACCTATCACGGCACCTGAGCCACCTCTGGCCGCTGCCCGATGGCAGTCGGTTATCACGCCGGCCATATTGGAAAGGTGCTCGCCGCCCGGACCAATTAAAGCTGTTGAGACTTTACTGTCTCCCAGTTCTTCCTTAATTAAGGCATCGGCCTCAGATACTGTTTTGCCCCACAAAGCTTGCGCATCACGAATTTCAATCTTACCGTCATCTAAAAGAATATAAACCGGTTTTTCTGAGATTCCCTTGACAAACACGGCGTCAAAACCGGCTTTGCGCATAAATGGTCCAAGATTGCCTCCTGCACTGGCATCATTAAAGCCCCCGGTAACCGGCGATTTGCTGACTACTGTATATCTACCGCCCAGAAAAGTTTTTGTCAGGTTAGTAGGCCCGGAGACAAAACCCACAACGCTTTCAGGGGCAAATACCGGTGTATGAG
>JAAYMU010000085.1 GCA_012521215.1 Peptococcaceae bacterium | reverse complement strand
AGAATGCCATGGAAGTCTCGCTGCAAATGGAATTGGCGAAGCAAATGGAAGCTCTTAGCGAGCGAGAACGGAAAGTCCTGGAACTCCGTTTTGGGCTTTATCAAGGTAGGCGGCATACGCTAGAAGAGGTGGGCAACTATTTCGGAGTGACCCGCGAGCGTATTCGTCAAATTGAGTCCAAAGCACTTCGAAAGTTGCGGCGTCCTAATCACAGCAAATATCTAAAGGATTTCGTGCTTTAATCTTATGACTAAAGGGGCTGTGTGAAATTAAGATTTCACACAGCTCTTTGTTGTTAAGAATGCTAGTTTATAAAGAAAATGTTTAAGTCCTGCGAACTATTAAGTTATAATAATAGAAAAGCTAAAAATCCTTAAATATGTGCCAGAAAATTTAAAAGCAAAAAATAAAACTAAATTATCGGAGACAGTTAATGCAGAAATTATCCAAGAAAGTATTATTATTGAATATAATCCTCACCCAGGCTATACTGCTTGTGGTTGCCGTAGCAATTAAATTCTTTTGGGCGCCACATATTTCGCTGCATTTATTGCTGGAAACAAAGATCACCCCCGGCATTATAGCGGTATTATTGCTGGGAACTTTACTTTTGCTTTTATTGCAGCTTTTATTTTATAAATGTGTTCCCCGGCATGAATTAGCGGAGGAACTTAACCGCATGCTGATGGAAAAGTTTTCCCTAACCGAACTTTGCTTTATATTTTTTACGGGGGCTTTGGTCGAGGAATTCTTGTTTCGCTTTTTGCTGCAATCCTTGTTAGGAATTACGCTCACCAGTCTTATTTTTGCTTTGATTCATGTGAGGTATATTTCAAAAAAGTATATGTTGTTAGAAGTATTCCTTCTGAGTATTATTCTTGGTATTATTTTTGAAATAACCTCAATGCTTTATGTTCCAATTGTTTGTCATTTTATGCTCAATATTCTGACGGCTCTGCTTATTAAAAAAGGATTTATTACTCTTGACCCCAAAGTTTAATTACTTCATGCATGTTGATATAATTGCTGTAAAGGTTTCGTTAAAACTGACAAAAAAGAGGGTGCAAATTCTTGGCCGATCTTTGGAATTTATTTATTGCTTTTTTAAGAGCCAGCAACCTTGGCTTCGGTGGCGGCCCGGCTATAATCCCATTAATTCAGGCCGAAGCGGTCGACAGATATCATTGGCTAACTAATGCTCAGTTTGCGGATGTCATAGCTGTTACTAATGCCCTTCCCGGCCCCATAGGAACTAAAATCGCCGCTTACATCGGCTACCAAGTTGCTTCCTGGCCGGGCGTTATTGTGGCCCTTATAGCGACGATTATGCCTACGGTTTTGCTGTTAATTTTTTTGGGTACTTTACTTTCCAAATATGCTAATTCCCAAGCATTACAAGCCATGTTGACCGGTGTGAAGCCTATTATTACTGCTCTTCTTCTAATTGTTGCCTATCAAATGGCGGTAGATGCTTTTCACATTACCCAAGCCTTAGATTATATCACGATTGTTATCGCTGCTGCGGCTGCCGTGGCCTTATACTTTTTTAAGATTCATCCTAGTATTCTGATCCTGTCCTCTTTAGTTTTAGGATATTTTATTTTTTAATAGAGTAGGTTTGATATAGGTGAAAACTATTTGGGATCTTTTTCTTGCATTTTTACGAGCCAGCAATTTTGCTTTCGGTGGGGGAGCATCTGCAATTCCCTTAGTCAAAAGGGAAGTAGTAACTAAATATCAGTGGCTTACCAATGATGAGTTTGCAAATTATTTGGCTATAGCCAATTCTCTGCCGGCCCCTATCCTTACTAAGTTAGCCGGCATGATTGGTTTTAAAGTTAAAGGCTGGTTGGGGGCGCTGGTCGCCATTTTGGGTGCTATATTGCCGACCACGCTTATAGTAGTCGCTTTAGGAGGGTTAATTCTTAAATATGCCCAATCCCCTGCTTTGGAGGCTATGCTGAAAGGAGTAAGACCCGTGGTGGCAGTTCTATTGCTGCAAACAGCAATAGAAATCGGAAAGGATTCCTTGACACATAAAGCCACTTGGTTACTGGGGATTGCAGCGCTCTTAATTATGTTCTTTTGGCCCATTATTCATCCGGCTTTTTTGGTCCTCGCTTCCATGCTTTTGGGCTATATTTTATTTAGAAAAAAGAACCAATAAGACTATATAAAAACAGGAATCAGAAATTAGCCCTGTTTGGCGTCATAATAAGCAAAGCAAATAACTAATTTAATAATCAACTAATCAACTAAGCAACTAAGCAAATAAGCAAATAAGTACATACGCTTTAGCGTCCTGTAGAGGGGGGACTTGAGGAGTGAACGAGGTGTCGTTCGATCAGATTTATGAAGAGCTTTTTCCTGCCGTTTATCGCTATGTTTGCCTGCGGATTCCCGCTTCGGATATTGAAGATGTTACAGCGGAGATTATGGCCAAAGTCTGGAAGTCACTTTCCGGTTTCGAAGGCCGAAGCTCGTTAAAATCTTGGGCCTTGCGGATAGCAGCAAACTACATCGCCGACTTCTATCGTCGCCGAAAGAAAGTCGAAATTATACCGCTAACAGATGAGCTGGAGAGCCCATCCGGAAGCCGGGATTACGGTGATGATTTAGCGACGGTTTTGTCGGTTAGCAAGACCTTGGCCCAATTAACCGAGCCCCAGGTTGCTGTTATCCAACTTAGACTGATTGAAGGATTCAGTTCTTCCGAAACAGCTTCTATTTTGGGAATTACCCAACAGGCTGTTGATAGTCTTTTGTACCGAGCTAAAAAGAGTTTTCGCAACATTTACAACACGGAAATGGCTGGAGGTGAGTGTTGATGAAAAAAGATAAGATTACAACCCTATGGGAAAAAGACGGTGATTTAATGCGGATACAAAATTTTTTCAAGTGTATAAGTCCCAGTGATAATCTAAAAGACAGGATTAAAGAGAAAACCTTGAACAAGATTTCGGCACCGGATGATTCTCGTGTTGCATTAATTCCCGAAACCATACAACAAAATGAGGAAAAAACTCGCCTGAAAAAAGTGATTAGTATTTTTAAAAATAAAAATAGGATAATAAAAATTACCTCTGCTGCCGCTGTGCTTGTCTTAGCCGTCTATCTGGGGACTTCTGGCCTGCTCATGCTGGGCAATTCTACAAAGGAAGACAGTGTAGCCTTAAATGGCCTTTTTACAGGAGAAATGGGACAGAACCAAGCTGCTGATACAGCTGCTGGGGCCGAGCCTTCTTCTATGGAGTCTTCCTATACCATGGATGGTTCTCTAGCAGGAGGGTCTGAGAAACAATTTGCGCGAGAGACTCCGCTTTCCGGGGCGGTTGTTGGGGAAGAAAACGTGATAGGACAGAAATTGATTTATACTATGGATGTAACCATTAAAACCAGTGATGTTGCCGCGACTATGGAAAATGTTCAAGAAAAAGTAAAATCTGTTGGCGGCTATATCGTGGACTCCAATATTAATAATGATTCATACCAGGTTACCGCTCATATTACCATGAAAGTCCCGGCCAAAGAATTTGACAGCTTTAAAGGTAATCTCTCGCAATTTGGTCATATTGAGCATCAACATCTGTCCACTAACGATGTTTCCAAGGAATACTTTGATACGGAAACCAGATTAAAATCCTGGGAAGCCCAGGAACAAAGATATTTGGAGATATTGCAGCAAGCCAAAACAGTTGAAGATATTTTGCGTATTGAAGATTACCTGAATAATGTTCGAATTCAAATTGAAAGTTTAAAAGGTCAGCTTAAATATTGGGACAATCAGGTTGATTATTCTACGATCCATATGAGTATCTATCCTCTGCAAAGCGATATCGCCGTAAAAGATCCTTGGCAGCCGGTCTCAATGAAAAATACACTGATTGCTGCTAAAAATGCCCTGATTAAATCCATCAGCTTTATTTGGAATGCTATAAACTACGTGATAGTCTTTATCGGTTATGCCTTGCCGGTAATTATCATCCTGGCTCTAATTTGGACCGGATGGATTGTGGTAAGGAAATATCGAAAAAATAAACAATAATATTACGGAATTATAAAGGGGCGCCTAAAAAGCGCCCTTTTGTTATTTTAGGTTAGGCATAAGAGTATCGGGTATAGTGATGTCCAGGAGACGGGCAGTGGATTTGTTAATTATAATCTCAAATTCTTGTGGGTTTTCAACGGCCATGGTTTCGGGGCTGGAGCCTTGCAAAATTTTTAAAGCCATTTGGCCGGTTTGCCAGCCCAGGCGTTCGTAGTCAATACAGATAGAAGCCAATCCACCGGCATTAACAAAGCTTTTTTGTCCTGCAAATAGCGGTATTTTATTCTGATTGGCGGCTTGGGCCAAGGCGGGGGCTACCGAGATTAGGGTTTCATCGTTAGGGACATAGATAACATCAACCTTGCCACTTAGGGAGTTGACGGCCTGAGGCACTTCGGAGGCAGAACCAACTGCGGCTTCTACAAGATTCATATTGAAGGCCTTGGCTGTCTCCAGGGCCTTATTCAACTGGGTCTGAGAAAATGTTTCTTGATTATTATAGATTATTCCAATACACTTAGCTGCAGGAACTAGTTTTTTGATAAGTGAGAACTGTTCTTGGATCGGATTCATATCTGTAGTTCCGGTTACATTGGTTTGCGATTGGTCGAGCTGTTTTACCAGTCGAACTGCTATCGGGTCGGATACAGCTGTAAATAAAATGGGAATCTCTGTTGTTTCTCGT
>JAAYMU010000084.1 GCA_012521215.1 Peptococcaceae bacterium | reverse complement strand
TGGGCAAGCTGAGTGAATAAAGAAGATGCCTTCAAGTTTCAAACATGAAGACACCTTCCTAAAGTATCTGGTTTATTTACTCTACGTTTTCGGGCTTAGCCCCAACATTTGACAAAGAGCCAAAAAAGAAAGGAAAGCCCGTTTAGGTACTCCCCTTTTTCAAATGCTAGCATCATTTAGCATAATCAACTGCTCTGGTTTCTCTTATGACCACAACCTTAATTTGTCCGGGGTATTCCAATTCTTCCTCAATACGTTTAGAAATATCATGAGCAATCCTAGGAGCTAAAACATCATCAATTTTATCAGGATTAACAATAATTCGAATCTCTCTGCCGGCTTGAATGGCATAAGATTTTTCTACACCTTCAAACTCTTCCGCAATCTCTTCCAGTCTTTGTAAACGTTTGATATATGTTTCCAAGGTTTCTCTGCGAGCACCTGGTCTAGCGGCAGAAACCGCATCGGCCGCAGCAACCAGAACAGCAACGATGGTTTTAGCCTCTTGATCACCATGGTGAACTTCAATTGCATGAATAACGTCCCAAGATTCTTTATATTTTTTGCAGATATCAACACCGATTTGAACGTGGGTACCCTCGGTATCATGATCAACAGCCTTACCAATGTCATGTAAAAGGCCTGCCCTTTTCGCTGTTTGGACATCAACACCCAGCTCGGCGGCCATTAAGCCTGCCAGGTGAGAGACTTCTATAGAGTGTTTTAAGACGTTCTGTCCGTAACTGGTGCGGAATCGTAAACGCCCCAATAATTTAATTAGTTCTGGATGTAATCCATGAACACCGGTCTCAAAAGTAGCCTGTTCTCCCTCTTCCCGAATTATTTGATCAACTTCCTTTTGAGCCTTTTCTACCATTTCTTCAATGCGTGCCGGATGAATACGTCCATCCAAAATTAGCTTCTCCAGTGCTATCCTGGCAACTTCTCTTCTTATCGGATCAAAACCCGATAGAATAACAGCCTCTGGGGTATCATCGATTATCAGGTCTATACCGGTTAAGGTCTCCAGCGCTCTAATGTTACGGCCTTCCCTGCCAATAATCCTTCCTTTCATCTCATCATTAGGCAGGGCTACTACAGAGACTGTGCTTTCCGCAACATGGTCGGCGGCGCAACGGTGGATAGCCAGGGAAATAATATCCTTGGCCCGTTTTTCAGCCTCTTCTTTGGCCCGGGTCTGAATTTCTTTAATCATTATGGCCGATTCATAACGAACCTCATTTTCTACATTCTTAAGCAGGATCTGTTTAGCTTCTTCCGGTGTCAGCCCCGAAAGCCTTTCTAGTTCTTGAACCTGCTTAGTTATCAGGTCATTTAGTTCTGCTTTGAGTTTTTCAACATCCGCTTCTTTTTTTTGTATGTTTTCTTCTTTACGCTCTAAGGCTTCCCCTTTTCTCTCCAGTACCTCCTCTTTTTGGAGTACTCGTCTTTCCAAACGCTGGATTTCATTTCTTCTCTCTCTGGTCTCTTTATCAATTTCATTGCGGATTTGCATGACTTCTTCTTTAGCAGCAACAATAGCTTCTCTCTTTTTCGCTTCAGCTTCCATCTCCGCACTCTGCAAAAGTCTTTTAGCTTCGATCTCAGCTGAACCAATTGTTTTCTCCGCAACCATTTTTCTTAATATCCAGCCAACTAAGGCGCCAATAGCTAATCCAACTAATACTGTAACAATTGCAACTATTGTGGATGTCTCCAAATAATTCACCTCCTTATTAATTTAAATATCAAAACATAGACTAATTAGTCACACAACAAAAAAACTGGTTTGGACCAGTCCTGATAAAGATAACCCCATGAGTTCAATTTTTCTCCCTAAAAATAGCTACACTCATGCCTATCATGATTAATAAACACTGTGTATTTTATTTGCCAATTTATATAAGAGAAAACCATTAAGGTTAATATTTACTAGAAACAGCTCCATTACACTATTAGTTTAATGAAATGTGTAAATAATGTCAAGTTAGGTTTATAATGATTCCTTAATAGTTTTCTCTTTCAAATACTTGAGCCAGTGCGGAATGTACCGTGCTAAGGCTGTATCCCTTAAGAAGCAGCTTAGCACGTAATTTCTGGTAAATAATTATTTCGGGTTCTTTTTCCTGCAGGACAGTAGACTTATGAACTTTTCTTTGCCATTTTTGGCGTTCCAGTGGTAATAATTTATGAGCTAATACCAGACAGTTTTCCAGTTCCAGTTGATCCGGATAATACCTTACCAGAAGGCTGTCAGCCAGTTCTTGATCTATCCCGGCTCTAATAAGGTCATAATAAACTTTCTTCCTGGACTGTTTCTTGCTTTTACTCTTGATCAAAGACACGGCAAAGGAGTGATCATCCAGATACTTCCACTCTATCAGCCTATCAATAGCTGCTTCAATCTCCTCGGCAGCATAGCCTTTAGCCTTTAATCTTTTTCTAATGGTACAAGTGGTCATTGGTCTTTTGCTTAAAAGATTTAAGGCCGCCCTGAGACAAGTTCTTCCGGAATTACTCTTCGAAGTAATCATCGGCTGAACCTATGTTTTCGCCTTGTGGATCTTTATCTTTGGGCATGTTAAAAACAAGTTCCCGAACCTTATCTTCAATTTCTTGAGCTATCTCAGGATGCTGCCGCAAAAATTCTTTAACGTTTTCTCTTCCCTGGCCGAGTCTTTCTCCATTATAAGAGTACCAGGATCCCGATTTTTTTAAGATACCGGTCTCGGCCCCCATATCAAGAATACTGCCCTCTCTGGAAATACCCTCCCCGTAGACTAAATCAAAATCGGCAAAATTAAACGGAGGAGCCACTTTGTTCTTGACAACTTTAACTCTTGTACGGTTGCCGATAATATCCTGGCCTTGCTTAATTGTATCCTGTTTTCTTACCTCCAACCGAACAGAAGCATAGAACTTTAAGGCTCTGCCGCCGGTGGTTGTTTCGGGGTTGCCGAACATAATACCAACTTTTTCCCTTATCTGATTAATAAATATAACACAAGTACGGCTTTTGCTAATGGCTCCGGTGAGTTTGCGCAAAGCCTGGGACATAAGACGGGCATGCAACCCTACATGGGAATCCCCCATTTCACCCTCAATCTCGGCCCGCGGAACAAGGGCTGCTACTGAATCTATTACAATGACATCAATGGCACCGCTGCGAACAAGAGCTTCGCAAATTTCCAAGGCCTGTTCGCCTGTATCCGGCTGAGATACAAGCAATTCGTCCACGTTAACCCCTAAAGCCCGGGCGTACACCGGATCCAGCGCGTGCTCTGCATCGATAAAAGCCGCTACTCCTCCTGTCTTTTGAGCTTCCGCAATGATATGTAAGGCCACAGTAGTTTTCCCGGAAGATTCCGGACCAAAAATCTCCACCACCCTACCCCTTGGAACTCCACCAACTCCTAACGCTAAATCCAAGGCTAATGACCCGGTAGGAATCGTCTCCACTGATAACCTGGCAGAAGCCTCACCTAATTTCATTATCGCTCCTTTGCCAAATTGTTTTTCTATTTGACCTAAAGCAATATCCAACGCTTTTAATTTATCCGGAGTAGCCACAATTTTTCCTCCCCATCTTCTTTATAAATTATTTTTTTTAGTAAAAATCCAACCAACAAAACGTATGTTCGATTACTATTATACTTTTCAATGCTGTCTTTTGTCAATCAGTTATTTGTAAATTAATAGAAATTCCCTCAACATATTCAAAGCCGTTTCCACTGTCATATTTCTAATAGAATCTCTATGGCCGGCAAACTGAAATTTCTCCACTTTGGTTCCTCGTGGATGAGCGAGCCCGATATAAACTAAACCGACCGGTTTTTGGGGTGTTCCTCCTCCGGGACCGGCAATCCCAGTTGTGGCTAGTGCTAAATCCGCGCCCAAAGCTCTCCGTGCTCCCTCAGCCATTTGGCCGGCAACTTTTGCGCTGACCGCTCCCTCCTCAAGCAAGCTGGTCTTGGAAACACCCAGCAGCTTTTCTTTGGCCGAATTAGCGTAGCTTATCACTCCGCCAAGATAATAATCCGAACTGCCGGCCTCAGCTGTAATTCTTTCTCCTAAAAGCCCTCCCGTACAAGACTCAGCTGTTGCTAGAGTCAGCTTATAAGACCTTAAAAGATTGCCCACAACCCTAGAATGAGTTTCCTCATCAACACCAAACACCTTGCTGCCAAGTCTTTGTCGGATAAGACTTTCAGTCTCATTTATTTTCTGCCAGGCCAGGTCCTGATCAGAACTGCGTATGCTTATTCTGACATCCATATGGGTATGTTTGTCCAAAAGAGTTAAAAAAGGTTCTTCCCACTGCATAAGGTCAGGCAATTCTTGTTCCAGTTCCGATTCTCCCAGGCCAAAAACTTTCAAGACTCTAACATACATTCTTTCTTTAACGTTATTCATGATAGTATTCAATTCCGGAATAACATAACGTTCAAACATAGGCTCCATCTCAGAAGGGGGCCCCGGCAAAATAAGGCAATACTTGCCGTCTTTCTCCATCAACGCACCTGGAGCCGTGCCCACATCGTTAGGCAGTATCTTCGCTCCCTTAGGAAAGAAAGCTTGATTTTCTGAACCCGGGGGGAGATCGGACTCATGAGCATAGAATTTCTCTATATTGGCCATACTCTTACGGTCAAAATCCATTTTTAGTCCCAAAACCAGGGCAATAACCTCTTTCGTCAGATCATCGGCAGTAGGACCCAGTCCCCCGGTCAAAATCACCAATTGAGAACGGCTAAGCGCTTGGTTAACAGCCAAAAGCAACCTTTCCTTATTATCGCCTACCGTATGATGATAAATAACTTCTATGCCCATTCCTGAAAGCTGGCCTGTAAGATAAAAGACACTTGTATTTAAAGTTTTACCTAACAACAACTCGGTTCCTGTAGAAATAATTTCAGCCTTCATGTTTTCCATCTCCTCGTCTTTATCTTTCATACTCCTTCATTATTTCACCATCTTAGGATTGGCATACAAAGAAAGAGTCTTCTTAGACAGAAAACTCTATGGTCGGAATAATCGTCTTTACCGGAATAACCTACCTTTATTCTGGGGACTTTACTTTATTGTTTTAAAAAGAAAATGCCGGGATTTAAGTAGATAATCAATGCCGGAGATCACTGTAAGTACTAAGGCAATATAAAGCATTGGTTTCCCTATGTAGACATGCAGGTCAGGTAAAGGCCAATCTTGCAAAATTAAGACCGTAATAGCAATTATTTGAGACACCGTTTTCAATTTGCCAAGTTTGCTGGCGCTGATTACCGTACCTTCGGTAGCGGCAATAGCCCTTAAGCCGGTAACAGCAAATTCCCTGGCTAAAATGACCCAAACAATCCAAGCCGGTACTATATCCAGTTCTACCAAAGAGATAAGGGCGGCCGACACGAGCAGTTTATCTGCCAAAGGATCGAGAAATTTACCCAAATTAGTAACTTGCCCTAACTTACGGGCTACATAGCCGTCCATTCCGTCTGTAGTTGCCGCCAAAACAAAAATCAAAGCCGCAACAACATCCTGGTAGGCAAAATATGGTTCCCCTCCGGGAAGTTTTAACAACAGAATTACCATAAAAAAAGGTATCATTATTATTCTGACCAAGGTCAAGATATTGGGCAGATTCACGAAAGCTCCTCCCCCTTAAAATCAAAGCTGTCAGCCTCTAAGATCCGTGCTTTAATAATATCACCGGCAAGATGCTTTTTTGTAACTTTCAAATAAATCTGGCCATCAATTTCAGGGGCATCCCCCTCTGTCCTACCTTGCCATTCCTGGGAAGATATTTCTTCCTCCAAAATCACTCTAACAACCTTCCCTATTCTTTTTTGTTGTACTTCTAAGGCAATTTCTTCCTGTAAGGCCAAAAGCTCCTCTTTGCGAGCTTCTTTAATCTCTGGCGAAATTTGATCCCCCATTTGAGCTGCCGCTGTTCCTTCTTCCTGGGAATAAGTAAATACTCCTACCCGGTCTAGCTTTGCAAAGCGGACAAAATCAAGCAGTTCTTGGAATTGTTCTTGGGTCTCACCCGGAAAGCCGGTAATAAAAGTGGAACGAATAAAAATATCCGGTATTTTTTGACGCAAGCGAGTAATCAAGTCCGCTGCTTCTTCCACAGTATTACGTCTTTTCATTTTTTGTAATATGACGTTGGAAGCATGCTGCAAAGGAAGATCAATGTACTTGCATAATTTAGGTTCTGTAGCCATTATTTCTATTAGTTCCTCAGAAAACACGTCCGGATAACAATACATCAATCTAATCCATTCCAGACCCTCTATCTCTGCAATTTTTGGCAAGAGAAGCGTCAAAATAGGCTCACCATACCTATCAAGGCCGTACCGGGTGGTATCCTGGGCTACTAAGGCAATTTCCTTGACCCCTTCTTGGACCAAGCCCCTAACTTCCTCTACAATAGACTCGATTGGTCTACTTCTGTACCTTCCTTTAATTTGGGGAATAGCACAATAACTACAACAATTATCACAGCCTTCGGCTATTTTAACATAGGCAAAATAAGAAGGGCTTAAACGGATTCTGGGCATGTTATGGGAGTAAAGAAAATCCTGGCATTTTTTATGAGTATATATTTTGCCCGGACCAGGATTTTCCAAAACTAAAGGTATGGTATGCAGGTCACCGTCACCTAAAACACCGTCCAATTCCGGTATTTCCTGCAACAATTCCTTACCGTACCTTTGGGCCAGACATCCTGCAGCCAGAACCATTTCACAAGGCCCGTCGTTTTTGAGCTCCGTCATCTCTAAGATTGCTTCAATCGACTCTTCCTTAGCATCTTGAATAAAACCGCAGGTATTAACAATAATAATATTTGCTTCCGTTGGATCAGAAGTTATGCAATATTTATCTGCTAAGATGCCCCTAATAACCTCACTGTCAACTTGGTTTTTCGGGCATCCTAGATTTATTACCGCTACCTTTTTCACTTACACCTCGTATAAATTCTAAATTTATTTCAATTCAGTATATAACAATTTGCTGCTTGGTGTCAAAACCAAGGCTTTTTAAGATTTCAAAGCTTTAATCCATATTAATCCTTAGGAAGTATGTTTCTATCGTTAGAAAGATTGTTAATAGTATCTTGGTTAATAACCAGATTAAATACAGGCTGCTTTGAAGTTCCTAACGGCTCGATTTCAACACCGTTTAACTTTAAGTCTAGTGCTCCCGGATTACCGATAGAAACAAATTCAATTTCCCGCGACGCCTGTAAGACCTTAGTTTCTCCTTCATTATTCATACTGTCCACCGCAGGCCCGCCATCTATCTTGACTCTCATCCAGCACCTACCCGTAAAAGTTATTTCAGCAACAATACCGGAATATTCTTCAGCCGGAGTGAGGGGCGGAGAGGAATCCGATGGCTGTTCATTTTCACCGCCAGGTTCTTCAACCGAAGGAGCGACAGGTAAGGGCGTCGGGCTATAACCGGCATTTGGGGGATTGTTATTTTTATTTCCGAAATAAAAAATACCATAAATTATACCTATAGCAACAAGGACTACGACAATAACTGCCAATAATTTAAACCAAACGGTGGTTTTGGGGACCGGTTCGGGCAGTGTCTGCACTTTCTCTTCAACTTCTTTTTGCCTGGAGCTATTGTAGAGACTGATAATTTCTTCTGGATCAAGAGCAAGATATTTGGCGTAGCTCCGCAGGAAACCCTTGGTATAGGTCTCACCGGGAAGAACACTATACTCTTCCTGTTCTAAAGCCTGCAGGTATCTGACACGTATTTTAATTACTTTTTCTACATCCTGGTAACTCCATCCTTTTTCTTCTCTAGCCTTCTTCAGCATTGCTCCTTCTCCAGCCATGTAGACACCACCTATCTTCCACTCATTATTAACTATAGCTTAGCGAAAATGCATAATTTTTATCAAAATAAACCCCTATTACCCTCAACCGCTCTAAGCTTTTTTGTTTAAGCTTAGGGTATCCATATAGTTTATTGTAATATGCACTTAGCGGCTAGTCGATATTTTTTCAACGGACTTCTTTTAATCCTTGCTATATTTTGCTAAAAAGAACACTTTATAAATTGTCAATCTTACCGAATTTAGATTCAAACTGTCCTTTACTGATTAATATTTCTCTGGGCTTTGATCCTTCATATTGCCCTACAACACCTTTTTCTTCCAGAATATCCATTAAGCGCGCTGCCCGAGTATAACCAATTCTTAATCTTCTTTGCAAAAGAGAAACGGACGCTGTATTATTTTCAAAAAAAACATTGGCTGCTTTATAAAAAAGTTCGTCTTCAGGTTCCAAATTAGAGGATGTTTCCAGGTTTACCGTCGGTATTTCACAATATTCCGGTTTGGCTTGTTCCTTCAGATAATCTACAATATTCCGTACCTCTTTATCGGCTAAATAACACCCTTGAACCCTTACTGGTTTGTTAACGCCAATAGGGTGATAGAGCATGTCCCCTCGACCTAAAAGTTTTTCGGCCCCTCCCATATCCAATATTGTCCGAGAATCAACCTGGGAAGAAACCGCAAAAGCTATTCTGGAAGGGATATTAGCTTTTATAAGCCCGGTAATTACATCGACCGATGGTCTTTGGGTAGCCACAATGAGGTGAATTCCAGCTGCTCTGGCCATTTGAGCCAAACGGCATATAGCCTCTTCGACTTCAGCCGGGGCTACCATCATGAGATCAGCCAACTCATCGATAATTACAACTACGTAGGGAAGGGGTTTTTGCTCATTATCTTTTTTATCGGCAAAAATAAAATTGTAACGTACAATATCCCTGACCCCTGCCGCAGCAAACAGCTCGTATCTTGTTTCCATCTCGGTAACAATCCACTTTAAAGCCCCGGCAGCTTTTTGTGGTTCAGTTACCACGGGAGAAATTAAATGCGGAATACCGTTGTAAGTGGTTAATTCCACCATTTTGGGGTCAATAAGCAACAGTTTTACTTCATCAGGTTTAGCCTTGTAGACAATACTTGCTATCAAGGTATTAATACAAACCGACTTACCGGACCCCGTGGCTCCGGCAATCAAGAGATGAGGCATTTTAGTCAAATCTCCGATTATCGGCAAACCGGCAATATCTTTTCCTAAAGCAAAGGTCAATTTGCTCGGAGAGTTCTGAAACTCTTCCGATTCCAATACCTCTCGGAAATGCACAACAGATATTTCTTTATTAGGGACTTCAATCCCCACTGCCGCTTTTCCGGGAATCGGAGCCTCCATCCTAACATCAGGTGCGGCCAGGCTTAAAGCTATATCGTCAGCCAAACTAGTTATCTTGCTAACCTTTACCCCCGGTGCCGGCTGAACTTCAAACCGGGTTATGGTAGGGCCCTGGGTAACTCTTGTTACCTTAACTTTCACTCCAAAACTGTTTAAAGTGTCCTCTAGTAATTTGACCTGCTCAGCAAGATCTTTATTCGTTCTCTGACCTTTCCTCATTGGTTTGTGGACCAAATGCAGCGGTGGCAATCTATAATCTGACGTGTTTTCCGTTTTTCGGGATAAAGGTGTGCCCGTCAACTTTATGACCGAGGACTGTTCTGTTTTTTCTAAGTTTTGACTAATTCCTTCAGCTACCGATTTGTCAACACCCTTATCAATAAAATAGTCTTCATTGGGCAGAAAGACAGAATCTGCTTCCAACTTGTCTTTATTATCTTGATCCAAGTCATCCTCATAATACACATAACACGTGTTATCCGTCGCTGTTTCAGCTGGATAGGGCAAAGAGCCTGGGGCCTTTTTGCGGCGTGGCTTTTTTTCACTGTTCATTTGTTTAGTTTTCTTTTGCCTTTCGTTGGCAGCTAAGACCTGGACAAAATCGGCTATATGAGACTTAAGAATTCCGCCTAATTTTCCTATAAAAGATGATAGATCGGAAAAAGTCTGCACCAAAGATCTATTAAAAAACAAAATTGCTCCAATGACAGTTACCACACTTAAAACAATATACCCAGCAGTAACCCCTAATAATTTCACCAAGAATATGCTCAAAACAGCACCAATAATTCCGCCGCCAAAACCCGCTCGGCCAATTTGAAATAACTCGGCTGTATCATAACTATAAGCCACACTAAGATGAGCAAAACCTTCAAAAGCCAGCCAGAGTAACACAATACCGGCTATTCTCTTTTTAATATTTTTTTTATTTTGAGCCATTAAACAAAGGCCTAAAACAGCAAGTATTATAAAAATACCAGCGCTACCAGTGCCTGCTGAAATCTTCAATCCTTTGGCAATAAAGGCCGCAACCACACTGCCATTGTTAGCATATAAAACCACAAAACCCAAGCAGGCAATGCCTACAATAATTATCCCTATTATTTCGTTTTTAAGAACATCAAATTTATCCTGTTTTCTTCTGACTTTTCTTTTTGGCTTTCTCGAGGCCACATTCAATCCCCCAACACTATTTGATCACAAAGTTTAGATATAGATTTTGATATACTTCCACATAACCAACTTAAATCCTTTAATTCTACTTTTATTACCGATTTACAGTAATTCATGGGATTTTAGCTAATCAGATTTGCTTAGTGAAAGATGGATAATAGCAGGAATATAATCCCTGCTATCAAGGTAAAGAATACACTAAGCTCTTAAAATAGTACATAGCCCAAATAATAATTCTAAATAAAAATTAGATGCAACATTAAAACAAGACAGGGAGCAGACCCAAGGCATTGTGAATTACCTTGGATCTGCCATGAAATTACAGATCTCTTTAAGGGTTCTGAGATTCTTTTTCCAGGTCGCGCAGTATTTGCCCAAACTCAGCATAATAATGTTCTTTATCTATATGAGATGGTAACTCAATTTTCATTTCTTGTAAGTTATTGGTTACAGTTGGTAGCCATTGATGCGGGATAGAAATAATAACAGTATTCTCGTTATACAGTTTCCTTCCACTGAGGCCATGTACTAAAGTGGGCATAAAATAATTGACTTTTCCGGTTTTAAAAGGATAAACCAAAAACCAGGAACATCCTATTACCGGTGTTGTTAAGGAAGTATACAGTTCTCCGGTTGAATAGGTTACAGCCCGAAGTACTATCTCAGCTTGATGGGGGGTTGCGGTAATAACTAATACATCCGGATCATAACTTAGCTTATCAACAGGTGAAAAGACAACATAATTTACAACGCCTTTTTCCATTTTTTCTACGTATTTATAAAGATTATAGTTATTACGGGCTTCCTTAAAAACCCCTAGCCTAACACCTATCTGACCGCTTCGGCCAACTGGAGCCATATCTGCCATCCCCAAGATAACCTTGCCGACACAAGTTTCATTATTCTCGGCAGAAAAATAAAAGGGCGTGCCGGTCAGCTGGGCCTCTTTAAAAATCTCGCAAAGGGACAGATTTTTATCCAGGGATAATTGCTCAATTCCATCAGGTTTGAAAAAAGAAAACTTGACCCCAATGGGAGGATGTTCAAAACCAAGCTTACTAAATATCGAAAGATCTTGAGTTAAGGGGCTTAATTTCATTTTTCTCCAACTCCTATTTCTGTATTATCTCTCTATATATAATTATAACACAGCTTGCCAAATAATTTTTTTCTTTTAGCTTCTCGTTTCTTGATAACTAACGCCAATGCAATCAAAATCTTAATTTATAGCCTGAAAAGATTTTAATACTTCTTCCACTTCAGAAATCATTTGCTTATACTCTCTAAAGTCTTCAGGACTATTAATTTCGTCATAAGGAAGGTCAAAAACAAGGATGTTAGCAAAAACAGTACAGCAAGGCGGTAAGGAAAACTTCTCGTTCCAATTAACAAAAAATAAATTGACAGACTTGTTCTCTTAACCCTTAAAATCTGTCAAATTAAATAATCTCTTTATATATTTCTTTATTTTATACTTCTTTATAGCCCCATGGAGTGAAAATAATGTCCCTAGCCCGAATTTCTCTGACACAACTATTCTCCAGAATCAGTGAATTCTCTAATTTTGAGTTCTTAACTAAGGCATTGCGTCCGATGATTACATTAGGACCGATAACAGAATTTAAAACTACAGCTGTCTTATCGATTAAAACCGGAGGATTAACACGGGACAATATTGTTTTATACGGTAATCTCATTATATTTTGACTTTCCAGTTTTAATAAATCAATGTTTGTTTCTAATAGATCCCTAGGGGTTTTTATTTTCCGGCAGTAGCCTTTAAGGAACCATGCTTTTACACTTTTTCCGCTGCTTATAAAACATTGGAGCCAATCCAGTATTTCATATTCCTCACAAGGTCTTCCCAGCTGACTTGATATTATTTCATGAATTGAGGACTGAAAAATATAAAATCCGGCCAAAGCCCAACTGTTTTTGGATAGCTCGGATGTTTCATTAATGGCTTTAATTTCGTCATGATATGGAACAGTAATAGAATAATTTAAAGTATCTTTCGTTTCCTTTAAGGCCACAAGTGATTGAGCCTTACTTTCAGTAAAGAATTTTATGGCTTCCTCAAGATTGATCTGACAATAGTTATTTCCTACAATCATCACGAAATCATCTTCCGCCAAAAATGGCCTGCTGCGTAATACTGCCTTACCCAAACATTTTGTTTCCGGCACTTCTATCAAAACAATACATGCTTTCTTAAAGTATTGTAAACTTTTAAGTTCCTCCCTTACAAATCCCTTCTTATTCGACTCTACAACTATTCCTATTTCCGTTACACCTGCTCTCAACAGCAAATCAATATTATTAAATAGAACCGTTTTATTCAAAACAGACAAAAGTTGGTCTGTTGGGTACCAAGAAGAGTGATTTATCCAAGACTCGTTATCTCCAAACAAAATTAAACCTTTCATCTTTTATTAACACCTCTGATGCTTGTATCTCCATATATGGTATTACAAGCCCTTTGATAGTGTGACGAGTTTTAATAGAGAATGTTTTTATATTTTTTCGAATTGAAGTGTTTGCTTACTAAAGTACTGTCTATCTTATAAGACAGTTATTTTTTAATCAATTTTTAATCTAATGTTTCTTTATTTTTAATCCTTGTCTTTCATAATGGAAATATCAATAAAATATGAAAACTAACGGAGACATGTGATGCAGGAACAAAAATATTGTCTATACATAGTTCTTACCAGACCTAAAACAACAATATCTAGGTTAATCCAACTTATCACAAAAGATGAGTATACCCATGCAGCTATTTCTTTAGATAAAAAACTTAACCATATGTTTAGTTTTGGAAGAAAGACCTTCTATAACCCTTTTTATGGAGGCTTTGTGCAGGAAAGATTGGATCAAGGGCTCTATAAACATCATAAAACATTACCCGGCATAATAATGGAAATTGAAGTATCCGAGAATCAATACGTACATGCAAAACATTTATTGAACCATTTTATTTCTCAACGCAATTCTTATAAATACAATTACAAAGGACTTCTTCATAATTTACTCCAAAAAGAATCCTGCTACCGTGATCGTTTTTTATGCTCGGAATTTGTATATTTTATTTTGCAGGAGTGTGGTATCATAGACTTTCAAATATCTAGAAACCTTATTAGGCCTCAAAGCTTACTACAAATTAAAGGTAGAATAGTTTATCAAGGTAATCTTAAACAATATAATATAAGATCCAAAGAAGGTATCAAAACAGAAGTATTAAAACCAGATTATGCCTTGTCATTAAATAAGCCATCTTTAATCAGAAATCAGTGAGTAAGAAGCCTCGGTTATGTAACAACTAAAGAAAGTTATTAAGGGAGTAATACTTATGGAATTTTTAATGGCACTATTTGTTTTTCCCATATTATCATTTATATTTGGGATAATTGTTAACGGACATGATAAAATCCTCATAAACGGTCACGAAAAACCCACACAAATGGCCATAAAATAAAGGGGAAAAAAACTCGCCC
>JAAYMU010000083.1 GCA_012521215.1 Peptococcaceae bacterium | reverse complement strand
TCTGTACATTGTCCGGCATTTTATATAGTTTGTTCTGGATACCTTCTCTAACCAGGTCATGCAATGATTTGCCGAAGATATTGGAACTCCACACTTTCTGCGGATCAGACTCAAATTCATCTAAAATGTATTTCACCAGCTCTTCGGCCTGTTTTTCAGTTCCGATTAACGGGGTGATCTCGGTGGTAACATCCGCTCTTAAGATATGCAGGGAAGGAGCACTGGCTCTTAATTTAATACCATAATGTCCTCCGGATTTAACCAGTTCCGGTTCTTCCAGGAACATTTCGTCCAATTGCGGGGTAACTACTCCATAGCCATTGGTGCGTACATCTTCAAAGGCTTTCGCCAGTTTATCCCACTCTTTTTTTGCTTTGCTGTAATCAAGTATCATTCTAAGCAGAGTATGATCTCCTTCAATCTCAACGCCGGTAAGCTGTTCAAGTACTTGCTTGAACAAGTCATTTTCAGTGGTTATTTGGATTTCTGCACGTCCTGTTCCCAGATTGGTTTCCTTGAGAATAATATCTTTAGCATGTTCACACTCAGCTAAAATATCTAAAGCACTGTCAATATCCCTGACTTTTTTAATATTGGCTACTGATTTCTGGATTATTTCTTCAAAGCTTTCCCTGATCGGATGGCTAAGTTCCAGTTCTTCTACCCATTTAGGCAGTTCGATATTGACTTCAGAAACCGGGAATTCATAGAGAAGTTCCTCCAAAACTTGAGAAATATCATTGAGATTCATTTCCTGGCAGTCTAAGGGTACGACCGGCACCTGATAGAGCTCCTCCAGGGAACGTCCCAGTTCCAGGGTATTCTCCGCATAAGGCCTGGTGGTATTGAGGATAACAATAAAGGGTTTGCCTAATTCCTTTAATTCTTCAATAACACGCTGCTCGGCTTCAATATAATTTTCTCTGGGGATATCGGAAATACTGCCGTCTGTGGTGACAACTATCCCCAAGGTAGAATGGTCCGTAATCACTTTTCTGGTCCCAATTTCGGCGGCCTCCTGAAAAGGTATAGCCTCTTCACTCCAGGGAGTATGGACCATACGAGGTTCTTCGCCTTCTTCCCCTTCATATCCCAAAGCACCGGCAACCGAATAACCGACACAATCTACCAGCCGAACATTCATATGGATAGTGTCTTTCAAGACAACTTCAACAGCCTCGGAAGGGATAAATTTAGGTTCGGTGGTGGTAATTCTTCTTCCTGCCCCGCTTTGCGGAAGTTCATCCCGTGCTCGCTCCCTTTCGAATACGTTAGATATATTGGGCAGGACCAGAAGTTCCATGAAATGTTTGATAAATGTAGATTTTCCAGTCCTTACGGGACCCACAACACCGAAATAAATATCCCCTCCTGTTCGTTCAGCAATATCGCTGAAAATATCAAAGTTTTGCATAGAACCTTTCCCTCCTTTTGAGTTGTGCTGTCCTTGAAGTAAGGACCTAAAATCTACCCTTTAAAATACTGCACTTAACAGGTATTTTTAACAGGACTAGCACCTCAGGCACTATAAGTATATTTAAGTAAAAAGTTAATTATGTCTAAATAATTATGCTAATTCCATAAAAAAATGACACCCGTTAAGGTGTCAATTTATTATTTGTTGTCCCGAGAAACTCTTTAATCTCTGTTTCATGTTTTTTACCTCGCATCATGAGCTCAGCCAAAGCTTCTTGCGGGCTTAAATCCTTGAAAAGTACATAGTAAGCTTGTTCGGTAATAGGCATAGTAATATTTAAGCGCTTGCTTAACTCATAGGCAATTTTAGTAATTCTAACTCCTTCTACTACCATGCCTACTTCTTTTAATACTTCATTTAGCGGTTTACCTGTACCCAGAGCTCTACCGGCTCTTAAGTTTCGGCTATGAGGACTTGTGCAAGTCACGATTAGATCGCCTATTCCTGCCAGACCGTAAAAAGTTTCAGGTTTCCCGCCCAGAGCAACACCCAGCCTGGTAATCTCCGCAAGCCCCCTGGTCATAAGCACAGCTTTGGTATTATCTCTGGATTCCATCCCTTCTAAAATTCCTGAGCAAAGAGCAATAATGTTTTTTAAGGCTCCTCCCATCTCGACGCCAATTAAATCACGATTGGTATACACCCTAAATTTAGAAGTCATAATTAAATCTTGGATGGTTTCTGCAATTTCTATATCCTGAGAAGCTACAACCACGGCTGTCACTACGTCTTTCCCCACTTCTTCAGCATGACTGGGTCCTGAAAGGACGGCTAAGGGGTGACCGGGGAGTTCTTGGGCTATTACCTGGGAAAGTCTTAGGAAAGTATTTTCCTCCAAACCTTTGGCAGTGTTAACTATTATACAACCCGGGCGCAGATAAGGTTTTAGCAAACGGCAGCTTTCCCTTACAGCATGGGACGGCACACAAAAAAATACCACATCGGCATAAATATCCTGCAAATCACTTGAGGGGATGATGTTATCCGGCAGAGTTACGCCGGGAAGATAATAAGTGTTTTCCTTACTGTTTTTCATAGTATTGATTTTTTCTTCATCTCTGCCGATAAGAAAAACTTTATGACCTGCCCTGGCTAAAAGAAGAGCAATGGCTGTTCCCCAGCTTCCTGCCCCGAACACAGCAGTTTTTTTCATGCTCTTACTCATCCTTTCACTTCTTATTTATCCTGACCATGTTTTTGACCGAATTTAGGTTCCGTACCATTGATGATTCTTTTCATATTACCGATGTGTCTAAACACAATAAGGGAACCAGCGATTAAAGCAAAGATAATATTAGGAAGCTCTTCTCGAAAAACAAAAACCATAATAATAACAGCCACCGCTCCCAGGATTGAGCCAAGGGAGACAAATCTGCTGACAGCCACCACGACAACAAAAACACAAACGCCCACTACCATAACCTTGGGCATTAATACACAAACAACACCTAGTGCGCTGGCAACTCCCTTCCCACTAGGTTTAAAACCAAACCAAGGATTAAAAGTATGGCCCAACAAAGCCAACATTCCTCCGGCAAAGCCTCCCCATGGTCCGAAAAATACCAGCCCTAAATAAGCTGCCAGGCCTCCCTTAATGGCATCGGCTGCTAAAACCGCAATGCCCCATTTTTTCCCTAAAAGACGATAGGCATTGGTCGCACCAATATTACCGCTGCCCAGCTTGCGGACGTCTATTTTTTTTATTTTGCCGGCAAGATAAGCGGAAGGAAGTGTACCGAGAAGATAAGCAACTATGAAAATTAAAAGCTTATAGGTGAACATTGTGATCAATCATTCTCCTCTTCTCTTTTTCTCATAATTAACCTTAAGGGAGACCCTTCAAAGCCGAAATTTTGTCTTAATTGGTTTTCCAAATAACGACGGTAGGAAAAATGGACCAGTTCCGGATCGTTGACAAAAAAGATAAAAGTCGGCGGTTGTACACCCTGTTGGGTAGCGTAAAGTATCTTCAGCCTCTTACCTTTGTCCGAAGGCGGTGGATTAAAATACACCCATTCCCTGAGCAAGCTGTTTAAGGTACTTGTTAGGATGCGCCGGCTGGTTTGTTCGGCAACAAATTCTACTAGATCCATGATTTTGTTGATTCTCTGGCCAGTTTTGGCGGAAATAAACTGAGTAGGCGCATAATCAACAAATGCTAATTGTTCCCTAATTTCTTTTTCAAATTTATTAATAGTTTTATCATCTTTTTCAATTAAATCCCATTTATTTATTATTAATATTATTCCCTTCCCTTTTTCGTGCGCATACCCTACAATCCTTTTATCCTGTTCGGTAACTCCTTCGGTAGCATCAAGTACCATGAGCACTATATCGCTGCGGTCTACAGCCCGTAAAGACCGTATCACACTATAATTTTCGGTAAGTTCGGCAATTTTTTTCTTTCTTCTAATGCCGGCCGTATCAATCAAGATATATTTTCTTTCTTCGTAGGTAAACGGGGTATCGATAGCATCTCTGGTTGTTCCCGGAATGTCACTGACTATCACTCGTTCTTCGCCTAATAACTTATTAACGATAGATGATTTTCCTACATTGGGTCTGCCGATAACCGCGATTTTTATAATATCGGGATCAATATCTTCCTGCTGCTCGTCGGGAAATTGAGAGACAATAGCATCTAGTAAGTCCCCGATATTCATACCATGCACGGCGGAAACCGGAATAGGCTCTCCATATCCTAAAGCCAAATATTCAAAAGCTTCACTTTCAAAACTGTCAAAATGCTCAACTTTATTGACCACCAAGATAACAGGCTTCCCGGCCTGTCGTAAATACCTGGCTATTTGTTCATCGTCAGGGGTGATTTTAGTCTTGCCGTCCAGTATAAATAAGACTACATCCGCTTCTTCCACGGCGATTTCAGCCTGCTGTTTCATTTTTGACGACAAGGGTGTGGTCTTGTCTTTAAACTCAATACCGCCGGTATCGATTAAGGTAAATTTTCTTCCTGTCCATTCAGCGTCAAAATATAACCTATCACGGGTAACTCCGGGAGTGTTTTCCACAATAGCCACCATACCGCCGACTATTCTATTAAAAAGGGTTGATTTACCAACGTTGGGACGCCCGACTATAGCTACTAAAGGTTTACTCACTTATCCCCCACCTCCGATCTGCTTTCCCAGAATTCCTTCTAAAAACGTTTTCCCGTTGTTTTCTACAACTACTGCTTGGCCGTTAACTTTCCGGGCCAGCCAGTCAATATCGTAACCGTCCAGAAAAATATGTTCATCAGCTTTTAGCATAACCTTAGGAATTAAAAAATAATCTCCGTCTAAATCCCCAAGCTGCCCGGCAATGTCCTGGGCAGTCAAAAGTCCGGCCACTGTTATTTCAGGACCAAAATAGTGATTGGCTATAGAATGGACAATAATATTTTTACCTGTAATCCCAGCTAATTGCTCTGACCACTGTTGAAAAAAGGGGGCAGCCAATGTCCCGGTCACAATATGCACCCTATGAACCTTGCTTTTTTCGTTTACCTTGCTTTTTCCGCCAGCTGCTGGAGACAGAAAGTCAAGACAGGACTTCATTTCTTCCTTAAATTTGGCAGTCATACCAATTCCGTTTTCCAATTGGGGAAAATCATCGTATTCTTCGGCCGGCGGAAAATCTCGACCGCTTAAGATATAAAATTCATCTGAAAAATAAACAAGATTCTTGCCGGTCTTGGCTCGTAATTCTTTCTGCCAGGCAGTGCCCTGTTCTAAAATTTGAGCTGCTTCTGCGGAGCTTACCGTTCTTAAAGAGGGCAGGTCCGCTCTGAATCGGGTAAGTCCTACAGGCACTACCCCAATTGACTGAACCGCAGGATAAAATTGAGCAAGCTTCTTAACGGTTTCTTCCAGTACCTTCCCATCGTTATATCCGGGAACCACTACAATCTGAGTATGGAGAGTTATTCCCTCATCCACCAGCATTTGTATTTGCTCCGGTAGGTCGCCTGCTTTAGGATTTCCCATAAGTTTGGCCCGGACAACCCTGTCCCAGGCATGAACCGAGATATAAAGAGGACTTACATGCAGGGCTTTGATCCGCTCAAAGTCTTGAGGCTGAAGATTGGTAAGGGTTATATAGCTTCCCTGAGTTAAAGAAAGCCTATAATCGTCATCCCGGTCATAGAGAAACTCTCTCATGCCCGACGGTAACTGACGAACAAAACAAAAAACACAATTGTTGGTACACCTTTTTACCCCTTCTGTTGCGACGGCATTTATTTCAATCCCTAGAAATTCATGGGGATCCTTTTCGATTTCCAGGGCCCAAATCTCCTGATTTGGTTTCTCAATAAGCATAGTAAACTCGTTGTCGGCCGTATAATATTGTAAATCTAAAATATCCCTTACAGGACACCGGTTCACTTCCAAAACTATGTCCCCAGGCTCTATGTCCATTTCCTCAGCAATACTGTTTTTTAAAACTTTGCTGACAGTTAAACCTTTTTTCAATACATTCCCGCCCCTTGACTTTTAAACTTATTTCCATTATGGCTTTTTAACTTGGTTTCTATAGTAACCTGGCGATATCTGGAGATATTTAACAGTATGCCAATCTCGATCATTGTTATGAGTAATGAGCTTCCTCCATAAGAGATAAGAGGTAAGGTAATTCCCGTTATCGGCAGCAAGCCGGTAACTACACAAAGATTAACAGCTATTTGAACAGCGAGCATGGTTGTAATCCCAAACCCTAACAGCCTGCCGAAAGGTTCCGGGCACTGCCTGGCTATAAAGTACCCTCTACCGATTAAAACCACAAATCCGACCAAAACTATGAAAGTACCGAAAAAACCGAATTCTTGGCCAATAACTGCATAAATGGTATCTGTATAATTCTCTGGTAGGGACCCGTAAGTGGCACTGCGGCCAATACCAATGCCAAACAACCCTCCGGTCCCAAAAGCAATTTGGGCATTAACGCCCTGCCAGCCATGACTGGTAGCATATTCCCAAGGATAAAGCCACCCCAAGATTCTGTTCCACTGGTATTTTTCTTGACGGATAAGATAAAAACCAATAGCTCCTAAAATTGGAGCCGCAGTTAGAAAATATAGGATGTTCAACTTCGTTATAAGAAACATTGCTCCGCAAGCCAAGATAATGACAATGGTAGTGCCTAAATCCGGCTGTTTGTACACCAGTAATAAAATAACGCCTACCACTGCCAGTGGAAGCAAGCAATCAGTAAGTTTTCTTACGGGATATCGATAAAATATATAAGCCAGAAAAAGAACAAGCGCAAATTTAGCAATTTCCGAAGGCTGAATAGAAACACCCATGATGTCCAGCCACCTGGTTGACCCTTTCTCGGTCACGGCCAGACTGCTGAACCTGAGCATTAATAAGAGTACTATGCTTACTATGACCCCTAAGCCGGAAACCCTTTTCCAGTACCTGTAGGGTACAAGCAGAGTGATAAAGGCGGCAATACTGCCTATACAAGCCCACCTTAGTTGTTTAAAAAATAAAAAGTACGAATTATCTGTCTGCCTAAAGGAAAATAAAGAACTCGCACTTAAAACCATGATAAGCCCAATGGCCAATAAAAATACAGTAGCAAACAAAAGTATTAGATCAGGCTTTCCCGCTTTGGTTTTCTGAGCCATGTTCTAGCCCCCTGCCAAAAGTAACATTGCTTGATGCGAAATGACTTCTTGCCTAAGGGCAAGAAGTCATTCAAAGGCTTTATATGTCTATTCCTCTTGGCCTTGCTCAAGATCACCAACTGCATCGCCTATGGTCATATTAACATCTTCCGGTAGGTTGGCCATTGCTTCCTGGTCGCTGGCTTTCTGGGCATCGGCTATCATTTCTCGAATACTTAGACTAATTCTTTTTTCTTCGGGTTTGCACTCTATAACTTTGGCTTTAATGATTTCGCCTACTTGAACTACGTCTTCAACTTTAGCTACTCTATGGTCCGCAAGTTGAGAGATATGAACCAAGCCGTCAACAGCATCTTCTAGTTGTACAAAGGCTCCAAAAGTAGCAATTCTTACTACTTTTCCTTCGACAATGGAACCGACCGGGTATTTCTGCCCCACGCTCAACCATGGATCGGGTTTAAGCTGTTTTAAGCCCAGAGATATTCTACTTCTTTCCTTGTCAACTTTCAAAACCTGAACTTTAACTTGGTCATCGATCTTCACAACATCCGAGGGATGATCAATTCTGGAAAAGGCCATATCCGAAATATGTAGTAAGCCGTCTATGCCACCGATATCTACAAAAGCTCCAAAATTAGTCAGGCGGCGGACTGTCCCTTCCACTACATCACCTTCTTG
>JAAYMU010000082.1 GCA_012521215.1 Peptococcaceae bacterium | reverse complement strand
AGAGTTTTTGTAAGTAATATATGATTCTTATATAATTCTCCAACTCCGTTGGATCAAGAGAATTAGCCGTCGAACCTACAGTCCCTTGCGGTTCGAAAGCTTGAGAGTAGTTTTCCCGTTGAATCAATTCTTTCACAGTTTGAGCAATCTGGGAAACAGCCGCCTCTCCCCGGAGGTTGTTTTGGCCCGGTGTTAGTTTTTCTGTTTCTAAAGCCTGAACCTCCATATAAATTTTCTCCAAGCGGTTAATTAAAGATGACAAGGGATATGCTTGCTGTTCGAAAACCAGATTCTGCAGATTCTGTTGCGGGAAACTATTAAGGTCTCCGTGTGATCCGGAATTGGCCTCCATGCCTGCCGGAATAAAATTCTGAAGAATCCGGGCATAAACATCCGGTCCCATAAAAGCAGAAAAACAACTATCCTGCCGGGTAGGATCTGGTTTTTGCATGGATTCTCCAGCAGCTTGTTCTTCCGCCCCGTTTTGTAATTCACAAAAAGATTCCAAGAAAAGCGCGAACAAGGAATTGTGGTTTAAATTAAGCTCTTCCTGACCGTTGGCTAAGGTTGGATCGACTTTTTGGCTTGAGGGCATTAGAACATCTGCAATATTCATTCCTTCACCTCCTCTAGCAACTATTTTAAATATCGTAAAACTTGGGCTTTAACTTTAGAAAGAATGTTATTTTCCTATAAAAAAAGACGCTTAATATCCTAAATAGCGTCAGCTTAAACCACTCCAACTAAATAACAGGTGAATTGATCGCAATTTAAGACCGGGTGTTTTCTAGCCCAAGACATATTTTTTCTGTCTCCCCAGATAACCTCTTAGACGCAATATGGCCTGGGAATGGATTTGGGATATTCGGGATTCGGATAATTTCATAACCGCCGCAATTTCTTTTAAGGTCATATCTTCTCTGTAATAGAGGGCTATTACCATTTTTTCTTTTTCGGATAGTTTTTCGATAGCCCCCTTAAGAATTTGTTTTTGCTCTTCTTTTTCAATCTGATTGAATAATTCTTGCGCCTGAGGATCAATTATCAAGTCTAACGGCG
Source organism: Peptococcaceae bacterium (assembly GCA_012521215.1). Classification (GTDB taxonomy): domain Bacteria; phylum Bacillota; class Desulfitobacteriia; order Desulfitobacteriales; family Syntrophobotulaceae; genus JAAYMU01. The sequence continues at coordinate 18,000 of JAAYMU010000082.1, read as the reverse complement.
AAATATTGCCTTCCATGGAATCTGTGGCTTTAACATCCTCCAGGGATACAAGGGTCATATACTGCCCCTGGAGAAGAAGGGTATTCAATTCTTCTAAAGACATATTTAAATATTGAGCTGTTTCTTCCAAAGAAGGGGTCCGCCCTAAGGAATTTTCTAATTGGGCAATATTTTGGTATAACTGTTTAACCTTCTGCCGAGCGGAGTGCGGTACCCAATCCATTGATCTTAAGCCGTCAATCATAGCCCCTCGAATTCTGAGATTGGCATAAGTTTCGAACTTGACTCCCCTAGAAGGGTCAAATCTCTGAAGGGCATCCAGTAAGCCGAAAACCCCATAACCAAGCAAGTCCTCTTCATCAATATGCGCTGGAAGAGAAATTGCGATTTTACCGGCAATCCGTTTTACTAAAGGCAGGTGCTTTTCAATGTTTTCTTCTGTCCAGACAATACTTTTAGATGCGTTATATTGCTCTCTATACGTCAATCTGTCTCACCCCAACCCATCTTTTTAGCCAATTCAACTTGGGTGTCGGTATCGGGTATACCATCCTTCATTTCTTTATTTATTTGGCCGGGGAAAATATTCTCCTGCTCTTTACGCTCTTGCCTTTCCGGTGCATGTATTTCGCCCAGAATATAATCAATTCTATTCTGTTCTTGCGGGGGATTTTGAGTCACATCCATTATATTCCAGATATGGTGGAGAACTATTCCTAAAAAGTAAATAATGAGAAATCCAATAATAGTTCTAAGGCTAATCACAAGGAAAGAGTATTTATTATAAACGGAAAATAACATAACCAGCATGGCTGTGCCTAAAGCCAGCCAATAAAAAATTCCCTTCCAGGTATGCTCTCCGTACATTAGATCACCTTTTCGCCTTGGTTAATAGTCTTAATAAATAACTCGCCTGTTGCTAAGTCAAAACAAATGGTCCGTCCATATGTACCGCCTACATCGGAAGCTATCAATGGTATTCCTGCTTTTTGAAGCTCCTGTTCCACAGCCTGGGTATTACGCTCACCGATTTTAAGGAGGGATGCTTTGCCGGCAAAAGAGAACATCTGAGCTCCACCTGCCATCTTGGCCTTTAATCTGCCAGCCCGAGCCCCAAGTTTATATAAGTCCGAAAGCATCAATTCCAGGCAAGTATCAGCATATTTGGTTTCTTTCCCTCCGGAATTCTCACTGGAACTGGGAAGCATAATATGGGCCAGGCCACCGATCTGAGACTGTAAGTCATATATACATACCCCAATGCAAGATCCAAGTCCGACTGTCATTAATTTAGCGGGTGTTTTTCCTACCTTGTAATCTGCCATTCCTACTATTATCGTATTGTTCATATTCCAAATACTCCCAATAATTTATCCAGGGCTCCTTCTTCCGGAATAAACAAGAACATTCCCTCATACTCTTCAGAAGCCTCAGAGGCCGATAACTTAGTATTTAAAATCAATACGTTATCATCTACCCGGCCTCCTTCAATCAAAACAGCGTCAATCATGGCGCCAATCATGTCAATGCCTAAAGCCGGTACAGAAATTTGCAGTGTTATACCGGAAAAAGTGGCTAAAGCGGTAACAAAAGAACTAACCATAACATTGCCAAGTTCTTTCAGAGCAGAATGAGCCATTTCGTCTTTCAAAATATCCACGTTGTCCGGCTGTCTCAAAAGTTTTCGAACTATAATTCCGGCACTGTTTTCGTCCAAAACGAACATAGCTTTCCCCGGAGCACCGCCCTCAACTTTCAAAAATAAAACAACTTTTGGCTCATCAAGGCGTCCCAAGGCATCACTTAGCCTATTTAGAGGAACCAACCATACTTTGGGAACAGTCATCTCGATTCTGGTCTGCAGCATACTGGATAAGGATGAGGCAGCGTTTCCGGATCCAATATTGACAATTTCTTTGAGAGCTTCGAGCCTTTCTTCAGATACATTCATCTTAAACAAGCCCCTTCTTCAGCATTTCTCTTTGAATGCTAAAAATGTATTTTATAATTTTATCCCTTGTTCTTTCCGAGATGTCAGTAAAGGCCACTGACACTGAATAAACGTTATCATCTTCTTTGACGGAGCGTATAACAACAGCCGGTATTTCTAACTGAACGGTATCGATAAGCATTTTAATTTTAATTTTTGTTTTAGGGGACAGTTCTTCTGAACATTTCAATAATAGGCCGCCCCCGCTTAAATCTTGAGTAAAGCCCTTCTTTTCTTCACCGTCGTCTTCTTTGCCATCAACTTCTTCATCAACAATTCTATAGGTAAGATCCTGGACAACCGGTACTCGAACATGCTGTCTTCTTTGAATTTTTCTTATTTTTTTTGGCGCCTCAATAAAAAAAGTAGGAATAGGACTGGTTATGCGCTTCACAATAGTGGAAGAAAAAGCATAGGCAGCAGATTCATCGGTAAATATGACTTTAAGCTTGGTTCCTTCCCTTAAAGGGATAAAGTGCCCTTCAACCAGGGGAACACCAATAGAAATGATATTATTTCCTATTTCTTCAATCTTCGTCCGATATTTGCCCTGATATTCGCCTTCTGACACTTCAAGTTCTATAGGCATTCCTTCATAAATTCTATTGCCGTATAACATCTTCTCCTCCCTTTTCTCAAAATAGCTTATGTAATTCTTAACAAGGAAGATATAAACCCTCTTATACCTTTGTTGACAGCCGGAGTTTGAAGATAATTCCTCATAATATTACTCGCTATCCCTTGGATACACTTATAAGCGGGACTGCGAGAATTGGTAAAGCCCACCGGTTTTTGATTCAAAACTGAACGATTAACTAAAGGATCTTTATAAATCCAACCAAGCAAGTTAATAGGCAACCCTAAAAACCTTTTCACTGCTTGCTCCAGCCTCTCATAAGTTTGCTGGGCTTCCAGCTCATTCTCGACCATATTAACCACTACATTAACATTTACTTTGGTCTGCATATTTTTTATGGCTTTGATTAAGCCGTAGGCATCCGTCATAGCCGGAGGCTCGGGAGTTAAAACTACAATAACGTCGTCCGAAGCAGAAATAAAATTGAGCACCGTGTGACCTAAGCCCGCTCCCGTGTCAATCAACAAAATATCAGCCATGTTTTCCAGTCTTCCCATATTTACGAGAACGTTTTCCAATTGTCCCCTATCTAAGTTAGCCAGTTCGCTAATGCCTGAGGCCCCGGGGAAAATCGTTACTCCCCTGGCCACGGGATAGAGAATGTCTTCGATTTTTTTCTGTCCGGTAATTAAGTGTCTAATATTATAGTCGGGGATTACACCGAAGGCTACATCTACATTGGCTAATCCTAAATCCCCGTCCAGAATTATTATCTTATATTTATGTTCAGCCAAAGCAAGGGCAAGATTGACAACCAAATTGGTCTTACCTACCCCTCCTTTGCCGCTGCTTACGGCAATAACCCTCATATTATTTAGTTTTACTTTTACTTTGTCTTTTTCTCTCACCAAGCGACGAAGCTTGGTGACTTGATCATACATTTGATCATACATTGGGGTTTACCTCCCCTAGAATACATCTGGCTAGTTTTTGAGGAGTTGCCGCTTCAATATCATCAGGTACGTTTTGCCCATTGGTAAAGTAAGCAACCGGCAAATTGGCTCTGACTATTACATCTAGAATTGACCCTGCGGACATACTTTCATCCAGTTTAGTTAGAATCAGGTGAGTAGATAAAGCTTTAAAGCGTTCACAGATCATTATCTGATCAGATAAATTGGTGGTTGCGTTTACTACCAGCATAGTTTGATCAGGCTGGGCCACATTCATAAAGGCTTCCAGTTCGGACATATGCAAGTCATGATAAGGACTGCGACCGGCAGTGTCTATAAACACCAATTCCTTATCCTGATGCCTCTCCAGAGCCTCCTTTAATGCTTCCGGATTCATCACCACTTCTACCGGAACACCTATTATTTCTCCAAAAGTTTTTAATTGTTCTACGGCAGCAACGCGGTAGGTGTCAGCCGTAATCAAAGCAACTTTTTTTTGGTCAATAATACTAAAGCCAGCGGCCAATTTACCAATCGTCGTCGTTTTACCTACCCCTGTAGGGCCCACCAAAGCCACTACTGAAGTCTTATTCTTTGTTGGTTTGATAGTTTCCGTATTACTGCATAACTTCATTACTTGGCTTTGTAGCTTGGCAAATACAAGGGAGGAATCGTTCCATAGATCCTGACGCAAATCTTTAGTCACCAAAGTCATAAGTTCCTCGGCAATTTCCTGGCTTAGACCTCTTTGCCTTAGAAAATTAAGCCATTTTTCTATGGGTTCCGGCATAGCTTCCTGTTTTTTCTCAAAATTGGCAATTTGGCCTTTGATTTCCATCAGTATAGTATGCATTTGTTTGATCTCAGATTTGGTATCATCTAAAAGATTATCGTTCGAGTATTTCTCCTTAACATACTCGTTTTCCTTTTCTTTATATTCCTCATAAGCCTTTTTAATGTAGTCTGTACTGATGGAGTTAAGGGTCGGCATTTCTGCAACAAAAGAATTCTTGACAGGTTTTTCTTCAATCGCCGCCGTGATTTCGACTTTGGTGCGGGCAAAGAAACCCAGAAATCCCCCTTCCTTAATTTGACGGGTCTGCAGAATTACTGCATCCGGTCCCAGTTCCCGCTTTATTCTGCTCATGGCATCACCTATGGTATCACCTGTGAAGCGTTTAACTCTCATTATCCAACACCACCATTCCTAGAGCCTGAATTTCAATACCTTGCACCAATTCATTATAGGAGAGCACGATTAGCTGAGGAATATGGCGCTCAGTCATTCTCTTAAGATTAATCCGGACAACCGGAGCCGCTATAATAATCGGATTATAGCCTTGAACCACAACTTTTTCTACTTGCAAGGAAATATTTTTTAATAATTTTTGCATCACAAGAGGGTCAAGGTTAACATAATTCCCGTATTCGGAAGGACGAAGATTATCTAGGATAAGTTGTTCGATTTGAGGTTCTAAAGTAATAACCGGCAGTCTTTTATTATCAACAAGTAAGGGCTGAAGAATTTGTCTGGCCAGGCTCTGGCGAACATGTTCCGTCAACTTGTCGATGTCTTTAGTCAAAGAAGCGTAATCCGCCAGAGTTTCCAGAATGGTAGGCATGTTCCTGATGGAGACTCTCTCCCGCAGCAGATTAGCTAAAACTTTCTGAATCTGGCCTAAACTAAGCAGGTCGGGAACAAGCTCCTCCACTACTGCCGGTGAGTGTTCTTTGGCGTGGTCTATAAGTTTTTTCACATCTTCCCGGCTTAAGATCTCATGAGCATTGGCTTTAATAATTTCTGTAAGGTGAGTGGCCAAAACAGTAGGCGCATCAACAACGGTATAGCCTGAAAGTTCCGCCTGTTCCCTGTGAGCGGCGTTTATCCACTTGGCGTCAAGCCCAAAAGCCGGTTCTTTGGTTGGTATGCCGGGAATATCTTCATTATCAAGGCCGCCGCTGAAAGCCAAATAATGATCGGCTAAAAGTTCCCCTGAAGCAATATCCGCACCTTTAATTTTTATCACATACTGGTTAGGCTGCAAGTTCATATTGTCTCTAACTCTAATCACCGGCACAATAAAACCCAGTTCTCCGGCCAACTGCCGACGAATAAGCACAATTCTGTCCAGGAGATCTCCCCCCTGACCGGCATCGACCAAAGGAATTAGGGCATAACCGATCTCTATTTCCATATGATCTACGGTCAACATGCTAAATACATTTTCTGTTTTTCTGATTTCTTCAACTTCGCTTTCTCTGGCCGCCGCTATTTGCTTCTGAGCCTCATCCTTTGGTTTTTTCTGCAGAATATAGCCTGCCGTCACCAAAAGCACGGCTATGGTTAATAAGGGGATGGAAGGGAGCCCAAGAACGGCCAGAGCTGCAAGAACCACGGCGGTTACAAATAAAGCCTGGGGGGTTCTGAAAAGTTGTCGAGCTAAATCCTGTCCCAGGTTGGCCTCTGAAGCCGCCCTTGTTACCACCAAGCCTGTGGCTGTGGAAATGAGCAAAGCGGGGATTTGGGTTACCAAGCCATCACCAATGGTTAATAAGGTGTAGGTATGCAGGGCTTGGGTTATAGCCATATCCTTGGTTACCATCCCAATTATAAAGCCGCCGATAATATTTATAAACAGAATTATAATAGCCGCTATGGCGTCGCCTTTAACAAACTTACTGGCCCCGTCCATGGCCCCATAGAAGTCTGCTTCTTGTTGTATTTTCTTTCTCCGGTCCCTGGCCTCTTGTTCAGTAATAATACCAGCATTAAGATCGGCATCGATGCTCATTTGCTTACCGGGCATAGCGTCCAAGGTAAAACGGGCTGCTACTTCGGAAACCCTTTCTGCACCTTTGGTAATTACAATAAATTGCACAACAACCAGAATACAAAAGACAATAAACCCTACAATCGCATTACCTCGAATCACAAATAAGCCAAAAGATTGAATTACCTGACCGGCATGAGCTTCAAGCAAAATGAGTTTCGTGGCGGAAAGGTTTAAGGCCAACCGAAACAAGGTCATGACCAGCAGTAAGGAGGGTAAAACGGAAAACTCCAATGATTCCTTGGTAAAGACCGCTAGCATTAGAATCAGCACAGAACCGGTAATATTCAGAACAATAAGAAAATCCAGCACACGCGCAGGTATGGTTATAACCATAATTACGACAATGCCGACAATGCCTAAAGCTGCCAAAAAATCTGTACTTTTGAGAAGTCTACTGGTTCGGGTATTTGTGGTCATATCTTTTAGGTCTTCCTTTCTGAGGGAATCATAAGGAGTCAGGAGTTATTGTTATTTTTACGCCGTGTAGTACTTTTTCCTCTTGTTAAGCCTATAAACAAAGGCCAGAACTTCAGCCACCGCTTTATATAACTCCGAGGGCACTACCTGCCCCAACTCCACTTGAGAATAAAGGGCCCGGGCTAACGGTTTGTTTTCCATAATCACAATACCATTTTCTTGGGCAATAGCTTTAATTCTCAAAGCCACTTCTCCCTGTCCTTTGGCAACGACGTAGGGAGCGGGATATTTAGACTGATCATATTTCAAAGCTACCGCAAAATGAATGGGGTTAGTGACTACCACATCCGCTTGCTTAAGGTCCTCCATCATTCTACGCATAGCTATCGCTCTCTGACGTTTTCTTATTTGAGCCTTAACTTGAGGATCACCTTCGGATTGCTTAAATTCTTCCTTTATTTCTTCATGGGACATGCGCAAATTTTTCTCATAATCCCACCACTGATAAAGATAATCGGCAATAGCAAGAACAATAAAAGCCAAAGCCACTTTCCAAGCCAGTTCATACAAAAGATTACAGAGAAAAGAAAGAGATTGGGCTACAGTATAAGCCTGCAGGGCGGGAAAGACATCTATATTTTTCCTGATTATCGAATACAAAAAATAACCGATAATTAAAACTTTGAAAATGGCCTTAACCAGTTGTACCAAACCTCTAAGGCCAAACATTCTTTTCAAGCCTTGCAGCGGGTTAATTCTTGATAATTGAGGTTTAAGCGGATGAAAGGTTAAAAGAGCGCCTACTTGCAGGAAATTAACGGCAACGGCTAAAACAATTGCTACTGCAAACAGCGGTCCTAAAATAAAAAGCAACTGCGAGAAAATTTCCAGGGAAGCTTTCCCAACAGATTTTACATTCCAATCCGTAGGATAAGCAACAAAATAGCGGAACAGTTCCCCTGCTCTCCAAAATATAGTGGGCAATAAAAACTTAAGTACCCCCACAAAAGCCAGGAGCATCACAGCAGAACTTAATTCCTGACTTTTTAGGACCTGACCTTTCTTGCGCGCATCTCGTCTTCTTTTAGGGGTTGCCGGAAATCTTTTGTCAGCTATCCTCCCCACCCCCTTAAGAGTTCAAAAACCCATTGCATGGTAAGATTAAAGATATGCGTTACGGTGTCTCCGAAAAAAGGAATCATAAATAAAAATAAAGTCAAGCCGAAAATTATTTTCACAGGGAAGATTACAGAAAACATGTTTAATTGCGGTACAATCTTAGACAAAAGTCCAACCCCGATATCAGCCAAAACCACCGCTCCGTACACCGGTAGAGCGATTTGCACGGATAGAGCTATGACTTTAGAGGTAATATCGATGAAAAATGGCACACTATTAGGAACGGTTAAAGGATTGAGGGGTAAATACTCATAGCTTTTAACCAAAGCAGCAATGATAAAATGATGAGCATTGGTTGCTAAGAGAATCATGGTGGTTAATACCATCAGAAAATTTCCTGTCATCGGACTTTGCATCCCATGAATGGGATCAATGGTATTAGCCATAATAAAACCTAACTGGAAATCCAGCATTCGTCCCGCACCCTGCATGACAACTGAAATCAAGTTGATAATAAACCCCATAACCAAGCCCACTAAAATTTCTTTAATAAATAGGCCGACATACGGGAAAAAATCCTGCGGTATGACCGGAGAGCTTGTCGCCAATAAAGGATAAACAACCACTGTCATACTCATTGCCAGTCCCAGTTTTACCATACCCGGAACTCCTCTGGCACCGAAGACAGGAGCAATCATTACCATCCCGGCCCAACGGGAAAAAATTAGTAAGAATAAAGATAGATTCCAATGAAGAAGTTCAGCTAAACCCAATTTTCCTCCTTCTGTCTATTCCCGAACATCTTTTAATTCAGGACAAAGGAAGGTAGTTCGGTAAACAGGTTTATTGTATAAGTAGTCATAATTTTTACCATCCAAGGGCCAAGGAATACCAGCACGAGGGCAATAGCCAATAGTTTAGGAATAAAAGACAATGTTTGTTCCTGAATTTGGGTCATGGCCTGAAAGACACTGACAAGCAAGCCGACCAGTAGGCTAACGGCCAAGACCGGACCTCCCACAAGAATTGCAGTTGCGATTGCTTCTCTAGCCATAAAGAGTATTTGATTTTCGGACACATCAGCATACCTCGCTTTACTAGATAGGTGCGTTACTTTTGGATAAATCAGAGAGCAGTTCATCTAAAACTCGTAACCACCGATTGCACTACCAGCGACCAACCATCTACCAGTACAAAAAGCAGGATCTTGAAAGGCAAAGAAATCATCATAGGCGGAAGCATCATCATGCCCATAGACATTAAGGTACTGGCCACAATCATATCAATAATCATAAAAGGTATAAAAATTGCAAAACCTATTTGGAAAGCAGTCTTTAATTCACTGACCACAAAAGCAGGGATTAAGACATAGGTTGGGATATCGCCGTAAGTTCTTGGTTGTTCTATTTTAGAGATGTTAACAAATAATTCAAGGTCCTTTTCTCTTGTTTGCTTAAACATAAATGCCCTCAGCGGTTGCTCGGCAGCGGTTAGGGCTTCCTCGTGCGTAATTTCATTATTGATATAGGGTTGGAGGGCATTTGTATTGATTTCTGAAAAAGTAGGCATCATGACAAAAAAGGTAAGTAATAAGGACAAACCTATAACTAGCAGAGCCGGCGGTAGCTGCTGGGTACCCAAAGCATTGCGAACAAAGGACAAAACCACCACAATCCGGGTGAAAGAAGTCATTAGGACCAAAATTGAAGGGGCCAGGGAAAGCACTGTGAGAAGTAAAAAGATTTGAACTACGGAACTGGTCTGTCCAAAATCAAGTGCAATATTCATTCATTAACCTCCTCAAGCAAGCGATCCAGTTCGGTAGCAAATGAATCCTTTCTCTTCCTTTTTCTTACTTTTCTCCAAATTACATTCATCAACCGGTCCATCTTTTCCTGAGGCTCCCGGGCAATCTCTTCTAAAATTTCTGCTACGATTTCAGGATCGTTTATTTCCGCCACTTTGGTAATATGGTGGTCGGTTCCCCCTAAGACTTGAATTTTCCCGGCAATTTCCACTAAATACAGGGTTTGTTGTCCATGCAAAACCTGACGGTCCAGAACTCTAACCCAAGGCGAGTCTATATTACGAACGGCAAAGCGATTTACTCTTTTTATCAGCCAGAGGGCAACCACAAGAATAATCAGAAAGACTACGATTGTACCGATTAGACCGGTCCAGGAAGTTGTTGCCTCCGGAGTAACTACAGCACCGGAACCACCTAAATTATACGGTTGGTTTTCTATATTGCCCTGCATAGCTATTTCAAAGCCTTAGAAACTGCTTCCAAAACCCTTTCGGCTTGGAAAGGTTTGACAATAAAATCCTTAGCCCCTGATTGAATAGCTTCGATAACCATGGCTTGCTGTCCCATAGCGCTGCACATAATAATTCGAGCTTGGGGATCCCTGGCCCTTATTTCTTTAACCGCCTGCAGTCCGTCCATTTCCGGCATCGTAATATCCATAACAGTAATGTCCGGTTTTAACTCCATATATTTATCAATAGCAACAATACCATTTTCTGCTTCCCCGATGATATTATAGCCGTTGTTAGAAAGGATATCCTTAAGCATCATGCGCATAAAAGCTGCATCGTCTACCAACATTACAGTATTTCCCACTTTTTTTCCCCCTTTAATAAATATCTTACTTAATTTAAAGTATCAATACGATTGGCAGGACTAACTATTTCGGTAATGCGGATGCCGAAAGTCTCATTTATGACTACTACTTCACACTTGGCAATTAGCTTACCATTGACAAACATATCCACTGGCTCTCCTGCTAAACGATCGAGCTCCACAACTGAACCGGGGCCAAGTTCCAGAATTTCTTTGATTGTTTTGGACGCTTTCCCCAATTCAACATTTACCTGAAGCGGAACGTCAGCTATCAGTCCCAAATTATGGGCCATAGAAGAAGTTTCCTCGGGAGTTAATTGAGCAAACTGGGCCGGTTCTACATAGGTCGCCTGAGGCTTTTGGTTGGAACTACCAAACGCCTGGCCCGAAGAAGGCATGGATGACATATAATTATTTGTTTGGGATTCCCAGTTATACCCCGAAGGCGCTGGAGGCGCTGGAGGCGCTTGAGGCATTGGAGGCGTAGGAGGTGTTGGAGATGGCGAAAATGTTGGAGGCGTTGGAGCCATTGAAGATGGCGAAGATGCCGGAGGTGTTGGAGGCGTTGAAGGCTCCGGCGAAGGCGAAGATGTTGGAGATGTTGGAAATGTTGGAGATTCTGAAGGTTCCTGAAGCGAAGCCTGCCCCGATGAAGTTGAAGAGGGCGAAGTTGTTGACATCCCTCCCATAAGCTTGGCCACCATATCCTTAGCAACCGGCATTGGAATGACCTGAAGCAGTATGCTGTCCAGAATACCTTCAATAGTTAGTTTAAATGAAATTCGAACCAAATTATCTTTGGCATTTAGGATCTTATTTAGTTGAGATTCTTCATCATGAACATCAGAGAGAATTACGGTTGGCGGAGTAATGTCTATTACCGAATTGAATACAGTTGACATCGAGGTAGCCGCCGAACCCATCATTTGGTTCATGGCTTCGGAAATACCGCTTATATGAATTTCATCCAGCTCAGTACTGGGATTCTTACCGGTCCCTCCCATCATTAAGTCCACAATAACCGACCCATCCTCCCGGGAAAGGACTAACATATTCGATCCCTCAAGTACTCTTTTATACCTGACATCAATAAGAACATGGGGAACGGGATAATCTTTAATAATCTGTTTAGTGTCGGTTATATCAACAACGGGCGACGTAATTTCTACCCTCTTCCCGACTAATTGCGATAAAGTTGTGGCTGCCGTTCCCATCGATATATTGGCTATCTCTCCGAGAGCATCTATTTCCATATCCGTTAAAGGATTATTGTTTTTTTGCTCGTCGCTGTTTTCAGACGCTTGACTTTCCATAGGACCGGAAAGCAAAGCATCAATTTCTTCCTGAGACAGCATTCCATTAGTCATCATCATCCCCCCCTTTAGTTAATACTTCTGTAATCTTCACTGCCATTTTGTTCCCCGAAATTCCGGGAACGCCTTTAAACTTTTTAAATCCCCCTACATAGACCGCCAATGGGTCTTTAATAGGTTGGTCCAAAAGAATAACATCCCCGTACTCCAGGTTGGTAAGGTCTTGCACTGTAATTTGCGCTTGACCGACAACTACTTTCATCGGTACTTTAGCCCACTCGATTTTTGTTTTGATAGATTCCCTATCTTCCTGGGAAATAGTTTTTCCCTCCTGGAAGAAAAGCAATAAATTGCTAAGCTTATCTAAAATCGGTTTCATTACTATATAGGGCAGACAAACATTTATTCTTCCCGTTTGTTCTCCGATTTTTACTTCCATAGAGATTACTACCACAATCTCGTTAGGGGCCACTATCTGGGTAAATTGAGGATTGGTCTCCATATCAATCAGCTTAGTATTCAGTTCAAAGACCTCTCTCCAGGCCTCGCCAAGCAGCTTGACAATTTTGACTAATCCGCTGTGGATTATTTTTCTTTCAATTTCCGTTAAATCCCGATTTCTGAACTTATCCTCGCCCTGACCGCCCAGCAGCCTGTCAATCATGAGAAAAGCCAGAGAAGGACTAAGTTCGAGGAGTGAAGTGCCTTCCAAAGGATCCATACTAAATATCCCCAAAATTGTCGGATAAGGCAGAGAACGGGTAAATTCATCATAAGTGACTTGTTCCGTAGAAAGCACTTTGGATTCTACTGCCGTATGCATATTGCCGGCTAAAAAAGTTGCTAAAGACCTGCAAAAATTCTCATGAATATTGAATAAAGAGTTAAGTTGACCTTTGGAAAATTTATTAGGTCTTCGAAAATCATATACCTTGACTTTATGAGGGCTGGACATCAAAATATTTTCCTCATCCATGGACCCTTGCGATATGGCATTAAGTAAAGCATCTATTTCCGATTGCGATAATACTTCTCCCATCCAACCCCTCCTTTACTTAAGATTTTTGCTGGTTGCTAACCCCTAAACAAAATATAACTCATTATTCGCTCCAAGCTTGCTAAAATGAATAAACGAAATTTTTAAATAAAACCTCTTTAATCTGATTATTGCATACTTCATTAAGATCACGTAGGAGTTCTTTTTTTAAGTTTTCCTGTCCTTTGGGGGTTCCAATATCCCCCATGCTTTTGGAGCTGAGTACCGTGATTATTCTGTCCCGAATAAAGATTTCCTTAGAATTAAGCTCTTTTTCTGATTTAGAGTTCACCCCTTCTATGGAAATTTCAACTTTAACTAACCCTCCCCCCTCCAGATTGACGAGAAACTCATCCAAATCTTTGATCGGCCCTACTCCATAGTTGGCTTGGTTTTGAACGGCTGCGTCTAGGGCAGAAGGAAATAGTTTCGCTTTGACCGCCGGCACTCCAAAAGTGCCGGTTAAAACACCAACCACAAAAACCATAGTAAAAATCATAATTTTAAGAAATGTCTTTGAAAAAGCTATTTTCATTTATCAGGCTTTCCTCCTTTAAACTCGGGATGACAACGACGCCGAAAGGCTGCAATCCGTTCAATTACTTCCTCAATAGGTTCCTTAACAATGTATTTTTTCTCATTAGTGAGAGTAATTACCGTGTCAGGAGTGGCCTCCAAGGTTTCTATGAGGTCAGGGTTGATAGCAAATTCCTTATTATTGAGTCTGGTTACATATATCACTTGGGGTCCTCCAGTCCACTTTTTAAGAAAGATTACTGTTTCTGCCTACACTGCTTTGAGCAATTTCGTCAATTATGTTTTGTTCTTTTTTTAATTCTTCCCAGTTATAAATTCTTAGCTTTTTTTCCTTAAGCCTCTTAAGTTTCTCCACTTCGATTCGGCACTGAAGAAGTTTTTCCTTTTTTTCTTCTACAACTACTTGTTGTTTTTGGACCTCATTTTCTAACTCTAAAAGTTTTTCTTTTTGTTCCTGGGAATATTTTTGCCATATGCCCAGGTTTTCAGGGTTATTAAGGCAAGCTGCTTTTTGCCCTGCCAGCGCTTGAGTAAGTAATCCGGCCTGAAGATCTTTTTGTTTACTTATAGCTTGCAGGGTTCTTAGCTCCCGGGCCAGAATACCCTCAGCTACCTTCATTTTCTGTTCGGCTAATTTCAGGATTGATTCTAAGCGGAATTTAAAAGCCATTAGCTATCTTCCTCGGCATAAATGTTGGCCATTGCTTCAGCCATTTCAGAAAAAGTAAACCTTTCGGATGTGTCTTGGCACAGGAAAGAATTTATTTTATCAATATATTTAATGGCCTCATCAATACCCGGGCTGCTTCCTTCAACATAAGCTCCAATATCTATAAGGTCCTTAGCATCCCTATAAATCGCCATATGCTCACGAATTTTGGCGGCCAAGGCTTTTTGTTCAGGACCGACAACATCGGGCATAAGTCGGCTTACCGACTGCAGAATATCGATGCTCGGATAATGATTGCGAGAAGCTAGGTCCCGAGTAAGCACTATATGGCCGTCCAGAATACCTCTCACCGCATCGGCGATAGGTTCATTATGATCATCACCGTCAACCAGGACCGTATATATACCGGAGATGGCCCCTTTTTCCGACAAACCCACCCTCTCCAGAAGTTTGGGGAGCATAGCAAAAACCGAAGGAGGGTATCCCCTGGTTGCGGGAGGTTCTCCGATTGTTAAGCCGATTTCTCTCTGCGCCATGGCGAACCTGGTTACGGAATCCATCATAAATAGCACATTTTGCCCTTGATCTCTAAAATATTCGGCAATAGCTGTCGCCGTAAAAGCCGCTTTCAATCTTACCAGAGCAGGCTGATCAGAGGTGGCTACCACAATTACAGAACGAGCCAGTCCCTCCTCGCCCAAGTCTTTCTCCATAAAATCTCGCAATTCTCGCCCCCGCTCCCCGACTAAAGCGATGACATTGACATCGGCTTCCGTATTTCTGGCCATCATGCCCAGTAGCGTGCTCTTGCCGACTCCCGATCCGGCGAAAATTCCCATTCTCTGACCCCTGCCCATAGTCAGCAGGCCGTCAATCGCTCTGACCCCAACTGCTACTATTTCCTTGATGCGAGGACGGAAAAGAGCACTGGGAGGATTATTATGAAGAGGATAGGCTTCTTCCGTAACAAGGGGCTTGCCATCCAGGGGCCGGCCAAGGCCGTCTAGTACCCTTCCCAGAAGAGCCGGGCCAACCCGAACCATAAGTCTATCCTTTTGGGGAATGACTTTATCCCCCGGACCAACACCATCTAAGTCCCCAAGGGGCATGAGTAAAGTCTTAGTCCCTTTGAAACCCACGACTTCCGCCGGGATTCCGTCCTTTAAGGATGACCGGCGAAAGGGTATTATCTTGCAATACTTACCCACACTTACTCTCGGTCCACGGGCTTCAATGAGCAGACCGGTAATACCGGTAACCAGACCATAGGACTCAACAGTTTCCATAGTTTCAATTTTCCGAGCTAAAGTCGTCCAGTCTAGCACGTTGAAACTCCTCCAGTAAGTAGTTGCCTATTTTGTCTAACTGGGATTCAAGGCTGGCATCAAACGCCCCTTCTTCACATTCCAAGAAAACATTTCCTGCGGAAAGGGATTCATTAACAATTACCGCATAAGAAGGTTTGTCCTCATCCGGAATAGTCTTATACCATTCCCAGTCCTTCGCCGACATATGAATTTTAATTCCCTCTTTATTTTGAGGCATTAAGGTCAGTTTTCTAATAAGGTTAAGTAGTTTTTCCTGATCAACATTTAAGGCGGTATGTAGGATCTGGTCACAGATCTTTAAACAAAGGGCAACCAAATGCCCGTCAACTTTATCAAACTCCTGTTTTAAAACCCTTTGGGCCATTTCCAGATATGCTTTAGCCTGCTTACAGATTTGTTCCGCTTTTTCCTTGGCCTCTTTCAGTCCTTGGTTGTAACCCTCATCATGGGCCTGGGAAAAAATCTCGTTTCGGAGCTGAGTTAAATATTCCTCACGCCTGGCTTCGTTTTCTCTTTGAGCTTCAAGAATAATTTCCTCAGCTTTTTGCCGGGCTTCAGCTATAATTTCATCGGCACGGGCGGCTGCTTTGGACACTATCTCCAATTCATTGTTTTCTTGGCTTTGCTTGCAGGCCTTAAGTGCCGGTTCGGCCATCAAGACTGACGTTTCTTGAGTTGTATAATTCCCTGAAAAACAGCCCCTGCTTTCCTTGTTGGATTTTACTAACCGGGGAGATGCAATCTCCACTACAGTACTCTTGATAACGGTATTTCTAGTAGATAATTTCATCCGCACCACCCCTGGAAATAATAATCACGCCGGCCTCTTCCAACTTACGGATAATTTTTACAATCCGTTGCTGAGCTTCTTCCACATCGCGCAATCTGACAGGACCCATGTATTGCATATCTTCTTTTAACATGGTTGAAGCTCTGCTGGACATATTGCTGAATATTTTATCGACTACTTCTTGGCTCGTTCCCTTAAGGGCCAGAGCCAGATCTTTGGTGTCAACTTCCCGTAAGACGAGCTGGACACCCCTGTCATCGAGCAGAATAATATCTTCAAAGACAAACATCTGTTTTTTGATTTGTTCAGCCAAATCAGGATCTTCTAGTTCAAGGGTATCCATAACAACTTTTAAGGTGCCTGGATCTGTCCTGTTTAGCATATTCACAGCAGTTGGAATTCCTGCGGTTGTAGTGAAATCAGTGGGAGCCAGATTAGAAATTTTATTCTCCAGGACCTTTTCTATCTCTTTAAGAATTTCCGGATTTGTCCTACCCATTAAAGCAATTCTTTTCGTTACTTCCGCCTGAATTTCCTGAGGCAAATTAGATAAAAGAGCAGCCGCTTTATCCGCTGGCAAATGGGTCATGATGAGAGCAATGGTTTGGGGGTGTTCCCCCTGAATAAAAGAAAGTAACTGTTTAGGATCAGCGCGGCGAACAACTTCAAAGGGGCGCATTTTTAAAGATGAAGACAAGCGGCTAATTATCTCAAAAGCCCTTTGTTCACCCAGGGCTCTCTCCAAAACTTCTCTTGCATATTCAATTCCGCCCTGAGCAATATAGTTGCTGGCCAAACACATTTTATGAAATTCATCAAGGACCTCATCTCTTTGCTCCTCGGAAACTTTGCGCATATTGGCCATTTCCAAAGTAAGCTGCTCAATTTCCTGTTCGGATAGAAACTTAATTACTTCTGCCGATCTATCTGGCCCGAGGCTGATTAGTAACACTGCTGCTTTTTGTATTCCCTTTAATTTTGTTGTTTCAGCCATTTTTAACTACTCCTCCGCTAGCCAGGTTTTTACCAGCCTGGCTACATCGTCAGGATTTTCTTTAGAGAATTTATCTATTTCCTGGCGGATTTTGTCTTTTTCTATTTCATCGGGAGTTTTTACTTTTTTGCGAGCTAGTTTTAGTTCAGCCATTCGTTCAGCCTCCAGCTGCGAAGCCAGGATTTGTTCGGCTTCTTCCAAGGTGACCATCTTTTGGTCCGAAGGCATCTCTGCTGTTTCCAAGTTGTCTCTTTTTCTGGAACGAATTCTGAGTATAACAATAAGAAAAATTATTGCAAGCAAAATGCCGGCACCTAACTGCACATAAGACATTAGTTGCTCCCGGCGGGCTGCTTCTTCTAATGCTGCCTGGCTTTCCAGCTGGGCAGATTTATTAAAAGGCATACCCGCAACTTCGACCACATCACCGCGAGTCAGGTCCACCCCCGCCGCCGAAGACACAATCGCTTCAATATTATCTAATTGCATCTGAGTAACGCTGTCGGTATCAGCCAAGACGGATATAGTAAGTCTTTTAATCTGACCAGGGCTCACCACAGTTTCCTCCTGGGTGACACTTGGCTGGAAGGTCTCGGAAAGGCTTGTTCTTTCCGAAGAAGAAGTAGTACCGGTTTGCCCGACAAACTCATATTCGGGAATATTAGTTGGTGTCCCCGCTAAACCGCCTTCAG
The DNA here is from genome assembly GCA_012521215.1 of Peptococcaceae bacterium. Classification (GTDB taxonomy): domain Bacteria; phylum Bacillota; class Desulfitobacteriia; order Desulfitobacteriales; family Syntrophobotulaceae; genus JAAYMU01. The sequence goes on along the minus strand of JAAYMU010000082.1, from coordinate 127 downwards.
CGGAAGTATTGGAACTCGTTTCCGTAGTCTCCTGCCTGCTGGTTACAGCGCCCTCCGAACTTGTTTGGCTGGTAATTTTCCTTTGATCCAGATCCAAAGTAGCACTGACCCGAACTATAGTGTTATT
>JAAYMU010000081.1 GCA_012521215.1 Peptococcaceae bacterium | reverse complement strand
GCTGCAGTTTGAATATGGAGATAAATTGCTGCAAGGACATTAGAATATGGATATGTCGTTTCAAGAAATAGTTCTGACATGCTAATTAACCGAGTATATTCCCTCTTTGAAAGCATAACTTGTCCATAGATCATATGTAAAGTTGATATTGTAGGGGTTAAAAGATGGGATTTGTTTAATTCCCCCTCTCGAATCCAATCCGGTATTAGATCCGGTAATCCCAAAAGGGAATAGATCCAGGCTTTGGCGGCATCAACGGTATGATTAAAAAGACGCGCTGATGCTTCTGAAGCAGCAATACACATGCGTTCCAACAGCGAAGAAATTGCGGGATAATCACCGCGCATAAGCGCAATACGACAAGCAATAAACAGGGAAATAATTAAAAATCCACGTTTCGGCCTCTGTTCGCAGATATATAGTGCTTTATTCAGTGCAATTTCTGCCAGATCATATTCTCCTCGTAGAAATAGAATCTCTGCTTCAAGAATATATTCCTCTCCAATATCTGATTCTCCCGTAACCTCTAAATAATATGGCAGAAAAATCTTTAAATAATTTAGTGTCTCGTCCAATTTGCCTACATTACAATGAAAAAGGCAAAGCAAGGAGGGCGAGCCAAAGGTTGCAGTATCACAGACATTGAGTAAGCCTGATGGTCGAGACATAAGCTTAGTAGCACGGCGAAAATGTTGAGCTGCACTCTGCAAATTATTGAAATCGGCACTGCCTAAAACTATTTCGCATTCTCCTAAAATCTGATTTCGTTCTTCTTTGGAAAGCGATGAATCATTTTTGATGGTTTGTGAAACCTCAGTGCAAATTGAAGTAGCTAGTCTTCGTTCTCCAAGTGTAAATAAACGTGTTGCACAGGATAGAGCAGCACGGGGGTATTTCTTTCGTATATCCGGGGGGCATTCTTCCCAGTAATAGAGCAGTTTATCCTTGTTCCCAGAGTCCATTGACGCACAGCGATCTGCCTCTATTGCTTGCATAAGCCCTTCGTAGTCATGGGCATTATAAAAGTGCTCCATGGCAAGTAGATAGACATGATTGTTAAAAAACCATTTGCCGGATTGGCTGTAACGTGAGTTTTTCTCATTTTGAGGTAATAGTTCAAATTCCTTTCTTACACAAGAAAGAAAAATGTTATGCATACGATAATAACCAGAAATATTATCAAAGGTTAAAAATGCATTCCTATCCAGTAGATCTTTTAAAACTTCCGTAGCATCTTGCTCTCTCCAAAGAAATGATGCTTGTTCTAATGAAAACTGATCGACAATACAGACGCAGGAGAGTAGGTCTTTTTGTTCTGATGACAGCGGTTCATAAATAATTTCATGCATCATATCACTTATGCTTATACTACCCGGAAGAATGCCGGATTCGATGTATTCCAGCAGATTAAGGTATATTACCGAAATCCACCCTTCGCTTACTTTATAGAGCCATTCGGCATCTTCCTTAGATAAATGTAAACCATATAAACGAAAAAACTTTTGAATATCAACTGGCCCGAAAGAAAGCATTTTTGATGATATGTATAATATGGAAGTGTAAGTTGTGAACTCAGGTCTCACCTGTGGGAACATATTCCTACTACAAATGATCAAATGAAAATTTGCAGGCATATTGCGTATTAAGGCTAAAAGAAATGAGTCAACACTTTTTTCGTTTATGATATGATAGTCATCAATAACAATCATTATTTGGTGATCATCGGCTATATCTATAGAAGAAAGCATTTGAAGAAAACATCTGAATTCTCTAATGTCTTCTGGAAAGCCCAGTTGTATAAGTTTTTCCGGCAGATTTTGGTCGAGTGAGGCAAAAGAGAGAGAAAAATCTGTCCAAAAATCTGATATACGATTAGTTAACAATTGTGTCCAACAAATAATATTGTTAGGATTTGAACTTAGAAAATAACGTACAGCCGTGGTTTTCCCATATCCCATGGGCGCAAAGACAACGGTTGCCGGAAATTTTGATATTAGCTGCATCTTATTCTTTAGTCTTTTTGAGAAGTGAAGAGTTCTAATGCCACGTTTTTCTGAATAATACGACAATTTTAATACCTCCCCCTTCCCCAAACTTATATGTACGGGGTAAGTATCCTAAAGAAGATACCTGAACCCTAAATTATATTTATTAAATAAGATAAGTCACAGTTGATTTAATTATATCATCGCGTCCTATTTACAAGCTAGGGTTAAGAATTTGTAATTTTTATCAAAAAAGGACAAAATATTACATCGTGTCTCAATTTTTTACAGTAATAATCATACTTAAGACTTCTATGGAAGTATCCGGGAGACAAACTGAACATTACCCCCCTACGGACCGGGAAATGCAAGCATGCTTAGAACTCATGCAAGCTATGGGATTAAAGGTACAAATCAATTAAAGCGGATCATATGATAGTTCTGCTAATAATATATGTAGAGAGAGAAGGTTCAAATTTTAATTCCATCGGTAGCAAATTTAGCTAGGGAGTATCCAAACTCCTTTAATATAAGGAGGAATTAGAGATGTATACTTACAGGCCTGTAACCGAGCGTATGCAACGCATGAGGGAACGTATTCGGGACAGGGTTGTGGTTTTTACCGCCGAACGTGCCCTTATCCTCACCGAAGCCTACAAAAAATATGAAAAAGTAGACCCCATGATCAAAAGGCCTCTAACCTTTAAAGAGCTTTGTGAAAAAATGACTGTCTTTGTTGAAGACGATGAAATCATCGTCGGCGGCAAAGGACCACATCTTTTTTCCTGCCCTGCCTACCTTGAGTGGAGAGCATCAGACTGGATATTAGAGCCGCTGGATAAGGGAGAATGGACTTTGCGGGAAGACGGATTGTTCCACAATCACGATGAGGAACCGGTTCGCCTGGCCATATCCCCCGAAGATTACCAAGCACTAAAATCAGTTGTCGGCTACTGGCAAAACAACAGAGTAGGTTCCGTGGCCGATGCCTGGCAGCCTGACCATCACGAAGAACTAAAACGTTTACTTGTCTCCAGTTATGTGGAGGGCGGAATGGGCCTTTGCAGCCTGCCTGCCGGTCATCTGGTGGCGGGATATAAAAAGATCATCACCGTCGGCTACAAAGCGATTCGCGATCAGGCCCAGGCCTGGCTTGATGAGCATTATGGCAACCTTATGGGTGAAGATGTTAGAAAGTACCTGTTTTATAAATCTATCGTTATTACCTGCGATGCTGCCATGACTCTGGTCCGTCGCTACAGCGAGTGCTGTGCCGCCAAAGCAGCCCAAACAACTGACCCCAAACGCAAAGCTGAACTGGAAAAAATGGCAGAAGGACTGGCCAATCTGGTGGAAAACCCGGCCAGAAACTTCTGGGAAGCTGTTCAAGGCATCATGATGT
>JAAYMU010000080.1 GCA_012521215.1 Peptococcaceae bacterium | reverse complement strand
TTAGGCGACGTAAAATTTGTAACTGCCCTAGGGTTATATTTAGGAATGCCTCGGATTTTAGGAGCAGTTTTTTTGGCCAGTCTATTGGGAATTTTAATTGGTGGATTATGGCTGAAACTAACCAAAAAGAGTCTCAAAAATCCCATACCCTTTGGGCCTTTTCTGGCAGCCGGTGCATTAATAATGATTTTGTTTCAGGAACAATTTTTAGAATTGTATAATTTTATTTTTTGAAATAAAAATTGTGAGATAAGAACATGAACAAGCGAAATTTATTGTTTATTGAGATTACCGCTTACGAAATCAGGTTTTTGAAAATAAAGCAACACTTGGGCAGTAAGTTGCCCAGCCTTGCTTTTCAGAGTATTCCTTTATTATCAGATAACAACCCATCACCTGAGGAAGGTTATTCTGGTATATTGCAGGTTAGCCCGGCAAGACTGGGACAAGTACTGCGAGAATATCGGCAGAATGTTGTTGGCAATCAAAAGATTTCGGCCTATTTACTTTTACCTTTTGAAAAGGGCTTAATGAGAGAATATAAACTCCCTTGGATAAAGAAAAGAGACAGGGCTTCAGCAATCGAGTATTGTCTCAAGCATGAAATGCCGTATCTAGTAGATGAATTGGTATTTAAGTACCGGGTGATAGAAGAAAGAGTAGGCCAGGATTTACGCATTCAAGTCACTGCTTGCCGCAGGGATGTTGTTAAATTCTACACTCAATGCTTTGCTAAGGCCGGTTATGTGTTAAAAAGTATAGAGTATTCGGCCTGGGCTTTGGGCGAGTTTCTTAATGTACCAGATTCGGCTACTTTACTCTGCCTTAGAAAAGCCAACCTTAACGAAGCGGAATTAATTCTCTATCAAGGTACCGTACCGCTGGCAATCAGGGAAATTCGCATCAGGCAGGGGAAATACTCTGCTCCGAATGTTTTCTTTAACCCGCAGGACTTGGGAGTTCCTGTAGATTTTTTGCTCACTGACGGAAGTTATGAATCCAAAGAAGCTGCTAATTTACTGAAGGATTTAGGTCTTATCGGGCAAGCTAAAATTTTTACACCGGCAACTGCTCCGATGGAAGAGCTGTTTCTAGAGGGATTGGCAACCTATACTTTGCTCGGAGCAAGGCAACGGGTTCAGGCTCAAAAAAATTATAATTTTATTGCGGAAAATAATTCTAAGAGGTTTAAAATAATTACTCTTATGGCTGCCGCTTGCCTAATACTGCTGCTGTCTGCAGCCGGTAGGGTTTTATTAGGCCAATACTCAGATTATCATGAGCTTCAGGCGGACATAACCCACTTAAGTGAACTTTGTGAGCAGCAAGAGGATCACAATAATTACGCTCAATTGGAGGAATGGAATAAAATCAAAGCCACTTCCTTAAAAGATCTCCAGCGAATACATCATGTTATGGGTGAGACTGCTGATATCAAGGGACAATTGACTGTGACTCGTTGGAACTATCAGCCGGGAAAATTGATTATTTATGCTCGGTGTTCTCATAACGACGAGATAATGTTGCTTATGAACAAACTTGCCTTAAGTGGATGGGAAAAGCCGGTGCTGGAAAGTTACCATGGGCAAAAAGGAAGCATAGCCTTTACTTTAAGTATTCTGAGCAAATGAGTCTAGCAATTAGAGAATAATAATTAGAGAATAGTAATTAGAGAAAGGATAAAGAATAAAAGTTAATCATGTTGTGGGGAGTATTTAAAAAGCTAAAAGCTTTGTTTAATCGTTTAAATACCTGGCAAATGTTGACGATAGGCTTAAGTCTGTTTCTAGCAGTTGCTATAATCTCATTTTACATATTTTATAATTCTTTCGACAGTAGTATTAAAGATAGTATAATCTTGAAAGCTTCTTTGGAACAAAAATTAACGGCTGCGGAGCAACAAAGTAAAGGGTCAACTGTGATACACATTTCCCGGCTGCCGGAAGCTATTGGTTTTGTGGAGCAATCCTTTGAAGTTTATGGTTTAGAGGTAAAGGAGATAATGATTGCCCGGCCGAATTATAACCAATGGCCGGCAGAGACGGGCCCTTATTTTCCCTTGGGGCTTAAAGTGACAGTCAATGGGGAACAGCAAAAGATGCTTGAGGCCCTGCTGGATATTTCATTGAATAAGGTATACTTGCTAACTGCCCAAGAGATAGATATGAACGGTCCTAAAGCAAACATTTTGCTCCAATTGCCGGTTCACCAGGACTAAGTTCCAAAATATTTTAATCCATGGAGTTTATCCGAAGCCGCTTGTCAAGTATAATTATTTGGGAGGTGAATTTTTATGACCAGGAATCAAATTCCCTCCAGATTATTAAGGCAGGTGGCCAACATCTTAGTCAAGGGCTTAAGGGATAAAGTCTATTACTATCAGGGAAAAGGCCATTTGGAGCTGGAGAGTTCTTTAAGAACATTATGTAATATAGTACGCCGCCATGCCGAACTTGAAGAGACCACCAACTGGGGATATTACTTTCTTATAGAGGATTATGAAAGCGCCTTCCAGCGTTTTTCCATAAAACCTTTATCTCATTTCCTGGAGGCAATCAGTGAGATCGCCCTGCAATATCTGGAGGGCAGTGTTGTAAAAGATTTAAACCAAGCCTTTGCCGAAAATAATTTTCCTTACCGGCTGCAAAATAACCCCGTTGCACCCTGGATTGGCCCGTTGCCTACCGGCAACAATTTTAAGGAGAAAACAAATTAAAGCCAATTGGACCTTATAATTTAATTTTTGCCATAAAATATGTTTTTGTGATAGCATATATTCTGTAAAACTATATTGTACAAGGAGAATATATGGGTAAAATATATGTATTTCACGGAGTAAATCTCCACCTTTTGGGTTTACGGGAACCTGATATTTACGGCAATAAGAGTTTAGCTGATCTTAATGTGCGCCTAACGGCTATGGGAGAGGAAAACGGCTTTCCGGTTGAATGCCGCCAAACAAATCATGAGGGTGAGTTAATCGATTGGATAACCGAGCTTAGCCCGCAAGATTTTCTGATTCTTAATCCCGGGGCTTGGACCCATACCAGCTATGCTTTGTATGATGCTATTAAGGGAGTCAAGGTACCCACTATAGAAGTACATATCTCCAATATTTATGCCCGAGAGGGATTCAGGTCTCATTCTGTTATCGCCGGAGCCTGTTTGGGGCAAATAAGCGGGTTAGGCACGGATAGCTATCTTTTGGCCCTGGCCTATGCTTTGGAGTTTCAAAAATATCGCCATAATGAAGGGGCTGAGCACGCTGAGGATAATTAAATTACGACAAAAATTAGCTGCCCATGACATTCAGGGGATACTTATTACCTCGGCCCCTAATATTTATTACTTAAGCGGTTTTACCGGTACCAATGCTATATTGTTTATTACGCAGCATGATAAATATTTGTTCACCGATTTCCGCTATGTGGAACAGGCCAAGTCGGAAGCATCCGATTTTGAGCTTGTCCGGGCTGATAAAGATGTGCTGCAGGAAATAAATAAATTGGCTAATGGGATTACGACGATTGGGTTGGAGGAAAAGGCTATTTCCTTGGCCCAGTACCGTGAGCTGGAAAAGAGCTTGAATGCTAAGATTTTTAAAGACGCTTCTTTTGTTTTACAGGAAATGCGCCAGGTTAAAGATGAGCAGGAGATTGAAATCCTGAAGCAGGCTATAAAAATTACGGATCAAGCTTTTGATTTAATTCTCCCTGCTCTTAAGCCCGGAGTAACTGAAGAGGAGATAAGCCTTAAGTTGGAGTATAGTTTAAGAAAGTTGGGGGCCAGCGGAAAATCTTTTGATTACATTGTAGCCTCCGGCCAAAGATCTGCTTTGCCTCACGGAGTGGCTACAGCTAAAAAAATTGAAACAGGGGATCTTGTTACCCTTGATTTTGGGGCCAAATATCAATGGTATTGTTCGGATTTTACCAGAACTGTCTTTGTGGGGAAACCCGATGCTAAACATCAAGAGATCTACGATATTGTACTCAGAGCGCAATTAACTGCTCTGGAAGCCATCAGGCCCGGTCTAACAGGGCGAGAAGTAGATGCTGTGGCCAGGGATATCATTGCCAGGGCAGGGTATGGGGAATACTTCGGGCACGGGCTGGGACACTCTCTTGGTTTGGAGATACACGAACCGCCCAGTTTAAATACCAGGGAAGAAAAAGTGCTGCAGCCGGGAATGGTTATAACTGTGGAACCCGGTATTTACCTGCCCGGATGGGGAGGAGTAAGAATAGAAGATGTGGTTTTGGTGACAAATTCGGGTGCAGAAGTCTTGACACAAGCTTCAAAGCAGTTCATTATTATAGATTAGAGATTAGCAATTATTAGAATTATTTTATTTTAAATATCATTTTTAAATTTATTAGATTATATTTCATTTAATACCAATAAATAGGAGGATCACCAATATGATTTCTTCAAATGATTTCAAAACCGGTCTTACCATTGAGCTTGACGGTGATGTTTATCAGGTAGTTGAGTTTCAGCACGTTAAACCTGGCAAAGGTTCTGCTTTTGTCCGTACCAAAATAAAGAATGTAAGAACAGGAGCTGTAATTGAAAGGAAGTTTAATGCCGGGGAAAGAGTTGCTCGGGCCAGACTGGATCGACGCGAAATGCAATATCTTTATAAAGACGGCGATCAATTTGTGGTTATGGATAATGAAACCTATGAACAGATTATGTTGAGCGAAGCCCAGATAGGCGATCAAGTCAAATGGCTGAAAGAGAACATGAATCTTGGGGTATTACTTTATAACAATGAAGTTATTGGGGTTGATCTTCCTAATACGGTAGAATTGGAAGTAATTGAGACTGAGCCCGGAATTAGGGGAGACACTGCTACGGGCGGATCTAAAGAAGCCATAGTCGAGACTGGAGCAGCCGTACAGGTACCATTCTTTATAAATGTGGGAGATGTTCTCATTATTGATACCAGAACGGGAACCTATGTTTCCAGAGCATAGACTATTACTCATTTTCATGGTTTTCTTTGAAACGGAATTGCACTGAGTTCTATCCAAAAAGCTTGGCCTTTGCCAAGCTTTTATAGTTAATTTTAATATTGTTTTCCTTTGGAGAGATTAAAGATTTATTTGGCTATGTTAGAGAGCGCTTGCAGGGCATAGTTTATTTCCTCGGTGGTATTAAAATGGCTGAAGCTGAAGCGCACTGTTCCCTGCGGGAAAGTTCCCAGGGTTTGATGGGCGGATGGTGCGCAGTGCAGTCCGGAACGTGTCATGATGCCATAGTCTTTTTCCAGAATATAGGCTATTTCTCCATTGTCCTTACCCGTAAAATCCAGAGAGACAACCGCTGTACGGTCTTTTAGGCCTGGAGGGCCGATAAGTTTGATATTTTTTAAATCTTGTACTCCTTCCAAAAACAAGCCGGTTAATTCCATAGCTCGGGACTGGAGGTTTTCTATCCCTTCTTTTTCCAGATAGGCAAGGGCCCGGTGCAGTCCGAAAATCCCGGGAATGTTAGGGGTTCCGGCTTCAAACTTATCCGGAAGAAACGGGGGGATATCTTCTCGGTCTGATAAACTTCCTGTTCCCCCTGCAAAGAGGGGGTCCATTTCTTGGGCCAGTTGGGTGCTGATTAGAAAACCGCCTATGCCCTGCGGTCCCAGAAGCCCTTTATGGCCGGTAAAAGCTAAGGCGTCAATATTATCATCCTGCAGGTCGATGGTTAGAGAACCGGCTGTTTGTGCACTGTCTACAATAAAGATGAGACCGTGGTTTTTGCAGATTTTGCCGATTTCCTTAAGCGGCAGGATGGTGCCACAGACGTTAGAGGCATGGGTCATAATAACCGCTCTGGTATTTTCCTGCAGGGCTTTTATTAGGTCTTGTGGGTCCAGAAATCCCTGAGAGTTGCCCTTTACTCTGGTGAAGCTAATACCCAAAGAGCCAAGCTGCAGCAGGGGGCGCATGACCGCATTATGTTCCATGGATGAGACAATACAATGGTCGTTAGGTTTAAGCAATCCTTTCAGCAGCATATTCAAAGATTGGGTGATATTCATAGTAAAAATAACATTTTTGGGCTTCTGAAAATTAAAAAGCCGGCACAGTGCTTCTCTGGTCTCCAAGACAATTTCCTCGGCGGACAGAGCGCTGCTATAGACGCCCCTGTTGATATTAGCTCCCACGTTTTCAAGATAATATTTCATGGCGTCTCCAACCCCAGGTGCTTTAGGGAAAGAAGTGGCGGCCTGGTCAAAGTACACTCTGTTCATCTTAAACTCCTCTATTTTTAATTAGGTTTTGATATCTATAACTTAAGTTGTTATATTTTAAGCTGTACAGTTTTAGGACTTATTATTATTATTGTACTATACTGTACTATGCTAACTCTTTTCAAGGCCATAAGAAACTTTCTGCAAAGTCGAGGAACACTACTTTAATAAATTTTCTTTTTTCTTCGGTTATATAATATATAATTATAACCAGTATTGATTGCCAGCTAAAAATAGAGAATAGGCAGGTTGAAGAAATATTGGAGTATTTAGCAACATTTCATACCCATATGGGAGCGATTAACTTTAACCGTTATTTGAAAAAAATAGGGGTTAAAGCTGAAGTTCTGCCTGTGCCCCGCAAATATAGTTCAAACTGCGGGATTGCGGTTAAGTTTTGCACGGAGCAGGAGATCCAAGCTATGATCAACGAAGATATAGAAAAATTATTTCTGCTTGTGGACGGGGAAGATAGGCTGATTTATCAGAATGAGCAGTAATAAATATAATTAAACAATAATAAATTGGAATTGGGCAAGAGTGTTATTAGCGAATTTGCTAGAATAACACTCTTTTTTTAAATCAAAATTCAATTCTAAAAACCTAGCTGAGGACATACCTTCTAGTACAGAGGGGGTGACATATGATTAAAACAGCTTCCTCAATATATCTCCCACTGCAGGATATCAGCCGCTGGGTAGCTGATCCGATCGGGAAAATAGTTCAAGAAGCGTTCAAAAATATAAGTAGTAAAGAAATTATTGAAGAAATCCGCTTAAGAGTAAACCAACCGATTGCGGTCAGGACGGATAAAAAAGACTATTTCCTGCCCATCAAAACCTTAGCCGGAAATAAAGAGCAAACTTATATTGTGACTAAAGAAGATTTAGTCACAAGCTTGGAAAAAATGACCTTTAGTTCCATTTATGCTGCTGAAGAAAAATTGAGGCAAGGTTTTCTTACCCTGCCCGGTGGTCACCGAGTAGGTTTGGCGGGAGAAACCGTCGTTGAATTTGGCAGGATTAAAACCTTGAAAAATATTTCAGCCTTGAATATTCGTTTGGCCCGGCAGTGTGAGGTTGAGGTGTCAGGTCTTTTAGTAAGCTTAATGAACAAAAATAAGAATTTTTGCCATACACTGTTAGTTTCTCCACCCAGAGCCGGGAAAACTACGATCTTAAGGCTGCTCATCCGGCATTTAAGTAATGGCCTACCGCAGATCGGATTAGAGGGTCAGGTCGTAGGGGTGGTTGATGAAAGAAGTGAAATTGCCGGCATGTGCCAGGGTATCCCGGCTTTTGATTTAGGGTGCAGGACTGATGTTTTGGACTGCTGTCCTAAGGCTTTGGGTATAAACATGTTGATCAGAACTATGTCGCCTGCTGTGGTGGCGGTAGATGAATTGGGGGGAGCGGAGGATATTGCGGCTGTTAAAGACGCTATTCGTTGCGGAGTAAAGGTCCTAGCGACGGTTCATGCTGATTCCCTGGAAGAACTGAAAAAAAGGGAACATATAAAAGAGCTGCTAACTAACAATGCCTTTGAGAGAGTAGTGGTTTTAAGCAGAGCTTATGGACCAGGAACAATTGAAGGTATTTACGATCTAAACTCAGGAATAAATCTTAGACCCATAAAAAAAGAATTACCCTTTGCTAAGAGCAACAGCTGTTGTTAGGAGGAATATATGCTGATAGTCGGTTATCTAGTTGTGATTTTAGGTTGTGGTTTTCTTGGGCTTTTCAAAGCTGCTCAAATCAAGAAAAGACCCAAGGAGATCAGAGAAATGATTAATGCCTTAAGCCTGCTGGATACTGAAATTTTCTGGGGTGTAACCCCTTTACCGGAAGCCTTTGCCATTATTAAAGATCGAGTTGATTCTCCCTGGAAAGAGTTTTTTGGCAGATTAGAAGAAAAAATAAACAAGGGTGAAAGTGCTTCTAAGGCTTGGATAACCAGTATTGCGGAGGAACAAAAAAATGCCTCTTTGCACGCTGAGGATTGGAAAATAATCGAATCAATAGGTAAAAGTTTAGGACGAGCGGATAAAAATGAAGAACACAAGCACTTGGAGCTGGGACAAAAACACTTGACGACGCTTTATGAGAAAACGAGGAATCAAGCCGATCTTAAAGCCAAGATGTGGTCATACCTCGGATTTCTAGCAGGATCAGCTATAGCTATAGTTATCATGTAGGAAAGGCAGGTAATGTAAATGGGCATCGACCTAATATTGAAAGTTGCCGGAATTGGTTTATTAGTAGGCATTTTGGCTATGGTCTTAAGTGAGGCTGGTAAAAAGGAACAGGCCCAAATGGTAACAATCGCGGGCGTAATAGTGGTTCTCTATATTGTTATTCAAGGCATAGCGGATTTGTTTGTCTTAATTAAAAGCGTTTTCAAACTTTATTAGGGGGCCCGAAGGTGGAAATAGCGCAAGTTGTGGGATTGGCCATTATAGTGACTGTAATTAGTGCCGTTCTTAAACAAATCAAACCGGAAATGGCGCTCCAACTGAGCATCTTGGCTGGAGTGACGATTTTCCTGGTGGTAATGGATAAAATCAAGCTGGTAATTGATTTGTTGCAGAAATTGGCTGATCAGGCCAATGTAAACTCCTACTATCTTTTTATTGTTCTAAAGATTGTTGGTGTGGCTTACCTGGCTGAATTGGGGTGTCAAATCTGTCGTGATGCCGGCGAAAATGCTTTGGCTACTAAAGTAGAGATAGCCGCAAAAATATTCGTTGTTGTCCTGGCAATCCCTATTATCGTGGCAGTTATGGAATCGGTGATGAAGCTTTTGGCGTAGATAAGGAGAGATCCGGTTGGCTAAAAAGATAGCGGTCCTTATATGTTTGTTTATCATAGGTTATCTGCTTACCCCTTATCCACTGAAGGCGGGGGAAACAGGGAAGAAAGCAGTAGGTATAACTGACAATATAGATCTAGCAGAGGAAATAGATTTATCAAATATCAGAGACATGTTAAAGCAATTGGATCAAGATATCCAGGAGTCCCTGCCTGATTTTTCTCTTTCTAAAATATTTGAAGATTTAAGGAAGGGTGATTTTAATTTCAGCCCCCAAGTCCTGGCTGAAAACATAGCAAAAACTATTGTGCGGCAGATTGTGGTGAACGGACCCTTAATCGTCAAACTCTTGCTTCTGGCCATACTCTGTGCCGTAATCAACCAGCTGCAGCGAGCCTTTTCCGGTAATGTGGCTCAGATAGCCCAAATGATGATTTACCTTGTTTTGCTGGGGATAGCAATCACTTCTTTTCAGATTGCTTTGGATGTAGGTAATGAAGCAATTGATAATATGGTTTCCTTCATGCAGGCAACTCTCCCTGTCATGTATGCTCTGCTTTTAGCCATGGGAAACCTGACAAGTGCTGCTATTTTCCAGCCTATGGTTTTGGGTAGCTTGGTTTTTTTGTCTTCGCTTATAAAAAGCATTGTTCTGCCTTTGTTTTTTTTGAGTATAGTTTTACAACTGTTTAACAACATTTCCGATCAGTTTAAGTTGGCCAAGTTTTCCTCCTTGCTGGATTTTGCCGGAAAATTTTGCCTAGGTATGGTTATGACTGTTTTTATTGGCATTATGGCGGTGCAGGGGGTTGCAGGGGGAGTTGCTGACGGAGTGGCTCTGCGTACGGCAAAGTATTCAGCTGATCTTATTCCCGTGGTAGGTAAATATTTCAAAGATGCCGTAGAGCTGGTTGTTACCTCGGGGCTGGTTTTAAAAAGTGCGGTGGGGCTGATAGCCTTATTGGCTATCGTGTTTATTACGCTTGCTCCGATAGTAAAAATTATTGCTATGATGCTTACTTTCAAATTAACGGCCGCCTTAGTAGAGGCTTTAGGTGAAAAAAAACTATCCGACAGCTTGCAGGATATGTCCAAAGGCCTTCTTTATATTTTTACGGCTGTCGCCTCGGTAGGAATAATGTTCTTCATGGCAATTGCCATTATTATCGGTAGCGGGGACTTAGCCTTAATGCTGCGTTGACCTTGGTGGGGGAAGGGGATAGTGCAAAGCTGCAAAGCGAGGGGGAGAAATGGAAGGATTAAAAACTCTTATTCGTAATCTGGCTTTTATTCTGCTCTTGGCTACATTTTTGGAACTTCTGCTGCCTGGCGAAAAAATGAGAGGATTTGTCAGGATGATTATGGGTCTCTTTGTTATTGCCGCTATTCTGGCTCCTTTAGCCAACTTCCTAAATCTTGGTTACCAAAATGAAGTGCCCGCCTGGATAACCACGGCTTCTTCAGATATGCCGGTGATGACAGGTGAAGATAATATCGAAGATGTAGGTAAGTCGGCTGTTCGGGAACAATATAGAAAAATTCTTACCAGCCAGATCAAACAGTTGGTTTTAGCAGTGGATGATATCAAGGATGTGGCTGTTGACATAGAACTGGATCGTTATGCCGGCGGTTTCAGTGATTTTCCTCAGATTCTATCTATTAACATAGTTTATAATCGCAAAACCGCGGTGATTCCCTCTTTAGATCCAATTATTGTAGGCGGGAATAAAGTTAACGAACCGGCAGCTGAAAACGATAAGGCTCAAACTATAAGAAAACAAGTATCGTCTTTCATGCAGATCCCGGAAGATATAATTTTCGTTCGCGAACAATGACAAGGGAGGATCAATATGTTTTTTTTCAAACAAGGATTTAATGAAAAGATAGTTTATGCTGTTGCTCTTGTAGTTGCTTTAGGAGTAGTCTTTATTTATTCTGAACAAAAAGAGAAAAGTGTTCCCTCTATGGCCGAGCAAAGTGTTCCAGTCGCCACGACCGAAGTAGAAAAGTCGGAGATTGCCGCTTTGGAGAAAAACACGGAAGATAAAATTTCCCAGTGCTTAGCCAATATTCAAGGGGTGGGTAAAGCCGAGGTTCTCGTTACTTATACTTCCGGCATCAAAAGGGTATATGCTTATGACAAGAGTGTAATTACTAAAACTTCGAAACAAACCGACAAAGATGGTGGTATTAGTGAAGTTGAAGAAATCACAGAAACCAGCCAACTCGTAATTGCAGGTAATTCCGCTCCTGTGGTCATAGCGGAACAAAGACCGGAAATCGCCGGTGTACTTATTATCGCCCAGGGTGCAGGTGATCCTAAGATCAAAGAACAAATTTCATTAGCTGTAAGGACACTTCTTAATATAGAACCGACAAAAGTAAGCGTAGTACCCATGGCTGACGAATGAAATCTGAGTTGTTGCCGGGGATAAAATTCTGTTATAATACGAATAACGTTATAGATGGATAAATGAGGTGGATAAAATATGGATAATAAAAGTATTGAGAATTCTATTGGTTCAGTAAGAATTGCTGATGAGGTGGTTGAAGTTATTGCCGGTATGGCAGCCTCAGAGGTGGAAGGAGTTGCTGAGTTAAGCAGCAGTATAGTCGGTGATATTGCCAATATGTTCGGTAGAGGGAAGGGTTCTTCAGCCTCTAAGGGGATAAAGGTCGAAGTTGGTGAGAATGAAGCAACAGTAGATTTATTTCTTGGCATAGAGTATGGTGTTTCCATTCCTGAGGTGGCCCAAAAAGTACAGGAGGCAGTCAAAGAGGCGATTGAAGGAATGACCGGGTTATCGGTTTCGGAAATAAACGTTCATATTCAAGGAGTTGCTTTTAAGAATTCTGCTGACAACAAGGATGTCCTTAAAGAAAACTAATGTTGGAAATATCCTAA
>JAAYMU010000079.1 GCA_012521215.1 Peptococcaceae bacterium | reverse complement strand
TTGTACTCTTTTGTATACTGTTTAGTAATTCTCTTTACTTTTTCTGACATGGCTGACCTCCGTTTTTTCTTTTTTCTAGACTATTTGTTCGAGGTCTTCGTGTCAAGTATTATTATACAATATCATATTGTACAGCAATGGGTGGTAGGTAATTACCGAATTGATATGGTTGTTTTGTATAAGGGCAATAGCGTTGCCATAGAATGCGACGGCGAATTATATCATAGTGGAGATGAAAAAGTTCGCGAAGATATGGAAAGGCAAGCAATTTTAGAACGAATTGGATGGCGGTTTATACGTATTAGAGGGAGCGAGTATTTCAGAGATCCTGAAAAGACAATGGAAAGAGTTAAACGCGAGTTAAACGAATACGGTATCTATCCTGAATCAGTTTTGAATGAACCTTCGGAACAACCATCTTCTTTATTGCTTGACCGTGTAAAGATTCGTGCCGCACAGATTTTAGATGAATGGTATTCTCAAAGCGATGATATTGATATTTCAAATGAACCAGTCATTTCAACTGCATCGGAGCGAGTGACTACGCTACCCCTGAAAAAGGTGAACAATGAGTTTAAACAAATGATGATCGAGCAGTATTTATTACCGAAAAAAATTCAGGTAAAAGAACAAGAAACAAAAGACTTAGTAATAAGAAACAAAAAAGCATCCGTTGAGAGCTCTAGACCGCCTGTTTCTACTATAAAAGAAAATCTGCAAAAACGTACGGTAAATAAAAGGATGAAATCACCGTCAAAAGAAGAATTATTTATAAATTTGCTTAAAACTGCTGGTATTCGTTACATTGATAATCGTGCGCAGTCTGGGATCATATGGGTGCCTCTATCTGATATTGATAATAAAAAAATAAAAAAAATCATTGATAAATGCAGACTACGATGCAGCTTTGAAAATCGCGGTTCGAAAGCAACCAATAATCAACCGGCATGGAGAATTATGGTGGATTAAGGAGGTCAAAAAATGGCTGAAACTCAAAACGATTTAAGGTTTGAGATAATCAATGAACTTGGCGTGCTGTCCGAAAGCAAAAAGGGTTGGCGAAAGGAACCGAGCCGTATAAGCTGGAATGGTAAGGAACCAATACGACATTCGAAACTGGGCTCCTGACCATAAAAAAATGGGAAAAGGCATTACCCTTACGGAACAAGAACTGCGCAGACTAAAGAGCTGATTGATGCCGAAATTGCTTTTCTGGATGAAGAGATATGATATTACTTTGTGTCTTAACAAAAACTATATAAATATTTGAGTGAAGATTTGCCTCTCCTTAGTAAACCATAAGCTGGTACAACAATTAAAGGCAGACAGCAAAGCAAGCTGTCTGCCTTACTTAAGGTTCATGGTTGATATTAGGCCCTATTCGTCCGTTGTATTTGGTTTTTTCTGCGGGAGGCGGCCTGCTTTGCGCAGACTTTCTCTTAGAAGGTACTCAATATGACCGTTTATGCTGCGAAACTCGTCAGCCGCCCATTTTTCCAGCAATTCAAAAAGTTTGGGGTCTATTCTCAACGGGAAATTTTTTTTAGGAGCTGCCATTTTTTTTGTTTCCTGTTCAAATGGTTTAATTAATATAAGCTTCCGGTATTAATAACCGGTTGGGC
>JAAYMU010000078.1 GCA_012521215.1 Peptococcaceae bacterium | reverse complement strand
TTGTTCGTAGCATACAGATTGCGCTGAGTATTTAAGCTGGCAATATTAGTGTTAAGAATCATTATTATCCCTCCATGTTTTTGTTAAACCCACATCCATGTGGCTTGTTTTTCCTCTTGCCGGCAGAGGATATCTATGCTTGATATCGTCAGTATCCTCAAGGGTCTTAAATCCCGTATTTTGGCAATAGTTTAAATTATGAACTTAATTCTTTTTCTTTCTTGCTAATGCTCCCTTTTTTGCTTCTATTGTTTAATGCTTCTTAAGCTCTTTGCCGGCAAGCCCCTTCCGGAGCTCAAATATATGTTCCCTTATCACGGCCTCCATATTTCGATCCAGACAAGCTTGGCTTGCCTTTTGGTAATAATGTATAGCCTTGCCCACCTTTTGTTGCGCTTCCAAAGCACAGGCTAAATTATAAAGAAGATCAAAGTTCTGAGGATCTTTACCTAAGGCCATTTGCAATAGTTTTTCGGCTTTGATAAATTCTCCCTGTTTCAAGAAAATTACCGCTTTCATAGAAACTATGTCTGAATCCTCTGCAATAACCTTTGTCGCTTCCTCCAGAAGTAACGTTGCCGTGGTCAGTTCATCATTGTTAATCAGAACTTCTATTTTTTCTTTAAGCAGCCGGGCATAATGTTCAAACTCCTGGGCGCGTGCTTCAGCCAGAGCTTGTAAATCTTTAGTTAAGATTTCAATTCCTTTATTCATTTGAGGATAATTATTTAAAGCATTACGTAAAATCCTAATGGCCTGGCGGTAATTGCCCATTATCTTTTCTTGCTCTGCCTGGCTAACTAGCAAAATAAATCTATCTTCTTGGTCTAAAGCGGCCCAGTTCTGTGTTTTCAAAGCTAGCGGGCTATATAAAAGCTTAAGATATTGGTTCCCGATCCGAACATAGAGGTTAAATAACCTTAGATATTCCTCATCCGAAAGGTTACTATAAAGCAAAGTGTTTCTAAACAGCATGCGGCTCAGTCGAAGCAAAGAAAAGTCTTCAGTGTTTGATAAGGATTGGACAAAAGGTTCGATCAGTTCTTTTACCTTTGGCCGGCTATTACACATAAAGGCTAGCAGAGCATCGGCTTTTTCCTGATTAATCCGCCTAAAAATATCTGCCCAGGGCTGCTTAAGTACTATAAGAAAATAAAATAAATCAGCGTAAAATACAGGTTCGCTGTTAAAATCCAGTTCTTGAGCAAGTTCTTGAAGAAGTTCTTGGCTTTCCGCCAATCTGTCTTCCTGATAGGCGAGCCGGATTTGATTCAACTTGCCATAAACATCTTTTTCCCGGGAAAACAGCTTACTGATTTTTACTCGCTCATTGTTGGAAAGGTTTCTTTGCTGATCTTCTAAGACCTTCAGAAAATAGCCCCTGTGATCATTATTACTAAGCTTGCGGTAGATATTTTTTAATTTCTTAAATTCCTGTATTTCAAAAGCCGCCTTGATATAAATCGTCAACGCTTGTTCAATAACGGAAGAGTCTAAATTTTTAGCCCGGTCAATTAACTGACCGCCGGTCTGTAAGGCGGAAGTAAAGTCTTCTGTTAATAAATATAACTTGCTAAGTTCCAGCAAAGCCTCATTTTCTTTGCCCTTAGTATAAAACTGGATTCTGGGATCGCCGGCTAAAGCAAGTTTTGAAAAACCTCTTACTAAGCGTAAATACTCTTTAAAGTTTTCGATAGCAACCGAATACTTTCCTTGAACTTCGTAAATACGAGCCAGGGAAAAATGCAAGTCGAAATATTCAGGTTCAAGGCTAATTCCTTCTAAGCAAATCTTTTCCGCCTCATCCCATTGTTTGCTGGCAATAGCGTAGACAACATAACGTTCGTAAACATAAATAAATTGCCATGGATCGACTTCTTTTTTGTGAATAGTGTCATAGGCCTTACGGATTTCTCCTAAGGCCTCTTTCAGGTCTTGATGCATGCCGTAAGTAACGGCCAGTTGGTAACGGTAATAAATATTATTCGGATCCTTATTTAATTCTTCCAATAATAGCTGACTGGTGCGCTCAAATTTTTTTTCCATCAATTCTTGATCTGTGCTGTCATAGCCATAGTGTTGAATTACCGATTCCAAGCGCAAAACTTGACCCTGCCATTTTGGCTGCTCATGAATGCTCTGTTCATAATGGAAAAAACCGTCATTTTTAAATAAGCGCAGTGCAGGCAGCATGGTATCGTCTTCTGTTTTTCCAGGAGTTAAAGAACTATTGATATAAATTGTACAAGCTCCATAGAACTCTCTAAGTTCACTTCGGCTTAAAAAAGTAAGAATGTCTTTAAAGTCGACTAATTCTTCATCCGCATCCAAAATCAGGATCCATTCGCCTTGAGCATAACTTATGGTGATGTTTCTCATTTCAGAAAAGTTATTGTTCCAGGGATGGAAATAAACCCGATCAGTATAAGACTTGGCAATATTAACCGTATTATCCGTAGAACCCGTATCCACAATAATTAATTCTGAATCCACTTGCTGCATTAATGGCTTCAGGCTCTCCAAACAGCGGGGAAGATTTTTTTCTTCGTCCTTAACCATCATGCAGATACTTAGTAATTTCATATAACCTCCCATTACCTGCTATACTATTGCATTTAGCTAACTTCAATGTCCTTGCTTCACATCGCTAAAATGTTAGCTACACATTCATTTTCGTTCGAAGTTCATTTAAGGTTTTAAGGTTCAAGCCACCTTTGTTTTGTTCTGCCGCCTCCCTATTCTGCCGGCTAATCTCCTCATAAACCTCGCTGCGGAGTATTTTAACGTCTTTGGGCGCTTCAATACCGATGCGCACCACATCACCGGCTACGGAAACCACAACAATTTCTATATCATCGTTAATCTTGATTCTTTCGTTTACTTTGCGGGAAAGAACAAGCATTATTCTTTCCCCCCTTCTTCAGCGGTTGCCTGGTTTTGCTGAGCAAACAAGAGTTCCCGAGAACTATATTTGTCCTCATTTAAAATCAGTTGATATCCTTTTTGTGTCTCCAAATTAAAGATTATCGGTGCTTTTAAGTTAATGGTCGTTTGTTTTAGATCATCGGCCAAACACAAAATACCCCAAACCTCAAGCTTGGTATTTTCCTTTACTTCAAGCACTTTACGGGCTTCAACATCAAGTTCAATATCTTTCAAGTAAACCGGAAAATAGTTTTCAGGACGAGTTAAAACAAAGCCGATATACTCGTTATCTGCACAGACAAGCTGAGCTAGGGGAGTATCTTGTTCCGGAATAAAATCCCAATCCTTATAGCTTTCAAAACCGGGAATTCCCAAAGGGAAATTTATTTTAATAACTTTTTGTTCCATAAACAAAACTCCTCATTTTAATCTTCTTTCAAAATGTTTAAGGCCCTGAATATATTTAAACCTTATAATCTAAGCTTGAACCCACAGCCTTGATTTCAATATAAGGTTCTTTTTCCAGATAAACATTTACTTTTCCGTACTGGAATTCACTCCGGATTTCCCCTGGGGTAAATGTTTTGCTGTGACCGCCCATTTCAGCATCCCATTCCAAATCATGCGTTGTAACCTCAATTCTTATTGGATCCAAGGCTGCTAATTGCACGGTCTTTTCCTTAGGCTTCATAGCCTCCCTAACAATTTTACCAATAGTTACTTTTTTACTCAGGTCACCTAAGGCCTGACCCTGCTGCGCCCTTCTGGCAATGCCTTCTTGCACGGTTTGTTGGGCATCCTGCCTGAAAACAGCAGCCTGAGCTTCAATTCCGCGGAAACCCATGGATTCGAGAGCAGGCGTGTAATCGATGTTCAATTCTACTTTTGCAGGTTTTAATTCAATTCGGGCCGGATATGGTTTAACCTCAAGATCAGCGGGTCGGATCTTGAGGTCAAACTTATAAGGAACTGTTTCCATACCGATTTGTCCGAATTGTTGACGCACTTGTAAATCAATCATCCATAACAACCCCGGTTATTTCATAAAATCAATTAAGGAGGGCTGAAGTATTCGAGAGCCAACGGCCAAGGCAGCCTGATAGAGATTCTGCTGGTTTGTAAATTCCGTAATGGTTTTAGCCATATTGGCATCTTCAATCTCGGACAGATTTTTTTTCAGGTTTAAGTACATAGATTCGAGTTGGGATTGCACAGCTTCCAGCCTATTAACTCTAGCTCCTAGGTTGGCTCGAATAGCCGTGACCCGGGCTACGTTTTGCCCCACGGCTTTCGCAGCGGCAGAAATTTGCGCCGCATCCCCGTTTAACAATTGAGTCTTTAATTTGTCCAAGTTTTTAAATATATCTGTGTTTTCATCTGGACCGAAGAAAAGTTCCTGGCCATTGACCATGACATTAATCTGAATATTGTTCCCAATGTCAAACAAAACAGCTTCTGTGTTGCCCTGAAAATTATAGTCTCCGTCTATGGGCGCGGTGTCCGTAGCAGTGCCGCTAAATATATGTTTGTTACCGACTTTGGTATTAGCTAAGGATCTAATCTGTTCTTTAATCTGCTCTATTTCCTCAACAATGGCCTTTCTCTCATTTTCCGAATTGGTGTCATTTGCTCCCTGAAGCCCTAACTCCTCGGCCCTTTGTAAAAGGGACGTCAATTTCCCAAGCACGGAATCGGCCGTGTTCATATAAGATAAAGCCTCAGAAGCATTACTCTGCCACTGTTCGACCATAGCCACACTGCTTTTAAAGCGTAAGGCATTTTGAATACCTACCGGGTCATCGGAAGGTTTGGTAATACTTTTTCCGGAAGACATTTGGTTTTGCAACAGGGCAATTCGGGACAGTGAAGATTCAAGATTTAGTAAAAAATTTCGTGTTAGCATATTGTTAGAAATTCTCATCTTTTTCACTCCAGTCAAAAATTAACTAGCCATTAGCGGGTAATGCCCATGCCGGAAATAATTTTCTCCAGCATATCATCCAACACGGTTACTAAACGGGCAGCCGCAGCGTAACTTTTTTGAAATTTAATTATGTTTGTCATTTCTTCATCCAACGACACACCAGAAACTGACTCTTTCTGATTGAGCAGTTGGTTGAGCAACACAGCCTCTCCTTGGGCCATACGCTCCGATTGTTGGACATTAGCACCTAGCCTGGCAATTAGCGTTCCATAGGAATCTCCTATTGAACCGGACAGAGCTGCAATCTTTGAGGCAATACTTCCATCCCCTATATTGCCGTCCCCTGTCCGCAGGTTATCTTCGGTAATGCTGCTATTTAAAGCAATATCGGCAGCACTCAAACCATCAAAGAAAGCGTCGGGATAAGAACCGTTTTTAGTGTAAAAATCATTTACATTTTCGACGATATCTTGAACCAGCTTATCCAATTCACCCATAATCCCAGGCAAGTATTTATCCAATAATTCGACCTCTGCCGCCAAGGAACCCATCTGAGAGCTTTCCAGATTGAAAGTTTTAGTATCGCTGCCCACTAAGGAAAAGGAAAAATTAGGAGGGGGGTCCTCCGCTTCTTCTCCTTGCAATTCCCATACTTGATCATGATCCACCAGCACCAGTTCCTGTCCGGCAGTAGCAACTTCACTGGCAATTTCTATTTTAAAAACTCCCACATATCGATCCTTAAAATTTGAATCTTGAGTTTCCGTTACCCTAACACTGACAATCTTAGATAATTCATCTACCAATTTATCACGGGCATCATAAAGGTCATTAGGAGTATCTCCTGCCACCTCGGCTCTCTGAATTTGCATATTAAGATCTTTGATCTGGCTGGCATAGCTATTGATTTGGTCAACTTGCACCTGTACTTTGGATTTCAGGTCATTTTCTAAATCAGTCAACTGTTGGGCTAACCGATGAAAACTGTCTACCAAGGTCCGTCCTCGTTCAAGCACGAGGGCCCTAGCTCCGGAGTTTTCCGGATCCTTCGATAGTTCGCTCCAGGCAATCCAGAAATTGCTCAAATCCTTATGTAAACTGTCATCGGCAGGCTCATTGAAAAACGCTTGAATATTGGATTGAAAATATAGTTTTTCACTCCAATATTGTTCTTTGGAAGTTTCCCAACGAAACTGACGGTCAACAAATGCATCCCTAATCCGGGAAATACTCTCTATGGTAACACCAGACCCTATACTCACATTATGACCCATAGCCGAAATTACATTGGGAATACTTGTTACCAGATTACTAACTTGTCTGGTATAGCCTTTTGTTCCGGCATTGGAGATATTATGTCCTGCAGTATCAATGGCATACTGTTGGGCGGCTAAAGCATTTTTTCCTAATTCAAGCCCGGCAAATGTAGATCTCAAAGGTCTTCCTCCTTTTGATTTTCTATGGCGAATTTAGACATCCTTGTCAATAAAAAAGAATTCATTATTCATTTTCTTCTCGATTTTATTCTTAGAGTAAGTGGCTTTAGAGGACGAAGTAAGAGAATTTATAGTTAAATTTACAAGGCTAATGGCATTTTTCAAAAGCTTGGTATTGATCTCTTTTAAAGATTGCATTTCGCTAATTACTTTTTCCAGTTCAATTCGAATATCTTTAAAAGAAGGGTGCACTTCCTCTAAGTCTTGCAAAGTGATTTTCTCACTTTGTTTACCTGTTTCCTGAGCAAAAAATTCTGCCCAGTAAAGTCTTTCCTCTTCCAAGCGGCCGACTTCGAGCAGAATTAATTCTTCCTGGGCTGTAACCGTTTCCAATTCCTGGATTTTGTTTTCTACCAGAGCTTGCTGCTTGGCTTTTTCCAGGCTAATTATTTTTTTGAATAACTTAAGCTGCTGCTTTAGGTTATCCCCCAATTTTTTTATAATCTCAGCCACCTGTTTACCTCCCGTCTTTTTCCCAGGATAACATACTGGCTGCTATAGAAGCGGCATCGAGCTTAAATTCACCGTGAGCAATCTGTTCGGAAACCGCTTTAACCTTATCTTCCCGAATGTCAGGAAGGGCTTTGGCTTTTTGAATAAGTTTCTGGAAAATCTGGGCATTTTCCGAAACCGCCAGTTTATCTTTACTGTTGTTTTGGTTATTTCTATAAATTTGTGATACCCTGTTGGCTGCCTGAACGCTGCCTACAGGAGAGATTGACGTTCTGTCTACTTTCAAATCGATCACCACCTGAAGTTCGTATAATATTTTCTAACGGTTATTGGAACCGAAGCTGTCTGCTTTTCTTATCGTCAAAATACAGCCGGAGCTAAACAGCTATATTTGCTGATTAGATTCGTATTTTTAATATTTTCTCCTTTTTTCTCTTCTCTCCTGCCGTTTTTAGCTTCAAGAATCTCCTTTGAAAATTATTTATACACTTTTCTACAGCAAACAACAAAAAGGATGTTATAATTAAAAATAATTACAAAAAAGTTCATTTCATGCTAAATAAAAACGAGATATTTTACGTTAATATTAAATAGATAAGATATTATTTTTTATATCCTTGTTCATTAACCATGCAAATCGGGAGGAGAAAACAATAATATGGATATTACCACCGTTTTAGGCTTAATTATCGGTTTTGCAGGCGTTATAGTCGGTTTTTTGATTGAAGGCGGTCATGTAAGTGCCTTGGTAGGCCTACCTCCTTTTCTTATTGTTGTAGTAGGAACCCTGGGAGCGACCATTGTCGGGATACCTCGAGAAGAGATTAAAAAAATCCCCCAGTGGCTAAGAATTGCCTTCTCCAATAAATCTTTCGGAGTAGAAAAAGCATATTTTACTTTAGTGCATTTTTCGGAAAAAGCCCGCCAAGAAGGGCTGTTAAGTTTAGAACATGAATTAGATACCATTGATGACAAGTTTACCCGGCAAGGAATACAATTGGTTATTGACGGCACGGATCCGGAAATTACCAAGAGCATTTTGGAATCAAATATCACGGTCTTAGAAAACAGACATAAGATCGGTATTGGTTTCTTTGAAACAGCCGGGGGCTATAGCCCAACCCTGGGTATTATCGGTACTGTTATGGGCTTGGTCCATGTTCTGGGAAATCTGACCGATCCGGATAAGTTATCTTCTTCTATTGCCGTAGCTTTTATCGCTACCCTATACGGGGTTTGTTTTGCTAACCTATTTTATCTCCCTATTGCTACCAAGCTGAAGATTAAAAGTGAAAAAGAAGTCCAAACCATGGAAATGATTTTGGATGGAATACTATCCATTCAATCGGGCGAAAACCCGGCCATTCTTAAAGAGAAACTTAAGACCCATATAGGCTACCTTCCTGAAAAAGAAGCAGAAGAAATAACAACAGATGGTGATGAATAATGTCCAGAAGACGGAGAAAAGTTGAAGGCCGAGGCCCCGGCCAAGAACGATGGCTGGTAACCTATGCCGACCTCATAACCCTGCTCATGATTTTTTTCGTTATGATGTATTCCATGAGTCAGGTTGATGCTAATAAATTTAGAGCTTTAGCCGAATCCTTAAGCATAACCTTGGGTGGTGGGAGTCCGTCGGCAATTGAACTGTCAACTTCTCCTTCCGGCCCTTCCTTAATCGGGCAAGGAACTCCTCTGGAGAACAATACCAATCCTGGCAGGGCAGTTGGGCAGGAGGATGATCAGGCCACCGGCAATTCACAGGGAGGCGGCGATCCTGACGTTGAAACTATGACCATAGAACATATTAAAGCCAAATTGGATGCCTTTGCTTCTGAGAATAACATTCAAACCATGCTTGTTTCCTCTATCGAAGAAAGGGGTCTAGTGGTAAGTATTCAGGATACCCTTTTATTTGCCAGCGGTTCAGCGGAAATAACTCCCGAGGCCAGAACCATACTGAAAAAAATAAGCGGAGTTCTCTCCGCTTCACCCAATTATATCAAAATTGAAGGACATACCGATAATCTTCCTATCAATACGGTAAGATTCCCCAGCAACTGGGAATTATCCGTTCTCAGAGCAACAAATGTCTTACATATCTTGGTTAAGGAAGGCGGTATAAATCCGGAAAGGCTTTCAGCTACCGGCTATGGAGAATACCGTCCTCGGGCTGATAATAAGACTGAAGAGGGGAGAAGTTCCAACCGCCGGGTTGACCTGGTAATACTACGTTCTAAATACGATCCGGTTGAACCGGGACGTTATAATTTGCCTAGTACACCGTAATCAATAGGCGATTTCCTTTACTAGACTATAGAGGATGTCGCTGGCTAAATCCAGTTTTTCCTCATTGATCACTGTTAGATTGTCTTCAGGAGTATGATTTTGGGTTAGCCATTGTTTGCTGAGCAAGGTAACAGCCGGTACTCCTACCCGGCCAAATGGCAGTTCATCGCTGGCATGTCCTTGCCCTGGAACTTTCTCAATACTACCGCCCAAACTGCCAACCACTTGGAAGACAGTGCGAACAAGATTGTCTTCCTCCTTAGACCACAGAATAAAATCCTCTTTAGGGCCGTTAGCAACCGAGTCAAAATTGATAACGGCTTTTATACTGGTTAAAGGAACTGTGGGTTGGCTGACGAAATAAGAAGAACCCAGGAAACCCATTTCTTCCGCTCCCCAAAAAGCTACCACAATATTAGGGATGGGGAGCTTATCATCCAAAGCATCGGCTGTCAGTCGACGTGTGACTTCCAGGACACAAGCTACACCCGAAGCATTATCGTTTGCCCCGGGGTAGAGCCGTCCTTTATAGATCCCCAGATGATCGTAATGGGCAGAGATAATGACAGTTTGACTGGGATCCTGGCCGGGGATTGCGGCCAAGATGTTAGCCGACGGATTGAGAAGGGTATCGCTGGGGTCAGGGCGAAAAAGAACCCTGCCATTGATTATGGTCTCATTCATGGTGGGTATGGAAAATAGTTGCCAGTAATTGTTTTCCACCCCAAAAGGTAATAAATGCAAGTCTTTTAATTGTTTTTCAAGATAGACTAGAGTCTTGGTTTCCCCGGCGGTACCCGCTCTGCGGCCTTGTAAACCGGGGTCGCTTAAAACCCGGATATCTTCTATTGCTTTACGGTTAAGGATTTCGGAAGGAATGTAAACGTCCTCCCAATAATCTTTAGGGACTTGTAGCTGGACAGCCGGTCTCTCGGTGAGACCTTCCAGCTTTGTTGCCCAGGTGCCGGGCCAAGGGGTAAAGGAAAGAAGTACTACCCCGAGACCTATTGCGATTTTGAGTAAAATTCTGCCTATTTTCAAGTTAATTTATCCTTTCCGGAGGGAATTAATATGTCCTTAAGAGTAGATCATTCAAGCCAAAATCATACTATAGGGCTTGATGAACCGAAGACGGCTGTAAGAAAAGGAACTGATTTCGGCAAAGTCTTGGCTCAGACCCACAAACTTCAAGATCAAGAATTGGAGATATTTCTCCGGCGTCTGGAAAGCCAGGGAGAAAAACTAGCCAAAAGTCATGCTCTCCAAGATCTTATTGAGTTTAAAAATATGGTCAAAGACTTTCTAAAAACTACCTTAGGTAAATCCCGTATTCTGCAAGAAGAAACTTTTTGGGATTTCAGCGGACAGCCAAGGGCAATGTCCAGGGTCACAAAAATCAACCTTGCTCTGGAAGAGCTTGGAGAGCAAGTATTGTCTTCCCAGGCCGAATCGCTCACAATTCTAGCCAAAATCAATGAGATCAAGGGATTGATAATTGATCTGTTGGCTTAAAAACAAATTTACCAGTTGTACAAGGAGGAAAAATAGTTGGCTTATCCCCTAAAAAATCTTCAAGATTACGATCAATTCGTGCAAGCTTTTGAAAGACTAAGTGGTCTGGATTTAAAACTATATAAAGAAAACCAAATGAAAAGAAGGATAAACAATTTCATTAACAATCATGGCTATGGAAACTATACGGATTTTTTCCAAGCCCTTACCGGCGATCGCCAACTATATAATGCTTTTTTTAAACATCTTACCATTAATGTAACTCAGTTTTACCGGGATGATCGGCTTTGGGAAGTTTTCCGCACCAAGATCGTCCCGGAGTTGTGCCGTCATAAATCATCCTTGAAATTTTGGAGTGCCGGCTGTTCCGCCGGACAGGAAGTATATACTATAGCCTCCATCATGAATCAGTATTTTCCCGATATTAAGTATAGTATCTTAGGAACTGATATTGATGTCAATGTTTTAGAGCAAGCTAAGGAAGGGCTTTATGAAGAAAGAGACTTCGCCAGCACCCCTAAATCCATCCAGGAACGTTTCTTTTCCCGGGTAGACAATAAATATCAGGTCAAGGAAATTTTAAAGAAAAACGTTACTTTCCAAAAGCATAATCTTTTAACTGACCCTTTCGAAAAAGGATTTGACCTTATCGCCTGCCGCAATGTCGTAATTTATTTCACAGAAGAAGCCAAAAATGTCCTTTACCAAAAATTTTCGGCTTCTCTTAACCCCGGAGGCTATCTCTTTACCGGCAGCACGGAGCATATTTTTGGGAAAAACGATTTAAAATTAAAATCTATCGCTTCTTTTTTTTATCAGAAGCAGCTTTAAAAATAGGAGCCTAGGGGTAGAAACACTTTCAGTTGACCTCTTAAGTCTGAAATGCTAACATGCATAAAGGAAAAGACGCAAAGGAGTAAATCAGTATGAAAATAGGCTTAATTGGACTACCGTCAGTAGGAAAAACAACTCTTTTCAATCTCTTGACAGGTTCAGATATCGAAATTACGGGCTTTTCGCAAGGAAAAATCGAAGCTAACCTTGGCATCGCCAAGATTCCGGACAGCAGAATCGACTTTTTGTCTAATATGTATAAACCAAAAAAAACAACCTATGCCACCATAGAGGTGATTGATGTACCCGGCCTGGTGAGAGGCTCCAGTGCAGGTAAAGGGGTCGGCAATCAGTTTTTGGACAATATCAGAAAAGTAGATGTTCTGGTTCATATCCTACGGGTTTTCGAAAATGACAGTGTGATCCATCAGGAAGGCAGTCTTGATATAATGAGAGATATCGAGACTATAAATCTGGAACTTCTATTTGCCGACTTAGGGGTAATCGAAAACAGGATCGAAAGAATTCAGACCGGTAAAAAGGTAACTAAAGAAAATCTAAAAGAACTTGAAGTTCTAAAAAAATGCAAGGAAGGTTTGGAAAACGGTCTATTGATTCATAATCTGGATTTAAGCGCTGAGGAAAACGAACTGCTGAAAACCTTTTCCTTCTTCTCTGAAAAACCCATGATCTTCGTCGTTAATATGGACGAAAATCAGCTGGCTGCTAATCATTATCCCGGCAAAGACGACCTTCAAAAATTCGCCGCAAGCGTTAATACCCCTGTAATTGAGTTATGTATAAAAACTGAGTTGGAGATCAGTGAGCTTGATCCCGAAGATAGAAAATTATTTATGGAGGATCTGGGGATTGAAGTTTCCGGCATTGATAGACTAGCCTCAACGGCTTATGATCATTTAGGTTTAATCTCTTTCCTCACCGCCGGTCAAGATGAGGTAAGAGCTTGGCCTATTAAAAAGAATACAACGGCGCGCAAAGCGGCCGGCAAAATTCACTCCGATATCGAAAAAGGCTTTATCCGCGCCGAAGTATGCAAATTCCAGCATTTATTGGAATATGGCTCTATGAACAAGGTCAAAGAAAAAGGGCTTTTAACCCTAGAAGGAAAAGACTATATAGTTGAAGACGGAGATATCATAAACTTTAGGTTTAATGTTTAA
>JAAYMU010000077.1 GCA_012521215.1 Peptococcaceae bacterium | reverse complement strand
TAGACAAACGTTCAGAAATAATAGAAAACATTTCAATAAAAAAGGGAATTAACACTCTCTGTCGAACATAAAAACTGTTATACACAATTTATTACGTAAAGTGTTTCCCATGGAATTATGCCTTGGGCCACTGCAGCAAAATCTGACTGGGGAGTAACAACACCTTGAATGAAAAAACTTTTACAAACACTGTAATAAAAAAAATAACAATACTTTTTACTGTTTTATTTATTTTGTGCGTTGCGGTTCTAGCTAGGCAGATCTGGCACAATACGCTAAACGAAAAACAAAAAGAATTATTGTCGATCGGCACTATAATTCTTAATCAAGTAACCAGCCATAGCGAGGAATTATCTGCTATTAAGCAAGATATTGGTATTCCTCCTGATCGGAAAGTACTGGCCGTCAATAAAGTCCTGCAACAACCACTCAATGATATCTCCAATCGCTATCCGAACTATAGCCTTGGCTACTATGACCAGGAATTAAACTCCATAGCTGCTCTAGCCCCCAATAATAACCTCACCTTACTGCCGGAAATTCCCGATACGCACCCTTGTTCTACCTCTTATCAATCAGGAAAACCGGAATTTGTAGTAGATAGCACCTCTTTAGACCAGTCAAGGGAAGCGCTTGTAAGCGTATTCATTCCTGTTTATTATCAGGGAGAAATTATAGGCCACACCTGGGTTAAGATGAAAAAAAACGATTTAGTGCTTTTAACTGCCGGCAAGGTAGTTAAAATCCTGGCGGGCGGACTGATATGCTGGGTAATAATTATTTTCGTTGCCAGGAAGATTATTCGTCAATATTTTAACGTTTTAGATGAATTCAGCCGACAAATTACCGAGGAAAATCCGGATTTATCAGTTCTGAATAAGTTTTCAGAACTTATACCGTCCTTAACAAGAATCCAAAAGTATATACATAGTTTAAAAGCAGCCGATAATCAAACCGAGCTATCTGAGACTTTTTCGCCCACTCTAACCGCCACCATGGAAAAAGATTGCCGGAAAAAGCTATATCAACTTGCAGCTATTGTGCAATCTTCAATTGACGGAATAATGACTATATCTCACGATGGTTATATTAAACTCTGGAACAAAGCCTCGGAAAAAATATATGGTTACCAAGCCACGGAAATAATAGGCAAACACCTATCCATCCTAACTCCGGAGGAATTGTTCTTAAACGATCAGGACCTATTAAAAGCTATCAATCAAGGAAAAAGCATTAATGAATGGAATACTATTCGCCTAACAAAATCAGGAAAGAGAATTTGCGTTTCATTATCCATATCTCCTCTCTACGGAGAGGATAATAAAATCTATGGGGCTTCAATTATCTCGCGTGATAATACCAATAAAATAAACACCGAGAAACTGCTGAGGGAAGAAATTAAACAACGCCAACAATCAGAAGCTGATTTCAAAGCGGTTTTTGATAAGTCTAAAATGGGCATTGTCACCAGAGGAAAGGATGGTAAGGTTATCCGCTGTAATAAAGCTTTTGAAAACATGATTGGCTATACACTTGAAGAACTTTCCAATATGGACTGGGTAGCCATCACTCATCCCGATGATCTGGAAAAAGAAAATCCGTTGGCCAAGGAGCTGCTAACGGGTGTTCGGGATTATTACGAGATAGAAAAACGTTATCTCCACAAAGACGGCAGTGTATTATGGGCCCGCACTACAGTAGTTTTATCCAAAGGATACAGTGAGGTTACAATCGCCTTTATTGAAAATATAACGGAACAAAAGTCCTATCGGGAACAAATGCTTAAACTGGATAGATTAAACCTGATCGGGGAAATGGCAGCCGGCATCAGTCACGAAGTGAGAAACCCCATGGCTGCGGTCAGGGGGTTTCTGCAAATTCTACAGACCAAGAAGGATTTGACGCCTTACCAACATTATTTTAATACTATGATTGAAGAACTGGACCGCGCCAATAATATCATCTCCGAATTCCTTTCCATTGGACGGAATACCCCAACCAATATGAAGGAAGAGGATTTGAACGCTATTATAGAATCCTTAAAACCCTTGATTGAGGCTGACGGATACGCCACTGACCATTATCTCCAGGTAGAATTAGCTCCGGTGCCTAAAATCTTATTGAATAACAAAGAAATCAGGCAAATGATCTTGAACCTTGTTCGCAACGGCTTTGAAGCAATGCCCGCCGGAGGTACCTTGACAATTAAAACGCTTTACCAAGATCAGAAAGTAATCTTGGCCATTATAGACCAAGGGCACGGCATTAAGCCGGAAGTAATGGAGAAATTAGGCACCCCTTTCTTTACTACCAAACCAAACGGAACGGGGCTGGGATTAGGTATTTGTTACGGTATTGCGGCCCGTCATAATGCCGACATAAAAATAGAAACCGGACCCGAGGGAACAACTTTTTATGTGGAATTTAAGTCTTAACTCTATATGGCGGACAATACTTAGCGTTATCTTTATAATTATCAGAAAATTCTAAAAAGGTAATAAGTTACTAAATGATTGTTTCTTGGTAAATGGTCAATTTATTGGAAAAAATGTGCTTGCCTATTTTAAAAAAACATATAACTGCTATAATAGTAGTGTTATATAATTAATAATAGTGCTATAGGAAGCAAATAGTAAAAATGGCTAGCTAAAACTTTGCCGGGAGGGGATATCATGAAGGTTTTAGTAGTTGATGATAATAAGGGTTTCAGGGCATTTATGAGAGAAGTTCTGAAAT
>JAAYMU010000076.1 GCA_012521215.1 Peptococcaceae bacterium | reverse complement strand
ATTTGGGCAAGCTGAGTGAATAAAGAAGATGCCTTCAAGTTTCAAACATGAAGACACCTTCCTAAAGTATCTGGTTTATTTACTCTACGTTTTCGGGCTTAGCCCCAACATTTGACAAAGAGCCTTATAATAAAAAAACACCTTTGCCTTTTAAATCCAGAGAAGGCAAAGGTGTAGACCTTGATAAAACATAAGTTTTTCATACTTGATTTAGTGTTTGATTTGGCGCTTGTCTGAAGTTTATTTTTTAGCCAACATGTTCCTGAGCATAGTGTTGACCATTCCCGGATTAGCCTGGCCTTTGGTAGCCTTCATAACCTGCCCTACCAAAAAACCAATGGCCTGTTTTTTACCAGATTGGAAATCGGCAACAGACTTAGGATTCTGAGCTATAACCTCCGTAAGAATCTGGGTTAACTGCTCTTCATCCGATATTTGAACCATGCCCTTCTCTTTAATAATCTGCTCCGGATCACTACCTTCTTCAAACATAATCTCAAAAACTTCTTTGCCCATTTTATTGCTAATGGTACCCTTTTTAATCAACTCCAAAAGCTTAGACAGCCCTTCAGGCTTAATCTTGGCTTCGCTTAATTCTAAATTACGCGCATTTAAGAGCCGCAAGAGCTCACCCATAATCCAGTTGCTGATTGTTTTAGCATCGGGATATTTCTCATAGACGGCATCAAAGAACTCCGCTAAAGCCAAAGAACCGGTAATAATCCCCGCATCATAAGCCGGCAAGCCGTATTCTTTCACCAGCCGTTTTTTACGGGCATCGAGTAATTCCGGAAGGGTAGCTCTGACCTCTTCAATCCATCCTGGAGTGAGTTTTATATCAGAGATCTCATGCTCCAGGAAACATCTATAATCCGGATCCTCCTTACTTCGCATGGACACAGTGATACCCTTATTTTCATCCCAGCCGCGTGTTTCCTCAATAATTGTGCCCCCGTCTTCCAATACTTCAAGTTGTCTGTCTATCTCATACTCGATAGCCCGCTGTACGGCACGAAAAGAATTCATATTCTTAATCTCTGTTTTTGCACCTAAGGTGCTAGTACCCGCCGGACGAATGGAAATATTGGCATCACAACGTAGGGAACCCTGTTCCATCTTGACATCTGAGACACCGGTATATTCTAAAATAGATTTAAGTTTTTCCAAATAGGCTCTGGCTTCTTCCCCGGAGCGAATTTCAGGCTCCGAAACGATTTCTATCAGAGGTATGCCTGACCGGTTATAATCCACAAAAGAAGCATAGGAAGTGGTTATGGATTCACCGGCATGAATGAGCTTGCCGGGATCTTCTTCTATATGAGCCCGAGCAATATGGATTCGTTTTTTTTGATCATTAACCTCGATATCCAAGTAGCCATTATAAGCAATGGGCCGAAAAACCTGGGAGATCTGAAATCCCTTGGGCAAATCCGGATAAAAATAATTTTTCCGGTCAAACCAAGTATGGGTACCGATTTCACAGTTTAAGGCCAAACCGGCTTTCACAGCCAGCTCGACAGCTTTTTTATTTAACACGCCGGTACTGCCGGGCAACCCCAGGCAAACAGGACATACTTGCGTATTAGGCTCTTTTCCGAATTCCGTAGAACAACCACAAAATAATTTGGTCGCGGTTTTTAACTCTACATGAACCTCTAAACCAATTACTGCTTCATATCTACTCATTTTGACCCCCTAGTACAATAAAATTATTAACGGTCTAGATCAGGTTTCAGACTGGTTTGGTCTGTATTCTGCTCTAAGCTATACCCTACCCTCAATAAGGTTTGCTCATCAAAGTGACGGGCGATCAACTGTAATCCTACGGGCATCCCATCGGCCAGACCAAATGGTAAAGACAAAGCCGGCAATCCGGCCAGATTGGCCGGTATAGTACAAAAATTGGACAGATACATAGCCAAAGCAGCCTGTGCCTTTTCACCAATCTTAAAAGCAGTTGTTAAACTAACCGGAGTAAGAAGACAATCTACCTGAGCCCAAACCTGATCAAAATCCTGTTTATTTAAGGTGCGAACCTTTAGGGCCTGAGTATAATATTCATCATAAGAAGCGCTGCTTAAGAAATGGGTACCCAAAAGGGTTCTTCTTTTTACCTCGTCCCCAAAACCCTGGCTTCGAGTCTGTTTAAACATGCTCAACACATCTTCGGCCTCAACTCTAAGGCCATAGCGCACCCCGTCATAACGGGCCAAATTGGAGCTGGCTTCAGCACAGGAGATAATATAATGAGCTGCCACCGCGTATTCGGTATGGGGCAAAGACACCTCAACACAGGTAGCACCCATATCTTCCAATTGCTTAATGGCTTCCTGAATCTTAGCTGCGACTTTAGCTTCTACTCCGGCTCCCATGTATTCTTTAGGCAACCCAATTCTTAAGCCCTTTACGTCATTAACCAAACCGGCTTTGAAATCAGGCACATCCACAGTAGCCGAGGTCGAATCTTTGGGATCATGGCCGAGAATTACATTTAGGATTAGCGCTAAGTCCGTGATATCCCGGGCTAAGGGGCCGATCTGATCAAGAGAGGAAGCATAAGAGATCAGGCCTGTTCTGGGAACATAGCCATAGGTAGGCTTTAAGCCCAGGACACCGCAAAAGGCCGCCGGCTGGCGAATATCCCCAGCGGTATCAGAACCCAAAGCAAATGCAGCTTCCCCAGCCGCTACAGCCGCTGCCGAACCCCCACTGGAGCCTCCCGGTACAGCTTCCAAGTCATAAGGGTTCCTGGTCTGAAAGAAACCTGAATACTCAGTAGATGAACCCATAGCAAACTCATCTATATTGGTTTTGCCTATTAATATGGACCCGGCATTCTTTAGTCTTGTAACAACAGTTGCATCTGACGGAGGAATATAATTATTGAGAATGTTTGAGGCACAGGTGGTCTTTAGACCTGCGGTGCAAATATTATCATTTATAGCCACCGGAATACCGGCCAGAGGAGATAACTCATCCCCCTGCATTCGTTTCTCATCAATTATCCGGGCCTGGGCTAAAGCTTCTTCCCTGGTATGAGTTATAAAAGCTTGGATTTTATCTTCTATTTCCTTATTTCGTTCCAAATAAGCATTTACTAATTCTACACTGCTGATTTTTTTTTGGGCCATTAGTTCACTCAGTTGGTGAACTGTTAACGAATATAATTGCATAAAATACCTCCTGGTTAAACAATACGCGGTACTTTAAAAGACCCTGCTTCTACCTCCGGAGCATTGGCTAAAACCAACTCCTGGTCTAAACCGGTTTCAATCCGATCCTCTCTAAAAATGTTGACTATCGGTAGTACATGAGTAGCAGGTTCTACTGTATCAGTTACTAATCTGGTTAACTTATCCAGGTAATTCAAACTGGCATTTAGAGATTCTGTGTAGGCCGCTTTTTCCTCTTCTGTAAGTTCAAGACGGCTCATTAACGCCAATTTTTCAACATCTTCGGCCTTGATTCTCATATATTCACATCCTTTTTGCCAAAATATGTTTATTAATTAAGTAAAAGCCAATTTTAATACTAATTATATTAAATATTATATACTGTGGCAATTATAAACAGTGCCACACAGCGTTCCTACTACACAACCGGGCCAATGGAATATTTGAACAAGTTAAAAAAGGTTCTATAATAAATATTGGGGTAAGTAGCAGGAAAAAAACAAAGCATAAGCGAAAACCTACCGGGTAAATAAACCCACCACGATCATTTACAGGAGGTTTTGCTTATGCTTAACTCTAATTATAT
>JAAYMU010000075.1 GCA_012521215.1 Peptococcaceae bacterium | reverse complement strand
TACGGCGGATATTGGCCATATTAACACGCAAAATCTGGTTGTTACCCCTGGCCGAGGGACCCCACAGTTCTTTTAGTATATAATCGTAGGTTAAAACCTTTCCGGCGTACTTGCCCAACAAGGCTATGATTTTGAACTCATTCTGGGTAAGACGCGCGTCTTCTCCTTTAATAAAGACGCGGTGCTTGTCATAATCTATGGTTAGATCACCGGCTCTAAAAATTCCAGTCTGGGCAACGTTTTCGTCTAAAGCGCAGGTATACGTATGGCGTATAGCTGTACGGATACGGGCAAGCAATTCGCTGGTGCCAAAGGGCTTAGTTATATAGTCATCCGCTCCCATATCTAAAGCCTCTACTTTATCCCTTTCCTGTGCCCTGGCTGAAATCACAATGATTGGTAATTGGGTCCACTCTCGCACGGCTGACAATATGCTCAGCCCGTCAATATCAGGCAGCCCCAGATCCAACAAAACCACATCCGGACAGTGTGAAGTAATCATATGGTAGGCTTCAGCACCTGTATGAGAAACTATGACATCGTAGTTATTAGCCTTAAGCACAGCGGTAAGAAAATTACAAATGTTGCGTTCATCTTCCACAATTAGAATTTTCTTTTTAATAGCCATGACTATTACCCACCCTCTTTCATTCAGTTATCGGCAGAGTAAAACAAAAAGTTGCTCCGCCTGAATCAGTATTGTTTTTAGCGGTGAGGTTCCCGCCATGCGCTTTAATGATACTGTTACAAACAGATAAACCTATACCCATACTACGCTTGAGTTCGGCCTTCTGGGGTTCATAAAGGCTGGAGCTCTCCCCGTGAAACAACCGGGGAAGCATATCCGGCGCTATTCCTTGACCGTTATCACAGATTTCAAATACTACTTCCATACCTTGGCGGTAAACCGAAACTGATATTTTCGTAGTAGTGACGCCATGAATAACA
Organism: Peptococcaceae bacterium; assembly: GCA_012521215.1. Taxonomy (GTDB): domain Bacteria; phylum Bacillota; class Desulfitobacteriia; order Desulfitobacteriales; family Syntrophobotulaceae; genus JAAYMU01. The sequence goes on along the minus strand of JAAYMU010000075.1, from coordinate 1,041 downwards.
GCGTTTTCCATAATGTTCATTATAACCTGCTCAATGAGCATGGCATCCATAGGTACCATCAGGAGTTCTTCGGGAACCTTAACTGAAACCGCCATCCCGGGAAATTGTTTTTTAAATTTCCCTAGGATTTCTCCCAAAATCTCTTCTACTGCCTCCGGTCTTTTAACCAAATTGGCCTGCGAAGGGTTTGAGCCGATTCGAGTAATGGAGAGAATATTTTCAACCATACGAATAAGCCATTGAGCATCCTCCCGCACCTCACTAAGCAACTCCCTTTTTGTCTCTGGAGCCAAAGAATCATAATTTTCCAAGATAGCGCCAGTTGCACCGACAATAGAGGTCAGAGGCGTTCGCAGGTCGTGGGAAATCGCCCGCAGAAGATTAGCGCGGATCGCTTCTTTCTCAATCTCTATTCGCATTCTTTCCTGTTTTTTTATACTGGTTGCCATGGTGCTTATAATAAGAGACACTGTCAACATCGTAAAAAAAGTTAGAGGATAACCTGTAATGGTAAAGTTAAAAGCCAAATAAGGGTAAGTGAAAATATAGTTAACGCATATAACAGCCAATACTGATCCGGCTATTCCATAAAAATAACCCTCGGTTCTTAACGAAATTATCATTACGGCCAGGATAAATACTAAAATCGCATACATGTCATTATCACTGACAGGTTTCAGTAAAATACAAATAAATGTGGCTGCGCAGAATATAAGAATAAAATTAAGTGTGTTCCGCCCAGACATAGGAAATTTGTTTTTCAGTTTATTCAATTGCACAAATTCACCTCCAACTAAATTTATCATATCATAAAACGGTATAAAGAAGCTGTAAAGAAAACAATGGCAAATATAGGTCAATTGGCGTTATTGCAGAATTTTTATGATATGGTCTAAAAAACAACCCCTATAATCAAAGGCTCTTTGTCAAATGTTGGGGCTAAGCCCGAAAACGTAGAGTAAATAAACCAGATACTTTAGGAAGGTGTCTTCATGTTTGAAACTTGAAGGCATCTTCTTTATTCACTCAGCTTGCCCAAAT
>JAAYMU010000074.1 GCA_012521215.1 Peptococcaceae bacterium | reverse complement strand
GAAAATCAAAAGCAGTGCTTTTATTATTCACGGTGGTACTATTATGGCTATCCTCACTAAATATGCCTTAGCTAAGGCTTTTTTCCATGATTGGAAGGTGAAAAATTGTGAGGGCTATAGACTTGTTTTCGATTCCGCCCTCTGGCAGCGGCAGAAAAAAATATTAGAAGTTACGAAAATCAAGGATACTGAGAGTAGAAGTTTATGAATAACATTTTAGCCCTGATATGCGGATTCTTACTCGATTTAATATTGGGAGACCCTAGATGGCTTCCCCATCCGGTCCGCTGGATCGGTCACCTGATAGCCAAGGGGGAAGCTTTTGGTCGAAAATTCAGTTCCAAGAATGCATCCAGCCAATTTTGGTGTGGTGTAATCTTGACCCTGGTTGTATGTGCCCTTTCCTTTGGGATCCCTTTCCTTATTTTACTAATGGCTTATAATTTTCATCCTGTACTGGGTTTCATTCTGGAGGCCATTATGTGTTATCAGATCCTGGCTCTTAAATCTTTAAAACAGGAAAGTATGAAAGTCTATTATGAACTGGAACAAGGTAATCTTCCGGCGGCGAGGAAATATTTATCCTTTATTGTAGGCCGGGATACGGAAAACCTGGATGAGCAGGAAGTGACTAAAGCGGCCGTGGAAACGGTAGCGGAAAACTTGTCAGACGGAGTGCTTGCGCCGCTGTTTTATATTTTGATCGGTGGGGCACCCTTGGGTTTTCTTTATAAAGCGGTCAATACCCTGGACTCCATGATCGGCTATAAAAATGAAAAATACTTCCACTGGGGTAGGTTTGCTGCCAAACTGGACGATGTGGCCAATTACCTGCCGGCCAGAATATCAGCTTATCTGATGATAGGGGCCGCTTATTTAAGTGGCCTAGAGGGCAAAGAGGCTCTTAGAATTTACCGTCGGGATCGCCATAATCACCCCAGCCCGAATTCCGCCCACACCGAAGCCGTCTGTGCCGGGGCTTTGCAGGTGCAATTGGCCGGCGATAGCTATTATTCCGGCCGGCTGGTTGCCAAACCCACCATTGGGGACGATATCCGGCCGATAGAACCTGCCGATATACTTAAAACTAATAAGCTCTTGTATGTGACCGCTTTTTTAGGTTTGATTATCGGAACGGCTTTAAAAATAATTTATTTAATATTCTGGTAAGGAGAAAATAAGTCAATGTACAAATATGTTCACGGCGGAGATATTTATACAGCAAAGGATCTGACCGGTAATTCTAACATTATAGATTTTTCAGCCAACATAAACCCGCTGGGCTTGCCACCGGGGGTAGAAGAGGCGGTTTTGGCCGCTTTGCCTGAATGTCAACATTATCCTGATCCTTTTTGTCGGGAGCTCATCCAAGCTTTAGCGGCTTATGAGCATGTCCCCCGGGAAAATGTTTATTGTGCCAATGGGGCCTCGGAAATAATTTTCAGACTGGCTTTAGCTCTTAAACCTAAGAAGGCCTTGCTTTTGGCTCCTAGCTTTGCTGACTATGAAAAAGCTCTGGGCACGGTCGGTACCACTCTTGAGTTTTATCCTTTAGCCGCGGAGAATGATTTCCACCTGAAAGAAGACTTTTTGCAGTTCCTAAACAGGTCTTATGATATGGTTTGGATCTGTAATCCCAATAATCCCACAGGGCAGGGGTATGAAGCTTCTTTCCTCAAGGAAGTCCTTGAGTGCTGCCACCGGAGGAATACACTGGTATTGGTTGATGAATGCTTTATGGATTTTGTGGATGAGCCGGAAAAATATTCGGTGCAACATCTGATCGAGTCCTATAATAATTTACTCATCCTTAAGGCCTTTACAAAAATCTTTGCCATGCCGGGCCTCCGGCTGGGCTATCTGCTGACGGCCAATCAACAAATCATTGATCGGCTAAGGACCGCCGGCCAGGATTGGAGCGTATCCGTTATAGCCCAGAAAGCCGGGATATGTGCTTTAAAACAAACAGAATACCTGCAAAAAACCCGGCAATTGATAAAAAGGGAACGGCAATTTTTGCTTAAGGAGTTAAACAAGTTAGGAGTTAGAACTTATGGTTCCTTGGCCAATTACATATTTTTTCAGACCCCGGGCCATAGAGAACTTGATAAACAACTCTTAGCTCGAGGAATACTTATACGTTCCTGCGCCAACTATAGGGGATTAAACAGTGAGTTTTTCCGAATTGCTGTGAAAAATCGAGCAGTTAATCTGATCCTCGTTGCGGCTCTCAAAGATATTATTAAACTCTAAAGGGTATTACCAATAAGGATGAAAGTAGGTAAGCTCATGGCCAAGAATATTATGATTCAAGGGACAATGTCCAATGTGGGGAAAAGTTGGATCACGGCCGGTTTATGCAGGGTTTTTAAACAGCAGGGGTATAGGGTTGCACCTTTCAAATCCCAGAATATGGCTTTAAATTCTTATATTACTAAGGAAGGAAAAGAAATGGGCAGGGCTCAGGTTGTCCAGGCCGAGGCGGCGGGAATTGAGCCCAACGTGCTCATGAACCCCATTCTCTTAAAACCTACCAGTGAACAGGGTTCCCAGGTTATTGTCAACGGTGAAGTCCTGGGGAACATGAGCGCAGCCGAGTATTTCAATTATAAAACAAAACTAATTCCGGTTATTTTAAAGGCTTATCACACTTTAGCCGCCCAAAACGATCTTATTGTTCTGGAAGGGGCAGGCAGCCCGGCGGAAATCAACTTAAAACAGGACGATATTGTCAATATGGGCATGGCTAAAATGGCTAAATCCCCGGTACTGCTAGTGGCTGATATTGACCGCGGCGGAGTCTTTGCCTCCATCTACGGTACTATAATGCTTTTGGATGATGATGAGAGGGCTTTAATCAAGGGCATTATAATCAACAAATTTCGTGGGGATGTGGAAATTTTACGGCCCGGGCTTAAAATGATAGAAGAGAAAACCGGTATCCCGGTTTTAGGAGTAGTACCTTATTTACATATCGATCTTGAGGACGAAGACAGTCTGGCGGACAGGTTCTCCAGACCTCAGAGGGCGCAGGCGGTTGACATTGCCGTTATCAGGCTGCCCAGGATGACCAACTTTACGGATTTTAATACTTTTGAACTTATACCTGGGGTTTCATTACGCTATGTCTCTACAGTAGCAGAGCTGCATAACCCGGATATGATTATCCTTCCCGGGACCAATAATACTATGGGTGACCTCTTATGGCTGCGACAAAACGGTCTAGAGGGTCTGATCAAGAAAAAAGCCGCTTCAGGCATCGTGATTTTCGGAGTGGGCGGCGGCTATCAAATGCTGGGGGAAAGCTTGGAAGACCCTTACGGTGTGGAAGCGGGAGGAAGTCTTAAGGGGATGGGCTTGCTAAAAGCTAAAAGCGTTTTTAGCCGGGACAAAACAAGAAGCAGAGTTTCAGGCAGGTTTAACAAGCTGGATGGAGTGCTGACGGGACTATCCGGAGTAGCTTTTAGCGGCTATGAAATTCATATGGGGGTAACAGAAAACATAGGACAGGCTGAAGAGCAAAAAGCTCTTACCCAAATAGAAATTACCACCGAGGAAACTGTTGCCGGACAGGCTAAGCGTAAAGCTGAAGGGTTAGTCTGCGGCAATGTCCTGGGCAGTTATGTGCATGGCCTTTTTGACGAGCAGCAGGTAGCCTTAGCTATTATCGAGTGTTTACTTAAGAATAAAGGACTGGATGCTTTTAGCGTTGCCCCTGTTGATTATCAAGAATACAAAGAAACTCAGTATAACAAATTAGCAGCAGCAATAAGCAAAAATGTTGATCTTGAAGCTATTTACAAAATTATGGAGGAGGGAGTATAAATGAAAAAAGGACTGATTCATATTTATTGCGGGGACGGCAAGGGTAAAAGCACTGCGGCTATTGGACTGGCCGTAAGGGCAGCCGGAAGAGGGTTTAAGGTTTTTATTATCCAGTTTCTTAAGGATCAGAAAACGGGCGAGTTGGTCAGCATGGCTAAAATACCTGAAATTAGTGTTTTACGGGGACAAGATTACGGAGCGGCTTTTACCTGGCAAATGACTGACCAACAAAAAGAAAAGTGCCGTCTTCAACATAATGAAATGTTGAAGCAAGGTATAACTGCGGCGAAAAACGGGCAGGTGGATGTATTAATTCTGGATGAAGTCATCGCCGCATATAATCTAAATTTGGTGGACCATAAGCTCCTAACGGATTTTTTAACTACTAAGCCTGAAAGCTTGGAGGTGATCCTAACCGGCAGGGATCCGGCACCGGAATTAGCAGCAATGGCAGATTATGTATCCGAGATCAAAAAAATAAAACATCCCTTTGATCAGGGAATAAAGGCCAGAAAAGGAATAGAAAACTGAGGGACAAAATGAATTTCCGGGTAGCACAGGGAAAAGTTTGCAGGGTAATCTTAGAATTATTTAAACAAATAAATTAATTATTATAGTATAATATTAGTATTGTATGTAACAGGGAAGTGATGATTGTGCAAGGTAAATTAAAAGTAGGTATAATTGGCGGTACCGGGATGGTAGGGCAAAGATTTGTATCCCTTTTGGCGGACCATCCATGGTTTGAAATTAAAGCTATTGCAGCCAGTGCCAATTCGGCCGGTAAAAGCTACGAGGAAGCTGTTCAGGGCAGATGGAAAATGCAAAATGATATTCCGGCTCAAGTCAGGGATCTTACAGTGCAGAATGCGGCTGAAGTGCAGAAAGTCTCGGAACAGGTTGATTTTGTTTTCTGCGCCGTTGACATGAAAAAAGACGAAACAAGGATTTTAGAAGAACAGTACGCTAAGTGTGAGACCCCGGTGATTTCCAATAATTCGGCCAATAGAATGTTGCCTGATGTCCCCATGGTTATCCCGGAGATCAATCCTGAACATATGGCCATTATTGAGACTCAGAAAAAGCGTTTAGGTACAAAATATGGTTTTATTGCCGTAAAACCAAACTGTTCCATTCAGAGCTATGTTCCGCCTATCCATGCTCTCCTGGAATACGGACCAAAATCGATTCTCGCCTGTACTTATCAGGCTATTTCCGGTGCCGGCAAAACTTTTGAAGACTGGCCGGAAATTGTAGATAATGTCGTGCCTTATATCGGGGGAGAAGAAGAAAAAAGCGAAAAAGAACCTTTAAAAATATGGGGAAAAATAGAGCAGGGCCAAATTGTTCCTACCTCTAATACTATAATTACCACCCAGTGTGTTAGAGTACCCGTAAGTGACGGGCATATGGCTGCAGTTTTTATGTCCTTGGAGAAAAAGATAGACAAACAAACCATTATTGACTTGTGGAACAACTTTGAAGGCAGACCTCAAAAATTAAAACTGCCTAGTGCTCCCCGACCCTTTATGCAATATTTTAATGAGGATGACCGTCCGCAAAGCAAACTCGACAGGGACTTTGGGCGCGGGATGGGTGTCAGCATGGGTCGCCTTAGAGAAGATACGGTTTACGATTATAAATTCGTATGCCTTTCTCATAATACATTACGCGGGGCTGCCGGTGGAGCGGTACTGATTGCGGAGCTGCTAAAAGCCGAAGGGTATTTGCAGGCCAAGTAGTTATGCTAAATAGATCTAGTAATTAAGTTAAATTAATAGTGTTCCTTAAATAAGCCTAGATAACTAAAGCCAGAACTCCACCTTTACAGGTGGAGTTGCTATTTTATTTTAAATATTTATACTTAATATGTTGTCGCCGGCAAGCTTAGCGCAAGGTGTGCTAATAAGTATGATAATTATAATCAAGTATAAAAGGTAGAATATCAAGTATATAAGGTGGAATTACTAGATGGGCAAATATTATATAGACGATCGATATAATGACCTGTTGAATCTTGTACAAGACAAAATGTCCTATGCCGCTCATGACTTCGACCATGTACTTAGAGTCTACCAACTAGCCATGTTCCTGGCCGAAGATGAAGAAAGCGTGGATAGGGATGTTTTAATACCTGCTGTGCTTCTTCATGATATCGCCAGAAGACTTGAAGACGAAGATCCAACCGGGAAAACAGATCACGCTTTGGTTGGAGCTGTCATGGTCGGCAAGATATTACAGGAGCTGGGGTACGATGAGCAGTTAATTTCTAAAATTAAAGATTGTATTGCCTCTCATCGTTTCCGCAGCGGTTCACCTCCCTCCAGCCCTGAAGCTAAAATCCTCTATGATGCCGATAAGCTGGATGTTATTGGGGCTGTGGGAATTGCTCGTTCCTACATGTTGGGGGGACGGCATGGAGAAAGAATGTATCTGGATATACCTTTAGCTGAATATATGGCCAAAAATGTCGGTGAAAACGGCAGGATCAAGGATGTCGCGCAACATGCTGCTAATCTGGAATTTGAACTTAAGCTTAAACATATTCCGGATAAATTGTTCACTGCCAAGGCCAAGGCTTTAGCAAAACAGCGCTTAGATTTTATGTATAGCTTTTTTGAGGTGTTAAAACAGGAAATTGACGGCCAGCGCTGAAGCGTCTGCCGGTTTCAACGAGAATTTGGCACCAAATCTTGCAGCCTGGGCGTAGCGAATGAGGTAAGAAATATATTACGAGAAATATATTACGAGGGGATATGGCTATGAAAACCGCTATTGTAATTTTTACTAAAGTACCGCAAGAAGGCCAAACCAAAACCAGACTAACCGAGGAAAAAGGAGGAATTTTTTCACCTCAAGAAGCAAAAGATTTCTATGAGGCCTCTCTTTTAGATGTAATAGATAGTTGTATTAGGGCCCAAAGCGGGGATCTATATATTTGCTATAACTTGAACGGGGACAGGAATTATTTGCAACAACTGATACAATCAAATTTTGCTTTAGGAGCTGTCCGGGAAATTTTCCAAGATCAAGGTGGAACTTTTGATCAAGCGATGCAATATGCCTTCGATTATATCTTTCGCAAGGGAGGGGAAGATAGGCTGGCCGAGGGGGCTATAGTTGTTGGCGGGGACAGTCCCTGTTTGCAGGCGGCGACGGTTAAAGAAGCGGTAAAAAAGTTAGAATTATTGGCCTTAAGTAAAAAAGCGCTGGCGTGTGCGGAAAAGTATTTTGAAAATGCTAAGTCGGCCGCCTTTAAACCGGCAATTGGGGCTTCCATAATTGAATCCATAGATCAAGAGGGCGGCTTTAATTTAATCGGTTATACCTATACCACACCTTTTGATTTTAAAGGTGTGTTCTACAATCAGGACGGGGTTACGGCCTTGGATATGGTTGCCCAAAAAGCGGCTGAAAAAAATATTCCGCTGGCTCTGGTGGAAATGGTACCGGATGTAGATTTGCCCGTAGATGTGGCCAGCTTGATTCCGGTCTTAAATACTTTAATGCAGGTTGAAAAGTTTGATCCCAATATAAAAGCGCCGAAAAGGACTATAAAGTTTTTGCAGGATTTTGGTTTTCAAACCGTGGCTACTGCCGACAAATATGAGGCGACTAGATTTTAGGCTTTAGCATCTTGGCAAGTATTGTTGGCAGGGTGTCTCGATTCTCGACTGTAACCGAAATAAGCTTAACCTTTGGATGTTGCTTTATTTGTTCGGTCCAACCAAAACTGTCGAGTTTAATTACCCCCAGAATAGGTGTTTCATAGCCCAAAGTTTCTAGGACAGTTTTCTGGAATAAAAAAGCCTCCCGTTCCAAACTACCGCATTCGTCCATCAGAATTAATTTGGAGTTTTGTCTGGCGGTCCGAATAAGCTCAGAGCCGAAAAGATCAAATTTTTCTGTTAGGGGCTGAGGGGGCTTATTCTCACTAAATATGGCGACAGCATTTTCCCGCTTGTAAACCGGCGCTTCAGAAGCAGAATTCATATATAACAATTTGTTGGGCGATTTCCTGTCGGGGCCAAAGTAAGTCCTGAAGCCTCCGGGAGTAATATCCAGCAGAGCTAAAGTTTTAGCAATTACAGTGCTCTTGCCTACTTGTATTTCTCCGGTCAAAAAAATATGCATTGGTTAGAAATGACCTCCAGGATAATTATTTTATAGTTTATTAGGGTATATATTTATTTTAATAAGAAGGTATATGGTTTAAAAGGCAGATATTATCTGTCTTTTTTATATGCCTTCGAGTCCCCTGTGATATGCATTAGAGTTATAAGGGAGAAGTAATATATTGACAAAAAAAATTTTTCCAGTATTGTTAATATTAAAGATTATCGTTTATTAGTCCAATTACCACCTCCTGGTTAAGCTAATTATATTGATTTTAAGCCAAGGTATCAATGTTATGTTATTTTTTTAACAAAAAAATATTTTTTTGAGAACAAATTTTTTGACAGTTATGAAAACTATATCCTTATCATATTCCTTTTATCTATATGCATATGAGCAAAGGATATAACTATACTGGCGTTGTTTAGCCTAGTGTTCCTTAATAATTAAAAATGTTGCTTAGCAACAAAAAATAATGGAGGAAATGAGATGAAGTTTCAAAGTATCAAGAAATTTACGGCTCTATTCCTAACGCTTCTGCTATTGCTTGTTTTCACGGGCTGCTCGCCGGCTTCTGAGCCACCGGCTGATACCGCAGATGGGAATCAGGCAGAAACATTTACCATAACGGATCAGGCCGGACGAACAGTGGAAATTCCGAATAATGTGGAGAGCGTCGCTATGACCTGGGGACCGGCGGCTAATTTCGTTCTGGCTCTGGGTAAAGGAGATATTATTTCTGCCTTTAATTATTCGGGTGAATTTGCCGCTAAAGTCTCTCCCAATCTGGCCAATGTAAGTTCCGTCGGCAAGGGTAAGCCGGATATGGAAGCCCTTGCTAAATTAAAACCTGATGTTTTTATTCATAAGGCCAACGATACAGCAACTTTGGAAGCCGTTCAAGATTTAGGGATTCCCGCTGTCGGCATTTACTCCGAAACACAGGATGATTTGCTTGTAGCGACAGAGTTGGTGGGCAAGGTTCTCGGTGCAGAGGAGCAGGCGACAAAACTTATTAATTTTTATAATGAAAAGATAAATTTTGCCGCTGACTTAGTTAAGGATATCCCGGCAGATGAAAGAAAAACTGTCATTGTGATGGGCAGTGAGATCGGTAAAGTGGCTAACGGCACTATGCTTCAGTCCTTTTTAATTGAAACGGCCGGCGGAATCAATCTGGCTAAAGATATCGTTTCCGAGGAAACTTGGCCTACCGTAGGAACAGAACAGATATTTTCCTGGGATCCCGATTATATTTTTTGTGTGAATAGTTCCCAGGCTACCTAT
>JAAYMU010000073.1 GCA_012521215.1 Peptococcaceae bacterium | reverse complement strand
TCAATACTAAAATACTAAAGGATGAGAATTTGCGCACTAAAGTAGAGACCGAACTGGAAGAACTTGTTCAGGAATTTACAGTTAGAGCGGACCGGGTATTTTCCCTGGTTGAGAAGAAAATCACGGGAGGGGAATAAGGCATGAGTCGGATCTTGGAGGCTAAACCTGTTATTCAAAACTTAAAAGCCGATCTGCTGCAAGATATTAAGAGCTTGAAAGACAGGGGCCAAGTCCCATCCATAGGGCTGATCCGGGTCGGAAACAGGCCCGACGATGTTTACTATGAGAACAGCATTGTCAAAAACTGTGAAAATATGGGCATTCGACCTCAAAAGTTTACTTTAGAAGAGAATATTTCCATGCCTGATTTTATTAAGCTTTTAAAGCAGGTCAATGCTGATCCGGGCATCCATGGCATAATGATTTTCAGGCCCTTACCTCAGCAACTGGATGAAGAGCTATTGAAACATATAATCGACCCGGCCAAGGATATTGACTGCATGAGCCCTTTAAACCAAGCCAGAATATTTGCCGGCGATATGTCAGGCCTGCTACCCTGCACGCCGGCGGCTGTTATGGAGATTTTAAAATATTATAAAATCGAACTTCAGGGCGCTAAGGCGGTTGTGGTAGGCCGGAGTATGGTAGTAGGCAAACCCCTCAGTATGATGCTGCTAAAAGAAAACGCGACAGTTACTATTTGTCATTCTAAAACCCAAAATATGCTTGACATCTGTAAAAATGCGGATATCCTAGTGGCCGCCATTGGTAAACCCAAATTTATTGATGCCAATTATGTTTCGCCCCAAAGTATTGTGATTGATGTGGGAATCAACGATGCCGGAGACGGAAAAATGTGCGGCGATGTTGATTTCCAAGCAGTAGCGGAACAAGTGCAGGCCATTACTCCTGTTCCCGGAGGAGTAGGCTCTATTACTACGACCCTCCTGCTCAAAAACGTGGTTAAAGCCATTAACCTGCAAAAGGATCAGCGAGTTTAAAAAGAACTCTAATAAATATCAAACTTTGATAAACGGATTTACTAAATTCTATAGATTTTGATTTCAAAACATATTATACAAGGAGTGAGGGACAATGATTATAATCGGTGAGAAAATTAATGGGACCATTCCGGTTGTAAAAAAGGCTATTGAAGAAAAAGATGCTGATTTTATTAGGCAAAGAGCTATCGACCAAGCCGAGGCCGGAGCTCATTACCTGGATGTATGTGCCGGTACCTCTCCGGATATTGAGGTTGAAACTTTAAAGTGGCTCATGGATATTGTGCAAGACGCTGTAGATACGCCGCTTTGTATTGACAGCCCCAACCCGCGGACGATTGAAGCTGTCTTAAAATACGCCCGCAAACCCGGTATTATAAATTCTGTATCCGAAGAAGGCGATAAAACTGACGTTATTTATCCTCTAATTGCCGGGACTGATTGGCAGGTTATCGCTTTAACCTGTGATAACGACGGAATTCCCAAAACTGCCCAGGCCCGAATTGACATTGCCAAAAGCCTGGTCGAAAAAGCGGCAAAGTATGATATTGCCCCCGACAGAATTCACCTGGATCCTCTAGTTATCGCCCTGGCCACCGACAATAATTCCGTTCATAATTTTGTCGAGACCATGAGGGATATAAAAGAAATGTATCCTACGATTAAAATCACCTCCGGCTTAAGCAATATATCCTTCGGTATGCCCTTAAGAAAAGTCATTAATCAAGCCTTTTTGACTATAGCCACCTTCTTTGGCATGGATTCAGCTATTATGGATCCTTGTAGCCGGGATATGATCGCTGCCTTACTGGCAACCGAAGCATTGATGGGTAAAGACCGGCATTGTCGCAAATACAACGACGCCTACCGCAAGGGTAAAATCGGTCCCCTTAAGTAAGCCTAGATCTCCAGAAATCATTTTAATAAGGTCTTGGTAAGAATGTTAATAAAGTATGCACTTTGCTCCGAGACAGCTTAGCAAATAGGACAGAACAGTGGAGTGGTTTTTGTGAAAAACGTAATTATATGCTGTGAAGTATTAAAATCTGAATTAGCCTTAGCTATGGAAAAAACCGGTGTGTCTTATCCTGTAATTTGGATTTCTTCCGACTATCACATGAATCCGGAAAAACTCAGAGCCAAATTGCAAAGTGAAATTGACCAGGTTCAGGATGCGGACAGAATATTGTTGGGCTACGGCTGTTGCGGTAATGCCATTATTGGATTAAAGGCTACTAGCGCAGACTTGTTGTTTTTTAAAGCTGAGGACTGTATACAAATAATGCTTACCAGACCAAACACTAAATTTGAACGGCAAAAAGCCACCTATTTCTTAAGCAAAGGCTGGCTGGAAGGTACGAAAAGCATACTGAAAGAAAAAGAACACATGATCCAGCGCTATGGTGAAAAGCGGGCCAATAGACTTCTTAAATCAATGCTCCAAAATTATCGCTATTTATTATTTATTGATTCCGGTGTGGTGGATGAAAAAACCCTTGACAGCATGATAGAGACCTCCAGGCAATTTGCGGCCGGCGCAGATTTAGAATTAAAAATAGAAAAATCAGACTGTTGGTTGTTAGAACAACTCTTAACTAATCATGAAAACGCTAATTTACATCTAGTGGCTCGAGGGAATACGGTTACTCCTGAGATTTTTGACAGCAACTATTAAAAGCGGTGTCGGATTAGGATTTATCCTATAATTCGCACACCGCTTTTCTTCCCAGGACTTTTATACTATTAACCTATATCTTTTATACTCTTGACTACTATATATAGTTTGATAAAATTTTTATAATACTAATTATAGAACAAAATTAGTACTAGAAGATGAAGAAAGATGGGATTAGATTGAGTTTTACTGAAGAAAGATCTAAGTCCAGGCCCAAAGCTAATCTTACCGCTAATGCCAGACTTATTTTGGAGAAAAGGTATTTAAAACAAGAGAACGGGCAAGTTTGCGAAGAACCGGAAGATATGTTTTACCGGGTGGCTTCCGTAGTAGCCGGAATTGAAAAAAAATACGGCAAGTCGGAGCAAGAGATTAAAAGTCTGACCGAAGAGTTTTACGCCTTGATGGCCAACCTGGAGTTTATGCCCAATTCTCCGACCTTAATGAATGCCGGTAGGGATTTGGGGCAGTTAAGCGCTTGTTTTGTGCTGCCGGTAGAAGACAGTATGGAGGATATTTTTGATGCTATCAAAAATGCAGCCATAATTCATAAGTCAGGCGGTGGAACGGGTTTTAGCTTTTCCAAACTGCGTCCCAAAAACAGCATGGTTCGATCTACCGGCGGAGTGGCTTCAGGCCCGGTTTCATTTATGAAAGTATTTAATTCGGCCACAGAAGCCGTAAAGCAAGGAGGAACCAGACGCGGAGCCAACATGGGGATTTTACGGGTCGATCACCCGGATATCCTGGAATTTATCAACTGTAAAGAAGATAACAGAGAAATTACGAATTTTAACCTTTCGGTGGCGGTAACCGATGAATTTATGGAAGCAGTCAAGGCCGGCTTAGATTATGACTTGATAGATCCTCATTCCGGCAAAATAGTAAGCCGTCTGCCAGCCAGAGAAGTATTTTCCAAGATCATTGAACATGCTTGGCGCAACGGGGAGCCCGGAATGGTATTTATCGACCGCATCAACAGGGATAATCCCACTCCTTTGCTTGGCCCAATCGAAGCCACCAATCCCTGCGGCGAACAACCTCTTCTGCCCAATGAAGCTTGTAATCTCGGCTCCATTAACCTTAAGTTAATGGTAGAGGAAGCTGACGGTAAAAATGATGTTAACTGGGAAAGACTGGGTGAGGTAACTCGCCTGGCCGTTCGATTTCTCGATGATGTGATCGATGCCAACCAATTCCCGCTGCCCATTATCGAAGAGATGGTTAAAGGCAACCGCAAAATCGGACTGGGAGTAATGGGTTTTGCCGATTTGTTGCTCTCGTTGCAGATCTCCTATGCTTCACCGGAAGCTGAGGAGCTTGCCGAGAAGATTATGCGTTATATCCAAGCCGAAGCTCGTTTGGAATCAAAACGCTTAGCCCAGCAACGGGGAGTTTTTCCCAATTACAAGGGTTCAATTTATGAGGGGAATATAGAACTGCGTAATGCGACCTTAACCACTATTGCTCCCACGGGGACAATTTCTATGATATGTGGTGTTTCCAGCGGGGTAGAACCTCTGTTTGCTGTCGCCTATACTAAGACGGTCATGGACGGGACTCCTCTTATTGAAGTTAATCCACTCTTTGAACAATATGCCAAGCAGTATGGTTTTTATTCCCAGGAATTGATGGAGAAAATAAGCAAACAGGGAACACTGGCGGGTCTTACTGAAATACCTGAATGGATACGGAAAATATTTGTCACGGCCCAGGAAATTGAGCCCGAATGGCATATTCGGATCCAGGCTGCTTTTCAAAAATATACAGACAACGCCGTCTCAAAAACAATCAACTTTGCTAATTCGGCCACTACAGAGGATGTAGCTCGTGCTTACCGTTTGGCTTATGAATTGGGCTGCAAAGGAATAACGGTTTACAGAGACGGTAGCCGTCAGGAACAAGTGCTGTCCACCGGAACCCTGGGAAAAAAACAAGATGTATCACCGCAGCAGGTAAATACAATTATCCCCAGGCCTAGGCCAACGGTAACGGTCGGCGTTACGGAAAAAGTTAAAATCGGGTGCGGTAATCTTTATGTTAGTGTCAATGCTGACGATCAGAGTATCTGTGAGGTATTTACCAATACCGGTCGAGCAGGTGGGTGTGCCTCCCAGTCAGAAGCTACCGCTCGCTTAATATCCATTGCTATGCGTTCGGGCATCTCCGTGGATGCTATTATTGAGCAAATCAGCGGTATTCGCTGTCCGGCATGCATTCGTCGTGAAGGAGTTAATGTTACCTCTTGTCCCGATGCCATCTCCCGAGTGATAAAGAAATATAGGGATATAGGACTCAATAACAGTCTTGCTGTGGTCCAACCCAGCCAAGCTAAAACTAAAGCTAAAGACAAGGAAGGAAATGCCTGTCCGGAATGTGGGCGCCCTGTTAACCATGAGAGCGGCTGTGTTGTTTGCATACATTGCGGTTATTCTAAATGCGGTTAAATCGTGAGTATACTCCTGCTGAACAATGCAAAACAAATTCGGGGGTAATTAAATGAGTAGTCCGATTTTTGTAATACTCAGAAACAACAGTTTCATTTGCAGGATGGCCGATAGCCTTAGCCCTTTAACTTTTAGATTTCGTGAAATTCCCGATTTACCCAATATCCCCTTTTACCATCATATTTGGAGCGAGTTTATAAAATACAAAAAAGAATTCAGTAAATTTTTTCGAGAGGAATTGATCGGTAAATCATGGGCCGGAATGCTTCTTAAGAGTCAGGCCTATGTTGCTGTTCCGGATGATATGCTTGAATTTGAAAAAGCGCTGACTACTGAGTTTTTTATGCAGACTTGTAGCCGTAAAGTAGACACTAAACCGGAGTGTCTACTTCTGGCTCCCCAGGAAGGGGAGTATATTGCGGTCTCACGCACCTGTAGAATGGTAATAATCAGCCATATTCAAGCCGGCAACATTGAGGATCGACTTTATCTTGAGAATAAGGAATACACGGTTGAGGAATTGAAAATGTTTATTGCCGGATTGCTTGATGGCCGGAACGGGGTGGACTTACCGATATATTTAAACGGTGAGGGTTTGGAACTATATTCAAGCCTTGGATCCCTTGTTGAGCCGAGAACCATCTTGCAAAATTACATAAACCTCAAACCTGCTTAAAAGCCCCAAATTATTTTAGGACTGTCAAAAAAAGTAAAAGTGTATTATTATAAAGATTAATTGATAATTTGAAAAAGAGCACAAGGCTTTGATGTTTTGGAGTGTTAGTATTATGGGGCTTTATCAAGAACTTTGTTACTTAAGGGCTAAGGGTGAACTTATCGATGATTCTTCGGCTGAAGGGCAGGAAGGGTTAGATCTAAGTAAGGGACTGGATTTTGGCTTTGACAAGCATGCCGCTGGAGTATTGGAGGAGCTATATGAGATTAGAAGGGCTAAATCCAAAATTTTTTACAGGCCTCGAAAACTCGGAAGAACCATAAAAAATGCCATTTTGGATGAATTTTTGTTTGCTAGGTCAGAGCGAGCGGAAAAGAAGAACTTAGAGGTCAAAGATGAAATCCTAAAAAGTGAAAATTTGAATATGATATCTACGGCAATCATGCATTTCGTTTTCCAAAGCGGACCGGTTAAAGGTATGCTTACTTCCCGCCAAAGACAGCTTTCTGAAGAGGAACTGAAAATTCTCGATAAATTTATGGTTAATAGGTTAGCTTATGTGTTTAAGTTAATCATCGAAGGCCGCTGGATCGAATTTGACTTTTTAGTCCGCAGTATATATGAAATTTTCGGTCAGGAATGGGATGAGATTAAACCGGATGACGGAGGAACCAGGAAACTAATTGAAATGGCTCTGGAATGGAAGACTAAAATGTAACTCCCTGGGCTAATGCCTAAGAAACCAAATCGTGCGACTGTTTGACAGGATTAATTAATTTTAATAAAATGAAAACAGTAAATATAAAAAATTAATACAAGGTAATTAGTAGAGTGGAGTTGAAAAGATGCGCACATTTTCTTGCTAAAACTATTAACTAAATAAGGTTCGTTAAAATAGGCAATTGAATTGCTTGTTTTTTCGTGCTTAGCAAGAAAATTGTTATTCTTTTTAACTGTTTATAATTTTGGACAAGGACATTTATGCCTTACGGCATGAAATGCATGTTATGAAATGCATGTCTGTATCTTTGGGCTGCAAGAAGCAATTTTCTTGCGGCCTTTAATATTATAGAGCTCTTTTTTGCGGTATTGCGATACCATAGGCCTTCGGAGGTGAAGTTTCATGTCAATAATTAGCGTTAATAATCTTACATTTAGTTATGACGGCAGTTATGATTATATTTTCGAGAATGTCTCTTTCCAAATTGATACTGATTGGAAGCTCGGTTTTATCGGTAGAAATGGCTGTGGAAAAACAACTTTTCTTAATCTGTTAAGGGGTAAATACGAATATCGGGGTACAATATCCTCGTCGGTTGAAGTTGACTATTTTCCTTTTGAAGTAGAAGATAAAGATCAATCCACTCTTGATGTAGTGTACAGTATTGCCGGTAATTTAGAGCTTTGGAGACTGAAAAAGGAATTAAGCAAACTGGAGCTTGATGAAGATGTTTTATACCAGCCTTATTGTTTACTCAGTAACGGAGAACAGACCAAGGTTTTACTGGCTGCCCTTTTTCAAAGGGATAATAATTTCCTGCTAATTGACGAACCGACCAACCACTTGGATATGAAGGCCCGTCAGGTTGTGGGTAACTACCTCAAGAATAAAAAGGGTTTCATTTTGGTGTCCCATGATCGGGAGTTTTTGAATAACTGTGTGGATCACATTTTGGCAATCAATAAAACAACAATTGAAGTTCAAAAGGGAAACTTTTCTACCTGGTGGTCTAATAAAGAGAATAGAGATCGTTTTGAACAGGCTCAAAATGCCAAATTAAAAAACGAAATCAAAGAATTAACTGCTGCTGCAAGACGTACTGCCAATTGGTCTGCTAAGATTGAAAAGGGCAAAATCGGCAGTGGTGTTTATGACCGGGGATATGTCGGACATAAGGCTGCCAAGATGATGAAACGTTCCAAGTCGTTGGAAGCCCGGAGGCAAAAGGCGATAGCAGTTAAAGAAACTCTGCTTAAGGACCTGGAAATCGCAGAGAGTCTGACTGTTTCACCGCTTACCTACCATAAGAGGCGCCTAGCAGAAGTAAGGGACCTGTCAATTTTTTATGGCGAGAAAGAAATCTGTCGGGATATCAACTTGGAAATTGAACGGGGAGACAGGATTGCTTTAATCGGTAAAAACGGCTGCGGCAAAACCAGTATTCTTAAATTGTTGCTGGGGCAGAACCTTACTTACAGAGGTGAACTAAATATTGGCAACAAGCTAATAATTTCCTATGTACCCCAGGATACTTCTTTTTTAAAGGGCAATCTTAGGGATTTTGCTTTGGCCGGCGGTATTGATGAAAGCCTGTTTAAGACTATCTTGCGCAAGCTGGATTTTCCCCGAGTGCAATTTGAAAAAGATATGCAGGATTTCAGTGCGGGGCAGAAGAAAAAAGTATTACTCGCCCAAAGCCTTTGCCGGCAAGCCCATCTATATATCTGGGATGAACCGTTGAATTTTATTGATGTTTTATCCCGTATGCAAATTGAAGATGTAATTGTCAGTTGCCAGCCCACCATGTTGTTTGTCGAACACGATATTTCCTTTGTTCACACCGTAGCGACTAAAAAGCTATACCTGTAGCGACAAGGTTGAATAATATCGTAGCATATTATAAAAAATTAGTATAAAATAGTTGTAATCAATCTTATTTTAGTAGACTTAGGGAGGTTAATATGAGTTCTTACAAACTGCCTTTCTTTCAAAAAGCGGGCGTAAAATTGCATGTGATTGTGCTTTATGTGATTATGTTTATAGGGAGTTCATTATTTGCGTCATCTTATTTTTTTGTCGGTATTCAGCAAAGACCTATAGTAGACACAATTTTTGCTATTTTTTTTGCGGCTATTGCAATTTATCTGATATATGTTCTGTCAGGTCTCTTGCTTAAAAGATTTTATATTGAGCTAACTCCGACAATCGTCAATATCAACGTTCCCTTTAAAAATATATTATTAACCTGGGATGAGATTGCGTCGGTCAAGATTCACAGAAAATATGCAAGAGTGTATCTTTCTATTTTACTAAAAGAAGATGAGGGTCGGGATTTTTCTTATTTGGTGCCGCTGACCTATTTTATGGACATCGATCCAGATAGCTTAGTGGGTGTATTTAAACGCAATATAAAAAAACAAAAAAAGAGAAATGATAATTATTGACAACATTTAATTTTTGGCGGGGTTAAGGAGAGAAAATAGTGACCCAAGGGCGAAAACTAAAATGTTTAATAATCGGCATAATTGCAGCTCTAATAATTTTTAGCGGGCTGGGTTTTGGGCTAAATCATTACGTAGAAACATTTGGTTCCCGCTATATTGTTGAAGGTGCTCAGGCCCCAAACGCTGATGCTGTTCTTATTCTAGGTGCTTATGTTCTGCCCAACGGCACGGCTTCACCCATGTTGCAAGATCGTTTGATGACGGGTTTAGAGTTGTACGAACAGGGCAAGTCCCAGCGAATTTTAGTTAGTGGGGACCATGGACGCCAGGACTATGACGAAGTTAATGCCATGAAACAGATTCTTAAGGATCAAGGGGTGCCTGCCAGCCATATTTTTATGGATCATGCCGGATTTAATACCTATGATAGCATGTACAGGGCAAGAGATATTTTCCAAGTAAAAAAGCTTATTATTGTTACTCAGGAATATCATCTCAAAAGAGCGATCTTCATTGCCCACAAGTTGGGCCTGGAGGCTTATGGCGTTGCTGCTGACAGGCATAACTATGGCCCGGTAATGTTGCAATATGAGTTGAGAGAGAAAGCCGCCAGAATTAAGGATTTTATTAATGCTGTTATTCTTAAACCCCAACCGAAATACCTGGGTGATGTTATACCTGTGTCAGGGGACGGCAGGGTTACCGATGATAAATAGCCTAGCGCCAAGAGCATCAAAAAGACGTAAAGACATAGAATTTGCTGTGGCAAAGAGGTAAGCGTTATAATTGAGGGCAAAATAGCAAAAGTATAGGGGAGAAAATATTAACAATGGCTACTAGCTATGAGGCTGAAGTTTATGATCTAATGCAATATTTTCATAGAGCTGTATTTGAACCTTCCTTGCGCAGCGTAATCCGTTTAGAAGGACATATTGATGAAAATATTTTGAAAAAAGCTGTAACCTTGTCAACAGATACCATACCCATGATCAGATGCTGTTTCGTTGAAGACCAAGGAGGTTTATACTGGCTAGATAAAGGTTTTACCGGCGAAGATATGGTGCATGTTATTGAGGCCGGGCCTGATTATGATGAACAAAAAACCAAGCTTTTGGCAAGCTCTATTAATATCTGCCGTGAACCCCAGTTAAAGATTTTCATATTAAGAGAAAAACAAGCAGATACCTTACTTTTCATCCTAAACCATATGGTCAGTGACGGTGCGGGTTTAAAAGAGTATTTATATCTGCTCAGTGATATTTATACAAGGTGTAAAAACGGGGAGAATATTCCAAAACCGTCTTTTATTTCTCGCGGTGTAAAACCTTTGTTTGAAGCTTTTAGTCCTCTGGCCAAAATAAGAATTCTTTTGGCCAAGTATGACTTCAACAAACAGATTAGACCATTGGACCTCGGCTTGGAAGGGGAAAAAACCTCTCCCATTCTGGCTTCGCTTCAAATTCCACCCCAGGAATTTGCCCTGCTAAAAGCCTGGTCCAAAAAAAATGGATTTTCCCTCAACGATATTATTTTTACAGCTTTTGTTAGGGTCTTAAGTA
Organism: Peptococcaceae bacterium; assembly: GCA_012521215.1. Taxonomy (GTDB): domain Bacteria; phylum Bacillota; class Desulfitobacteriia; order Desulfitobacteriales; family Syntrophobotulaceae; genus JAAYMU01. The sequence goes on along the minus strand of JAAYMU010000073.1, from coordinate 4,274 downwards.
AGGAAACAGGACAAACAAGGATGGTTGTTCCTTGTCCGGTGGATTTAAGAAAATACCTGGCGGCTGACCAGCGAAAATGTATTACTAATCTTACCAGCCATTTTATATGTGACATTCTGATTAAGGAGGAGGATTCTTTTATTGCCACGGTTAGTGAGGTTTCCAGGCAGATGAAACAGCAAAAAAACAGTACCGCCTGTCTTAAACCGGTGCTGCAGTTTTCCCTGGTTTCCGGATTGGTATCACTGAGGGCGTTGCGAAAAGTATTTAATAGGTTGTTTACCATACCCTTTGTTTCTTTTAGCAATCTCGGTCTGGTGGATTCCAGCAGGCTGCGGTTTACCGACCTGAATATAAGCGAAATGTATATTGGAGGAGCGGTTAGATATGCACCTTATTTTCAGGTAACCGCAACCTCTTATCAGGGAGCCTGCACCTTGGCTTGCAATTTTTATGGAACTTCCACAGATAAAATGAAAATCGACCGGTTTCTTACCGGCCTAAAAGAGGAGCTTATGCAAGCTTTAACTTAACAGTTGCTTTAACAACCAGCAAAAACAATCGGCTTCGAAGACCGATTATTTTTTTGAAGTAAAGTACAACAACCATCCGTCAATAATAAGGGAACCGGAATCACGAACTGGAAAATATCTGGAAATACAAAATAAATGGATACAGCAAAGGAGTAAACATGATCTTATTAGAAATAATTAAATCCATAATTCTCGGTATTGTAGAAGGTATGACGGAGTTTTTGCCGGTATCTTCAACCGGACATCTAATTATTTTCCAAAATTTAATTAAGTTTGAAGGAAGCCCGGGCTTTGTGGAAATGTATACTTATGTAATTCAGCTCGGGGCGATTTTGGCGATTATTGTCTTATACTGGCGTAAAATTAAAAATACACTTGTTAACTTCTTCCCCGGTAAAGTTGATTATCAACAGTCAGGATTAAAATTTTGGCTTATGATTGTCATAGCCTGTATTCCAGGTGCTGTTGTCACCTTGCTATTTGATGATCTTGCCGACAAATACTTATTTTCTCCCCTACCGGTGGCCATTACTTTGTTCTTGGGTGGAATTGCCATGATTTATGCTGAACGAAGATTCCGTAACAATTATCCCACCCGGGAAATAAACGTCAGCTTAAAACAGGCTTGGCTTATCGGCTTTTTTCAGTGTCTGGCAATCATTCCCGGTATGTCACGTTCGGCCTCAACTATTATCGGTGGTTGGGTAGCTGGCCTTTCGACCATTGCTGCTACTGAATTTTCTTTTTTCCTGGCTATCCCGGTTATGGCCGGCATGAGTATGTTAAAGATAATCAAGATTGGCGGCCTGTTAGCCCTGAATTTCCAGGAACTGATTTCCCTGGCCGTTGGTTTTATCGTTTCTTTTTTGGTGGCTATGGTTGTGGTAAATGGCTTTATTTCTTATCTCAAGAGAAAACCGATGAAAGTGTTCGCTTATTATCGTATGATTTTTGCAGTCGTGATATTAATTGCAGGAGGGGTAGGTCTATTTTGACAATTAACCTGGGAGATTAAAATAAAGGGGCTGTGTGAAATTAAGATTTTACACAGCCCCTTTTTGGATTGTTAGCTAACCCAGGACTGGCAGATTTTAACTCCTTCAGCAGCATTGGTGGTAAAGGCGTCGGCGCCGATCTGCTTGGATGCTTCCTCGGTAACAGGATTACCGCCGATAATTACCTTCACTTTATCGCGTTCTCCGGCTGCTTTAAACTCATCAACAGTTTTCTTCATTGATTCCAGAGCCAGGGTTAATACTCCGCTCAAGCCTATAATATCGGGATTTACTTCTTTAGCTTTCTCAATAAAAGCACTTGGTTTAACGTCGATACCAAGATCGAAAACTTCGAAGCCGGCTGCCTCCGCCATACTCCGGAAGATATTTTTGCCAATGTCATGGAGGTCGCCTTCCACAGTACCGATAACAATTTTACCTATTTTGGGTCCGGCTGTACTGCCAATAACAGGTTTAAGTATTTCAATTGATTGGGTAAGCAATTCTCCGGCAAAGATCAGATCCCCAACGAAGTATTCACCGCTTTCAAATAGGTCTCCTACTTTAGCCATTCCTTGTTGACAGGCATTAACTACTGCTTGGGCTTCTTCTTCGGAAGGATTGGTAGCTACAAATTCATTCAATAATTCTAAAAGTTTTTCTTCGTCCAGGTCTCCGACCGCTTCTGTCAATAATTTTAAATCAATCATTTGTTCTAACCTCCTGTTATTCTTTATTTTTTATGTTTAAGCTAGTTTTTATACTATAAAATTTTTTAAATCCCCTAAGCTTGTCCCCTCCTCTTCTTTTTATCATTACTTATTTTAAATTTCACTTGTTTTATCAGCCTCCTAGTAATTTTTGGGATAGGGCATTTAGTGCAACAATAATTGGTGTATAACTGTATCTACAAGTATAATTATGATTTTATTATATTTCTACCATATAGCAACATTTTAACATTCGTTAGGCATTAAGCACAATATTAATTTAATAAACTGTGTAATTTTGATACAGTTTAGTTATAAAAATTTTTGGTTTAGCCTGACAAGATGTTTAAGGTATGCTACTATATAAATAACTTAGGTTGCTGAGTAAGCAAGAGGGAAACAGGTGTAAGTCCTGTACGGTGCCGCCGCCGTAAGATGGAGCAAATTCAAATATGCCACTGCTAGCTGCGGGAAGGCTGGATTTGCCTTGAAGTCAAGTCGGAATACCTGCCTAAGTATATAAGCACTGTTTTCACGGAGCATGAAAGGTGTGCATACGAATCAAGCAAAATGCTTAATTTGTTTGGATATCTCTTCAGCCCTTGGGTGTAAGAGATTTTTTAACGTATGACGATCTTTTTCCGAAAGTGGAGTGCTTAACTCCATTTTTTTATAATCCTAAAAGGTTTTTTGATCCTAAATATCTTACATTAGCCAAGTATATTACTAGGAGAAAGATATAATGAGGACCACAGTAGCTAGAATTATGTTTGCTGCCATCGCCAGCGGCAGCGGTAAAACTACGGTTACCTGCGCGGTTTTGCAAGCTCTGATAAATAGAGGCCTTGTCCCGGCTGCTTTTAAATGCGGTCCTGATTATATTGATCCTATGTTTCATAGCGAAATAATCGGTGCTCATACCCGCAATTTGGATTTATTTATGCTTTCTGAGGAAGCATGCAAGTATTTGCTGGCTGTTAATTCCGCCCAAGCCGATCTAGCCGTCCTAGAAGGGGTTATGGGCTATTACGACGGCCTTGGAGGCAGGAGTACCGAAGCCAGTTCATATCACTTGGCCTCGTTAACAGCTACACCGGTGATTTTGATAGTCGATTGCCGCGGAGCCTCTTTGTCTTTGGCGGCTTTGATAAGCGGTTTTGCCCGCTTCAGGCCAGATAGCGGCATTAAAGGGATTATTTTAAATAACCTCTCTGATTCCTTATACCAGGGATATAAGAAAATGCTGGAGGCGGAGACCGGGCTTTCGGTTGTGGGATATTTTCCGAGCTTGCCGGAGTGTTCCCTAGAGAGTCGGCAGCTGGGTTTGATTAGCCCTACGGAAGTAGACGGTTTAAAACAAAAAGTGGCGCTGCTGGCCAAGCAGGCAGAACAGTCCCTTGACCTGGATATGCTGCTCACGCTTGCTCGCCAAGCCCCGGAACTTGATTACCCTGTGTTTAAAATAAAAAAAGGTACGCCGGTAACAATTGGCGTAGCAAAAGACAAGGCTTTTTGCTTTTACTACCAGGATAGTCTTGAGCTCTTAGAAAAGATGGGAGCCGCTATTCGTTTCTTTAGCCCCCTCCATGATCAAACCCTGCCGGCTTGCGACGGGATTGTTTTAGGTGGAGGCTATCCGGAATTATATGCTGAAAAACTAGCAGATAATATTTCCATGCGTCAAAGCCTGAAATATGCTCTTCAAAAGGGTATTCCTTGCCTGGCTGAAGGTGGCGGCTACCTTTACCTTCTGGATGCCCTGGTCGATAAGGAAGGCCGGGAACATAAAATGACGGGTTTCCTGGCCGGTCAAGCAAGGGTAACCTCACATTTGAGTCGTTTCGGTTATATTACCCTAACGGCCCTTAAGCACAATCTGCTCTGTGCTGCCGGGGAGACCATAAAGGCTCATGAATTCCATTATTCGGACTCTTCCAATTACGGAAACAGTTTTAGGGCGGTTAAACCAATTAGCGGCAAATCATGGGACTGTATTCATAGCAAAGAAAATGTGTTGGCCGGTTATCCCCACCTCC
>JAAYMU010000072.1 GCA_012521215.1 Peptococcaceae bacterium | reverse complement strand
TGACCCTGTAGAAAAAGACGTTATCGAAGGAGCCAGATGCCTTCTTACTTCCGGTTCCAAAACTTGGGACATTGTAACGGATGATTTCGGAGATTTCTGGTTTAAAGACCTTCCTATTGGAGTTTTTAACCTGGTTATTTCCGCCCCGGGCTATGAACCAAAATTCTTTAAGGATCTTAAGACTTCCCAGTGTATTAATCTGGGGGATATTGCCTTGGATAAAAAATAAGGCTTTCTGAAAATACTGGGGTACTCCAGAAATCGGAGTGCTCCCAGTACTCCCCTGAAAACGGAGAGTAATTAACCAAAAATTAAAGAAGGGGCTATTGCTCGAGGAATTATTTTTCGTTGGCAACAGCCCTTTTCTATTGAGAAGAAATTCAGCTACAATTATTCAACCCTGGCAAAGATCAAAACAAAAGCGGATAACCATTAACTCTAAAAGAAAATGCGGATTACCTCCACTGTTTTTTAAAGCAATATCCGTTTGAAGGCAGTCTTCCATTACTCTGGCCAGTTTGGAAGGCGTAAAATTAGTAGCCTGGCGGTAAATTTTCTTACCTTCATAGGGGGATCGTATCCCAGTAACTTGCATAAACCTGTCCACCGGTTCCCCCTTTTTCCGCATTATAGTTGCGGCCAGAAGCAAGCGGACCTGACGAACAATCATAGTAAACACTTTCAGGTAATGTTCTTGATTAAGTACCGCTTTAAGCTCGCGCAGAGCGTCCGCCGCATTATTGGCGGCGATAGCATCCACCATAGTAAAAATAGTGTTTTCGGCTAAAGGAATACATACTTGCCGGATATCCTCTTTGCTTATATTTTGCTTTTCCCCGGTATAAACTTCAAGTTTATTTAGCTCCTGACATAATATCCCAGGCTGATGCCCGGACCATTCCAACAAAAATAAGGCTGTTGAGGGATCAATTTTTTTCCCTCTTAGTTTGGCCTGCTGTTGGACCCAATTTCGCCATTCCACCTGGCCCCGAGGATATCCAAACTCGTTTATACTCCCAACTTTGGCTATTTCTTTAAACAGCTTTCGTCCACGATTTATCTTGTCCGCAATCAGCACTAAGCAAGTTGCAGGATTAGGATTGCGGCAATAAGTAAGCAGGCCGTCATCTTCGCTGGCCTCATTAAAGTCCAAATCATCAACCACAACCAATTTACGAGAAAAAAAGGAGTAAGTATTAGCTGTTTCGGTTACTGCGGTGAGGTCTGTCTCCTTAGCAGAAAACATTTCTATCTGGCTTCCCGAAGGATCTTCCTTTAGAAAAACCCCCTTTAAAAATTGCAAAGCCTCGATAATAGAATAGCGGTCATCACCATACCAAAGATACATCGGCGCTACAGAACCGTTACTTATACTTTTTTTCACTGTATCTAAAGACATATTATCACCATTAAAATTTTATCATAATCCTGATCAAATAAAAAATTATTAAAATAAATAACTGATACCTGAATGGGTCCATAAAAAAAAGGGACAAACCTTTTTGGATTGTTGTCCCAACTAAAAAAGTCCCCCCTCAAAAATGAAGGGGAAAGAAAGAGGAGGAGAAAAGAGATGTTCATTGATATTATTTCCATGCCCTTCCTCTATTTATTCATAATTTATACCTAATTTTTAAATTTTTTGTTAATTAAGCTTTTCCGGCTCCTCATATTCAATTCCTTTAGTATCTACAGTCATACTTTTAATTTTTTGCTCTTTAAGCGGTCTGTCTTGGAAGTTAGTTTCCGTATTGACGATTTTATCTACATTCTCCATTCCTTCCAAAACCTTACCAAAGGCTGCATATTGCCCATCGAGATGAGGAGCGTCAGCCACCATGATAAAAAATTGAGAACCGGCCGAATCGGGCCTCGCTGTACGAGCCATGGATAATACTCCCCGGGTATGTTTTAGTTCATTAGGAAATCCATTGCTGGTAAACTCGCCTTTAATACTATATCCGGGTCCCCCCATTCCTGATCCCTCCGGGTCGCCCCCTTGGATCATAAACCCTGGAATCACCCTATGAAATATTAACCCGTCATAAAAGCCTTTTTGAATAAGCGAAATGAAGTTTTTTACCGTATTAGGGGCAATTTCCGGATATAATTCCGCTTTAATCAAATCACCGTTTTCCATTTCAAGCGTTACAATAGGATTGGCCATTTTCAATACTCCTTTACATTTTCTATATTTCTAGATTATACCATCCAGCATCAGGCCAACGCAAATGGCAGAGTTATCTGCCGACTCCTGTCTTTTCACCCACTGTTCCTTCCCGTAATAACACTATACCCCCGTTTATCAATAATCAGCCGGATTGTACCCTGGGTATCAGTCCGATAAATAGGCACCCCTCTTTCCTGCCAATAGGATAAAACTTCCTGCGCAGGGTGACCGAATCTGTTAGGCCCTACCGTAATAAATACGGCACGAGGGGCCATGCTATCAAACCACTGAGCATCAAAAGATCCTTTACTGCCATGATGGGGGACTTTGAGAAAATCCGCATCCCAGGACTCACCCCTGTCCATAAGTTCCTGCATTTCTTCCTTATCCATATCGCCTGTTAAAAGAATTCTGTAACCAAGGTAATCCAACAATAATACCAGAGAATGAGTGTTAGAAACATTCTCCTTGCTGGCGTCTACGGGAGCAAGTACTTTTACTTTCAACCCGGAGGCAAAATCCAGATAATCTCCCGCTTGAAGTCCGATTAGTTTTTCTTTGCTATATAAAATAGCCGGGGGAATACTATGCCTCCAAATTGCCAATTCTGCCTCCGCTCTTACTTCGGGAATAGCCACGACTTTTACCGGGATATTAGCCAAAAGGTAGCCGGCACCTCCCGCATGGTCCAGATCTTCATGAGTGAGCAATAACATATCCAGAGAAGATATTCTTTTTTCCATAAGATAAGGGACTATAATCCTGGCCCCGGCATCAAAGCTATCGCTTCTTGGCCCGGTATCAATCATAAGTTTTTCATTATTAGTATGGATCAAAATGCAATCTCCCTGTCCCACATCGAGAAAAGTAACCACCAGCTCATGCTTAGAACCCGAGAAAACAAACAGAAATAAAGCAGCACTTAAAACAAAAACTGTAAGCAGGCCAATCCCTTTCTTCTTGGTATACCTTTTATTTAACATCTTGCCTATTCTATATAACTTGCGCAATTGCACCTTAAGTATAAATAAAACTTTTTCTTTTCCTAATAGCAAGATGGCAATAGTCCCATACCATATTACCCAAAACCAAATTTTCGGCTTTAAGACCCAAAAATATGCTAAGGGAAAAGAAGCTGCTAATCCTAAAACAACATCCGTAACTTGGAGCAGCCAGAAAGCCCCTTGGAAAAATATAAGATGCAAAACGGGAATCCAGATCAATAAACAAGCTATAAGACCGAGTTGCAAAACCGCACCAAAAACAAAAAGAATAAAAACATTGGTTACCAGTCCGATCAAAGATAGCTGATGGAAAACAGCAATCAGAATCGGCAAGGCTGCCAGCTGGGCTCCTAGAGTTACGGCCACTGCAGACTTTAACACTTGAGGCAGACAGGCTATGGCCCGCAGGTTTTCTAAACGCGGCGTAAGTACAATTATCCCCCAGGTTGCGGCAAAAGACAGCAAAAAACTAATATCCCTTAAATATAAAGGGTTATAAATATACATAAAAAGGGCTGCCAATACCAACCAGCGTAAGGAAGATATTTTACCCGGCCCTAGAAGCCTCCCGCCAAGAACTGCCGCCCCTAAAATCGTCGCCCTTAAAACCGGCGGATTGCCTTGGCATAAGGCGGCATAAAGCAAAATTGCCAAAAGCACACCCAGTATCCTCCAACGGCTAGGCAGAAAAAAGAATAAGGCCCAGGCCAAGGCCATGACAAAAGCCACATTAGCCCCTGAAGCGGCAAATATATGTAAAACTCCCGTTGCCCGATACATTTCCAAAGTTTCCGCAGAAATATGGGAGGAGTCACCAAACAAAATCCCTTCCAAGACCCCCGCTTGAGCCGGCCAATTCGATGCCAGAACCGTACCCACCTTGTGCCTAATCCGCCACGGTATATCCGGAACCCCTTTAGTAAGCAACATAACTTTTCCCTTGGTGGTAATAGTACCGCTTAAACCCCGGACAGCATTATATAAAGGATAATTAAACTCCCCTTCCGTCCCGGGAAGCTGAGGTTGTTCCAGCTTACCGCTAAAACTAATCCGGTCGTTCTGACGGACATCGTTCCAGCCCTCGGGTAGGACCCCCTTACTACCAGGATAAACTCGTAAAGAATACTTGAGCTTATTGTCTAAGACCAGAATACCTCTTCCGCCCGTCTCATCCAAACTCCAAGCACTGAGTCGCCCTTCCAAATGGGCGTTATCTAATTTCATAGGTTGAGCAAAGGCTTTTTCTGCGCTCATTCCGTAAAAAAAGCCAATTATAAATCCTAAAATTAACATTAACAGGTAAGGTTTATTAAACCTGCCGAAAAAGTGTTTAGGCTGCCAAAAATAATATAATCCTGCCAACAGCAGGATAAAAATAATTAGGCCCAGAATTCTGATTTCCTGTGGGCAATATAAGCATGCAGCTCCCCCGATAATTACGGAAGCAGCCAGACAGGTAAGTTTATCTTTCATGGTCCACCGTTTTCACTCTTACACATTAATAACCAATGGTTATATAATCAGCCATTTTTTCATAAGTTTTGGGTCCTATGCCGGATACATTCTGAATTTCTTCCGGACTGGAAAACAAACCGTTCTGTTCACGGTAATCAATAATCCTTTGCGCTAAAACCGGGCCTATGCCCGGAATTGTATCCAATTCGGCTAAACCGGCGTTGTTTATATTCACTTTGCCCGACCTATTTCCGGAATTTACAGTTCCTTGCTTAGCCTGATTGCCGTTAGTAGAGCCCGCTGAGTCGGACTCCTGTCCCTCATCAATAATTTTGTAAGGCACTATAATTTTTTGCCCGTCTTTGAGCCTTTGGGCAGGATTAAGTAGCTCCTGGTCAGCCTCAGCCGTTAGGACTGCTAACTTCAGGACATCATCGAGTCTGGAATCAAGCGGTAAAGTATAAAGACCGGAGTTTTTAACTGCGCCCGTAACATAGACTACAATCTCCCTACTCTCTTGAGTCAGTTCCATATTAGGCGGGGACTTAACAGGCAAGAGAAATTTCAAGGCAGCTGCGACCAGCAGAATTCCCAGCACCCCCAACCATACTAGTTTCAACTTCCTGTCCAAACAAAACTTCCCCTCCCCAACACTTATTGTCATATTTTGTTATATTTCTCCATTATGTGCCATTATCCTCTATCTGAAAAATATTAATTTAAAATGACGCCTCCATTTAGAGGCGTCACTGCGAGACAAGGTTTAGTTCAAAATCGGATTTTGTTCGAGGCTAGATTATGTTATTTAATCCAGCTGTCCACAACAGCCTGATTTTCCGGAATCCACTGTTTAGCAGCAGCCACCGGTTCCATTCCCTCATTGATCAAAGCTTCTAGACTACCGATTTCAGCATCGGACATTTTGAATTTTTTGAGCATGGCTGCTACTTCAGGATGCTCCTTGCTGAATTCCTTATAAGCCAGCGTGTGGAGTTTTTCAGCCTCTCCATATGATCCCTTGGGATCATCCAAGTACTTGAGGTCATAGCTGTCAAACATCCAGTGCGGGCTCCAGCCGGTAATCGCAATCCATTCCTGGTTGCCGTATGCTCTGTCTAACTCGGCCAACATAGCAGCCTCGCTGCCTTGAACCACTTCGATATCTAAAGCATAATCTTCAACAGCCCTGGCCGAGGCTTTCATAATGCCGGCCCCGGGATCAATACCGATAATCTTGCTGCCGAACTTGCCGGCTTCATCTTTCAGCTGCTCAAGGGAATCGATAGTCACATACTTTGGCACTGCGATACCGATTTTAGCCGGTTCATACCACACACCGTAATCCTCAAGGCTGTCCTTATATTCATTCCAATAGGATTCGTGGGTAATGGGCAGCCAACCATCCATAAATAAATCCAAATCACCCTGGCTTAAACCGGTAAACAAAGGAGCAGCATCCAGCTGCGTCAGGGTAACCTTATAGCCCTGTTCTTCCAGCAGAACCTTCCAAAGGTTGCTGACCGCAACACATTCCGCCCAGTTTACATAACCCATTCTAATAGTTCCCTTATCTCCCGTAGCATCGCCGTTTCCACCTGTTCCGGCATTATTGCTACAACCAACAGTCATGGTCAAAGCCACAACGAAAACAAGAGCTAAAACGGCAAATCGACGCCACCCTTTATAGCGAGTAATCATATTTCTTTTTCCCCCTTAAATTAATTATTATTATCATCCGTCCTAAAAGAACGGCCAATACCCTGAAACAGCCTGTCCAGTATAATAGCTAGAATTACTACGGCAACTCCATACTCAAAACCCATGCCTATCTTCAATTGGCTAATAGCCTCCAGAACCCCGGCCCCCAGGCCACCTGCCCCGATCATAGCGGCAATAACCACCATGGACAGCGAAAGCATCATTGTTTGGTTAATACCGGCCATAATGGTCGGTAAAGCAACCGGAAGCTGGACTTTAAACAAAAGCTGTCCCGGAGTAGACCCGAAGGCTTCCCCTACTTCTACCAAATCTACCGGTACCTGGCGGATACCCAGGTCAGTAAAACGGATAGCCGGAGGCATAGCAAAGATTACAGTAGCGAAGACTGCCGGTACTTTCCCGATACTGAAAAACAACAAAGCCGGAATAAGATAAACAAAAGACGGCATAGTCTGCATAAAATCCAAAATCGGTGTGAGTATGGTATGAAAGCCCCTACTTCTACCGGCAATAATCCCTAACGGAACCCCGAAAACAATGGAAACAACAGCAGAAATAATGACCAAAATAAGGGTATCGATAAAGGGAGCCCATAGCTTCAAATTATAGATAAAATACAAGCCGATTATAGTTCCTATCGCCAATCTCCACCCTTTAGCCCGCCAGGCCAGAAAGGCAAAGATAAGGATTATTACCCACCAGGGAACCATAAGCAAGCGCTCAGCAAGAGTCTCAATGCCTTCGCTAAAACCCCTGGAAAAGGAGTGCAAAGCCTGTCCGAAGTTACTCTTCAACCAAGCGACAATTTGATCAATTATTTGAGCTAAAGGGAATTTGGGAATGCTATTCATTTCTTCCACCTCCCTGATTGCCGGCTCGACCTGCCACAGAAACAGATGGGGTCATAGCTTCTCCGGCGCCCCCGGTGTCTCCGCCATCCCCGGTGTCTGTGACGTCTCCGCTATCTCCGGCATCTGCAGCGTTCCCGGCCACCCCGACTTCTCCACTATCTTGAACGTCAAATGAATGATTGATGGAGGCCAGGGCTGCCAGGACAGACCCTCGGACAATAATTCCGATAAGCTTGTCTTCCTCATCTACTACAGCCATAGGCAGTTTACTTTCTGCTATCACTCCCAATGCTTCCTGGACCGGAACGTCTTCCTTAATCTTCGGACCATGAGCCAGCTCAATATCATTAAGATTGGTAATGCCGGCATTTCTGGCCTCGACGGCCGCATCTACGGTAATAAGGCCCTGAAGTTGTCTTTCTCTATTTACCACAAAGACACTCGATATACCATGTTGTTTCATAATTCTTAAAGCCATGTTGGGACCGTCACGTAAGGTTATTAAAGGCTGCGGTTTTTTCATCACATCACCGGCAGTCAGAATTTTGCTCTTGTCTACTCCTCTTACGAATTTAGCTACATAATCATCGGCAGGATGGGTAGTTATTTCTTCAGGAGTTCCAACCTGAACCAGTTCCCCATCCCGCAAAAAGGCTATCCGGTCACCGAGTTTTAAAGCTTCATTCAAGTCATGAGTAATAAAAACAATGGTTTTGTTCATTTTTTGTTGCAAAGACAAAAGCTCATCCTGCATTTCTTCACGTATCAGTGGATCAAGGGCACTAAAAGCTTCATCCATAAGCAGAATTTCAGCATCATTGGTCAGTGCTCTGGCCAGACCCACCCTCTGTTTCATACCTCCGCTAAGTTGGGAAGGATATTTATCTTCCCAGCCTTTAAGCCCGACTAATTCTAAGGTTTTTATCGCTTTTTCTTCCCTTTCCTTCTTAGATATACCTTGAATCTCCAAGCCAAAAACTGTATTCTGCAATACTGTCCTGTGGGGAAGCAGGGCAAACTGCTGAAAAACCATGGCTGTTTTTTCCTGGCGAAATTTGCGCAGCTCTTTTTCTTTTAGTTGGGTAATATCGGTACCGTCAATAACAATTGTTCCGGCAGTCGGTTCTATCAGCCTGTTAAGACATCTCAGGACTGTCGATTTACCGCTGCCGGAAAGCCCCATGACAACAAATATTTCACCTTTGTGAACTGTAAATCCGATATTATTAATACCGACGGTCAGTCCGGTTTCCTTAAGTATTTCAGCTTTGCTTTTATTCTTGGCCAAAGCCCGTAAAGCCTTATCAGGGTTAGCGCCGAAAACCTTTATTAAACCTTGGACTTCTATTATTTCCTCAGACATGTTCTCCTCCTTTAGCGAGCATATTGGTATAGGAAAAATATGGGTAAAAAAAATTAAGACTTTTATAGTTTATCACTTACAGGCATTAATGACAACCCCATTGTACTTATATAGGTTGTCAGCGCAATACATTTCTTATCTAAATTTTTTCTCTTTATTCGTTAATTATTCTTAACCATAAGAATTCAATAATTAAAAAAAGGTTCTATAATAAATATTGGGGTAAGTAGCAGGAAAAAATAAAGCATAAGCGAAAACCTACCGGGTAAATAAACCCACCACGATCATTTACAGGAGGTTTTGCTTATGCTTAACTCTAATTATATCCAAACTTTATTCGGAATCAAAGATGCAATTGTA
>JAAYMU010000071.1 GCA_012521215.1 Peptococcaceae bacterium | reverse complement strand
GTAAATTCGCTCTTAAATGTCTCTGCTAGCCTTGTCGAGTACTCAGAAGACCGGTCAACTACCAACGCAGCAGTTTCAGCCTTTATATCATTGTAAGCAAAATGTGCTGCTAGTTCTCCCTGGTAAGCATCTATGAAACAAGCACGGAACAGCCAATTATTCAGACCATTTTCTCCTACCGTAATTAGCGTACTTGTCCCGGTAGGAGTAATCAAGACTACTTCTTTTTGAGTTGCAACCGTTGCCGCTGCCAGGGTATTAAGATTAGTCATCGGGCCAATTATTCCAACTACCTTATCTTCATCGGCCAGTTTTGCTACTGCAGACGCCGATTCCTGTTCATCTGACTTATTATCAACTCTACAATACTCAATTTTGGCACCAAGGATGCCTCCTTTATCATTAATCTCTTTAATAGCTAATTTTACGCCATTCTCACCCTTCAAGCCAAATTCACAAAGCTGCCCGGACAATTCAAAATTTCCACCAACTTTGATCGTCCCTTGCAACTGAGGAGGGCTATTATTTTCTATTTTTGATCCACAGCCAATTAATATCATACTCATTATAATTATGAACAGGCTGGTAAAGATTATTTTTTTATTCATATGAAATCCCCCTCCAAAAACTTTAAATTACCCTTTCGGGTAGTATTACTGGTTTAATTTTCATAACAGTACAATCAGACGCATATAAGTAGCTAAATATGGAAATATATTAATAGAGTATTACTTTGGAGGTATTTTTTTGAATTCTGTATCCATATTTAGTGAAAATCGTCATGTGCGAGCCCATTATAATGATCAACAAGGAATTACCTATCTCCAAATATGGTTAAAAAAATATTTGCAACAAGCAAAAGACAGACCGGTAATACTTTTATGTATTGGAACAGACCGGTCAACAGGGGATTCCCTGGGCCCTTTAACAGGTACAAAAATCCAAAAAAAACGTTTGCCAGGTCTCAAAGTGATTGGAACTCTTGCCGAACCTGTTCATGCTGAAAACTTAGAAGCTACTTTGCAAAAAATCAATTTAGTTTACGTTAATCCCTATATTATTGCTCTTGATGCTTGTTTAGGAAGTATTGAATCAGTAGGTTTTATTACTTTAAGCCCAGGACCGCTGAAACCGGGAACTGCTGTTAACAAAGAACTGCCAAAAGTAGGAGAAATCCACCTGACCGGTATTGTAAATATAAATGGTTTTGCTCAATATTTGATCCTTCAAAATACTCGTCTTAATACTGTGTGGCAAATGTCCAATGTCATTTGTAACATATTTGCCAATATCTATAGCGGTTATCTTAAATGATCAGACTTTTTTTGCTTTTTTACATGCTTCTTCTATTGCTAATCTTTCTTCTTCTATTAATTTCACAGCCGCTTTTCCTTTTTCAATTGCTTTAGCATATATTCTGCATTCTTCTATACTTTGAATGGAGGTTAACAAAATTCCTGTGCCTTCCTGGTCTAATAATGCTAACGCAAAACTCAAATCCGCTCCCATATGGTCAAAGGAATTAAATTTTACTAAGCCAACATTATCAACTGCACATTCTACCTTATTTTCAATCTTATTGATTTTTGTTTCCTGCACTTGGATTTTTTGTTTAGCTTCTCTTATTTCTCCCAAGTTAGCCTTTAGTAAATCTTCAAGACTGTCCTTAGACATAAAGGTCTGCAGACTAATATATGCTTTCTCGAACTTTTTCATTCGCACCAACAAAATCGTAACTAGAATCAGCAACAACAGTATAATAGCTGAGGCAATAACAATTATCAGAGACAATATTTGTTCGTCAAGGTATAGATTCAAAGATAATTCCTCCTAAAAACTAATGTGAAATATATATATCCTTCTGAGAATACTTTAAGTCTCAATATATTCCCAAATAATTAAAAAGGATTACTAAGGGGATAGCAAAAAAAATACTCGGAAGCAGATTGGCTACCTTAACATCTTTAATTTGCAGTATATTTATTCCTATACCGAAGATCAACAGCCCGCCAACAGCTGTCATCTCCACGATCACAGCATCTGATAAAATACCTTGTAATATTCCGGCAAACAAAGCTATACTGCCTTGATAGATCAATACCGGAAGAGCTGCAAATATTACTCCAATACCCATGGATGCAGAGAAAATTATGGAGGTAACTCCATCTAAAGCGGATTTCGCGAATAGAATGCTATGATCGCCATTCAAACCGTCTTGTAAAGCGCCCACAATGGCCATAGCCCCGACACAGTAGACCAGACTTGCAGTAACAAAAGCCTTGGTAAAATTGCCGCGACCACGACGCGAAAGCTTTGTTTCTAAATATTTTCCAAATTGGTTTAATCTACACTCGATATCAATCAATTCACCAACTATTGCCCCCAAGACTAAACTAGCTATAACTATTAATATATTGCCTGTCTCTAGAGCCATCTCTAACCCTATTAAGATTACGACTAAAGCGAGGCCCTGGAGAATTGTGTTCCTGATTCTCTCCGGAATAATTTTCCCAAATATAGTTCCTATTAAACCTCCAGCTACGATTGCAATAACATTCACTTGAGTTCCAAACATAACATTAAGGTTGTCCTTTCATTATGCTATTGTTCCACGTAGAACACTGGCCTAAACTTTTTTAACCTGTTCCACGTGGAACTATTATAGTATCTATTATCTTAATGTTCCATGTGGAACATTATAGTTGAACATCCATGGCCTTTAATAAACGATCGAGTTCATCTTTAGAATAATAATTAATTTCTATTTTACCTTTGTTCTCGCTCCCTTTTACATTGACTTTCGTTTGAAAAATATTTTGTAGTTTTTCTTCAATTTCCATAAACTCGCTATACTTTTTGGCCTTTTTTTGTTTTAGCTTTTTAGAGCCAGTAGAATCGTTTTTTAAGGAAAGAACCAAATTCTCCAACTGTCTTACCGAAAGTGATTCTGTATAGACTTTTTCCGCGAGTTTAATTTGCTCATCAGGACTATCTACAGTTAAAATTACTTTAGCATGTCCTAAGGAAATATCTCCTTTATTTAATAAATCTAATATTTCCTGCGGTAGTTGAATAATCCTTATTAAATTAGCAATTGTCGGCCTGCCTTTACCAACTCTTTTTGCTACTTGTTCTTGGGTCAGACCGTAGTCTTCGATCAATTTAGCATAAGCCAGGCCCTCTTCTACCGGAGATAGATCGTCTCTTTGAATGTTTTCAATAAGTGCTTTTTCTGTCATCTCTTGTTCTGTGCAATCCCGAACTATACATTGAATCCGGTCTAAGCCTGCCAATTGAGAAGCTCTAAAACGTCTTTCTCCGGCTATAATTTGATACAAATCCCCAACAGGTTTAACTAAAATAGGCTGCAGTAGTCCATGCTCACGTATCGAATCCGCTAATTCTTTTAACTTTTCTTTGTCAATTTCTTGGCGTGGTTGCTCAGGGTTTGGAATTATATCTGTGAGCATAATCTCTTTGATTTCCGAACTATCTGTTTCTTTTTCAATTATTAGGGCCCCTAGGCCACGCCCCAAAGCTTTCTTAGACACGTTCTAAGACCTCCTCGGCTAAATCTCTGTATACTTCGGCTCCTCTGGATTTTTTATCATAAAGGCTAATTGGCATACCATGACTTGGTGCTTCGCTTAAGCGTACATTACGCGGAATAATAGTTTGAAAAACTTTATCCCGAAAATAATTTTTTACTTCATCCACTACCTGAATCGATAAATTTGTTCTGGCATCAAACATGGTCAGTAAGACACCAATAATCTGTAATTCTCGATTAATTGACTTTTTTACCTTATCCAAGGTACCTAGCAATAAACTTAAACCTTCCAAGGCATAATATTCACACTGAATGGGTATTAAAACATCAGTAGCAGCGCATAAAGCGTTTAAAGTGAGTAAGCCTAAGGAGGGAGGACAATCAATAAAAATAAAATCAAAATCGTCTTTAACTTCTTTTAGTGCTATAGTAAGTTTGCCTTCTCGGTACATTTGAGATACAAGCTCAATTTCAGCACCAGCTAGTTCAATACGTGCAGGAGCAACTTTCAAATTCGCTAATTCCGTATCATGTATAATACTTTTGATAGATTCCTCATTAATAATAACGTCATATATGCAACGCGAAAGTTTATGTTTAAGTATTCCGCAACCACTTGTAGCGTTTCCCTGAGGATCTAAGTCAATGAGCAGAACTTTTTTTTCTCTCTCAGCTAAACATGAGGAGAGATTGACTGCAGTAGTAGTCTTCGCAACACCTCCTTTTTGATTTGCTACAGCAATAATTCTAGCCATCTTTCTTCCTCCTCTGTATACACCAGAAGAACCATGTAGGTTCCTCTTATAAATATATACTATTAAACTAGATATGAAAACAAAAAAAGCACTTTTTAATGCTTTTTCTTAGATATGTTAATTTTTTGAGCGAAAATCCTAAATGGCATCAGCGAAACAAAGGAGAAATTCTAAGATACTTTTATAAAGGGTCTTTCTTTGGTTTTCCAGGCTTCCTGGGATATTGAGCTAAGGTTTGACCAGTTTTTCTCACAATAATTAGAGAGCGATGATCTGCACCTTCAGCTAATTTATAATTTTCATATAGCTCAATTTGACAATTGAGCACATTGAGGGCATTTTTTGCTAACAAAATTTCCTTTTCCGGGTCAAGGCCTTTTGCCGCTATAAATCGGCCTCCGATCTTTAACAAAGGAGTACAGTACTCCAGTAACACTGGGAATTCTGCTACAGCCCTGGCCACAACAACATCATAGCATTCCCTATGCTCTTGATCCCTGCCAATATCTTCAGCCCGAGCGTGTATTGCTTTAATACCTTTTAAATTTAAGGCTTCGATAACGTGATCCAAATAACTAATTCTTTTAGCCAAAGAATCAATTAAGGTTATATTAATCTGTGGCCGGAGAATCTTAATTGGAATTCCGGGAAAACCGGCGCCGGTCCCTATATCAGCCAACAGAAGTTTCTTCTGAGGATAAAAATAATCCAACTTTTTAACAAAAACCATAGAATCAAGGAAATGTTTTATCATAATTTGCGCCGGATCTGTTATGGCAGTTAGATTAATTTTTTTATTCCAATCTAAGAGCATGACCGTATAAGCAGTAAGCTGGCTCAATTGAATTTCATTAAGATGTAAATCCCAATTAGCCATAGCCATATTTTTTAAAACATCAATATGCCGACTAATTTGTTGATCTTGATCCGGCATCTGCCATACCCCTTTTCCTTTGTTCTAAATAAATAAGTAGAACCGAAATATCTGTAGGATTGACACCGCTTATTCTGGAAGCCTGTCCTATATTCAAAGGATTTACTTCCTTCAGCCTCTGCTTAGCTTCGTTTGATAAGCCACGGATTTTGTCATAATTTAAATCGGCAGGCAGCTCTTTTTCCTCTAATTTAATAAATTTTTCTACTTCTTCTTTTTGCTTATCAATATAGCCCTGGTATTTTAATTGAATTACAGCTTCTTGTAAAACTTCGCTATTATACTGACACATTTCAGGGATTAACTTTTGAAGATGTTCAACAGTGATTTCCGGTCTTTTTATTAAATTTTCAGCTCGAATACTACTACGCAGGGGAGAGGATCCTATGCTTTCTAAAACTACCTGCACAACAGAATCTTTGGTGCTGAAAACAGTCGTGCGCCATATTTTTTTAATATTTTCCAGTTGCTCCAGTTTAGTATTAAATATCCTCCATCTGTTATCATCAACCAATCCTATCTGTCTTCCCTTTTCCGTAAGCCTAAGGTCCGCATTATCCTGCCTTAACAAAAGTCGATATTCAGCTCTGGAGGTAAGTAATCGATAAGGTTCAGTATTCTCTTTATTAATCAAGTCGTCAATCATAACACCCATATAGCCGTCAGAACGTTTTAAAACGAAGGGAGGCTGACCCTTAACCTTCAAAGCGGCATTGATACCGGCATATAAGCCTTGAGCCGCAGCTTCTTCATACCCTGACGTACCGTTAAGTTGTCCGGCGGTAAAAAGACCGGGCAATGATCTTACTTCTAAACTAAGAGATAACTGATAAGGTTTAACAAAATCATATTCAATAGCATAGCCGGGCCTTAATATTTTAGCCTTTTCTAAGCCCGGTATACTCTTTAAAATCATATACTGTATTTCTACCGGTAAACTTGTAGACACTCCAGCTGCATAAAGTTCTTCGCTATTGGCACCTTCCGGCTCAAGAAAAATTTGATGGGCTTCTCGCTGTGGAAAGCGCACTATTTTATCTTCAAGTGAGGGACAATATCGCGGTCCAATACCTTCCACCACGCCAGTGTAAAGTGGAGCACGATGCAGGTTATTCCTAATAACTTCATGTGTTTCTTTCGTAGTATAACCTAACCAACACGGCATCTGCTTAGATGGATCTTTTCCCCAAAAAATGCTTTCCGTGGGTAGAAAAGAAAACTTTTTAGGTGCTGGATCTCCGGGTTGAATAACAAACTTATCAAAATCGACAGAACTTTTAAGTATTCTCGGAGAAGTGCCTGTTTTAAAACGCCCTAAATCTAAGCCTAATTGCTTTAGATTTTCAGATAGAGCAGTAGATGTAATATCGCCACCAGGTCCACCTTCATAAACTGCTTCCCCGATAATAATTCTTCCTCTTAGGTAAGTACCGCTGGTTAAGACAATACTTTCTGCTTCAAATCTTCCGCCGGTTCTAGTAACAACGCCCGTAACCTTATTATTCTCAACTTCTAGTTCTTCTACTAAAGCCTCAATCAAAGTTAAGCCGTCTTGTTTAAAAAGTTCCCCCTGCATCCTATAATGATACTGTCGTTTATCCAACTGCATACGTAAGGCTTGCACTGCCGGCCCTTTACCGGTATTTAAAGTTCTAACCTGAAGAGAAGCGTGATCGGCAACAATAGCCATTTGCCCGCCTAAAGCATCGATTTCTCTGACCAGATGTCCTTTAGCCGGTCCTCCGATTGAAGGATTACACGGTAAATGGGCAATTCTATCTATATTATTAGTTATGAGCAGAGTTTCACAGCCCATGCGCGCTGCAGCCAGAGCAGCTTCACAGCCGGCATGCCCCGCCCCAACAACTATGACATCATATTTTCCTGCAAAGTATTTCACCATAAACCTACTTCCCTATACAAAATCTGCTAAAGATATTATTAAGTAAATCTTCTTGTACGTTATGACCGGTTATCAAAGAAATCTCTTCTAAGGAAGAACGAACATCGATTGATACCAAGTCAAAAGGCACATCAGCGTATACTGCTTCCTGTGCTTTTTCTAAAGATTTTATACATTTTTCTAAAGCATTTATCTGACGAATATTAGAAAGAAGAGGTTTTGCGGAGATAGATGAGTTCCCTTCATACACACGTCGTAAAATCTCGTCTTTTAGTTCTTCAAACCCCAGCCTGTTCTTTACTGAAAAGGGCAAGGCAAAGACTTCTTGACCAAGGTAAGAAGCATCAAATTTATAACCTGGAATTAAGTCCACTTTATTGATGAGTACAATAGTTTTTTCAGCATATTCTTCCAGAATGAGTTGCTCTTCCTTAGTAAAGCGATGGGCATTGTATTCAGTAACGTCAAGAAGCAAGAGAATTACATCTGCCATATTTAAAGCTTTCCAAGCCCTTTCAATGCCGATCATCTCTACTGGGTCCTCGCTGTCTCTTATACCTGCTGTATCTATCAAATGTAAAAGAACATCCCCTACTTTAATATATTCATGAATTTCATCTCTCGTTGTACCGGGAATATCTGTAACAATTGCTCTTTCCTCTTCTACAAAGGCATTAAGTAAGCTTGACTTGCCAACATTAGGCCTTCCCGCAATAACAGTTAGCAAACCTTCTCTGATAATTTTCCCCGTTTTACTTCCTTTAAGAATTTCAACTGCCTTTTCTTTGGCTTTCATTATTCTCTCTGCTAATTCAGTTTGGGCGAGGTCATCAACTTCATCTTCAGGAAAGTCTATTGTAGCTTCAATAAAAGATAATATATCTAAAATATCTTGTCGAATTTCGTCGATTTTTTGAGAAAGGGTACCTCTTAGCTGAGTTAAAGCTAAATCTGCAGCTAATCCCGTGCGAGCAGATATTAAGTCAACAATCGCCTCAGCTTGTATCAAATCCATTTTACCGTTTAGGAAGGCTCTTTTACTAAATTCTCCGGGTTCAGCTAAACGTGCCCCTTGGTGAAGACAGGCCTCAATAATTCTTCTGGCGGGGAGCATCCCCCCATGACAGCTTATCTCCAGCACATCTTCCCCGGTATAAGAAAAAGGCCCTTTCATCCTAGCAACTAATACTTGATCAATTTTTTTATCACCGTCTAAAAACCAACCATAATGTAGGGTATAAGTAGTGTCGGCTTGCCATTTTTCACGATTTTTAGGTTCAAAGCAAGCCTTACCGATTCTAAAAGCATCTTTACCACTTAGACGAACAATATGAACAGCACCCTCTCCAGGGGGCGTAGCTAAAGCTACAATTGTATTCTCCATAGCAATACCTCTCCGAGTATGAAGATTACTAATATCAAAGATTATATTAAATATCTGAATTATAAAAAAGGGGTGATCCCCTTTTAAGAAACATCCTTATTAGTGCGTTTTAAAGAAATAACTACTCTTCGGTGTGGTTCTTCTCCTTCGCTAAAAGTTGCTATTTTCCATTCATTTTGTAAGGCCGTATGGATGATTCTTCTTTCATGAGGTGTCATTGGCTCTAAAACTACACGATTTCCGGTGCGCTTAACTTTTTCAGCTAATCTTTTGGCCAATTTGATTAAAGTCTCTTCTCTTCGTTTTCTATAACCTTCCACATCAATAATTATCCTTGTTTTATTAGATACCCTTCTACCGATAGCCAAATTAGTCAAAAATTGAATTGCTTCCAAAGTATCTCCTCGACGACCAATTAATATTCCTAAATCAGACCCTGTAATATTAATCAAAATATGGTCTTTGCGGTGAAAAACTTCAAAATCGGCTTTAACATCCATAGCCTTAATCAGCTTTTTTAAAAATTTACAAGCTAATGAAGCAGGATCATCATCTAATTTAACTTTTACTTTGGCCGGTCTATTACCAAAGATCCCGAACAAGCCTCTTTTTCCTGGTTCCTCCAGTATTTCGACCACCACTTGGTCCCTTGCTACACCAAGCTCTTTCAAACAAGCCTCAATTGCCTCTTCCGTTGTCCTACCGGTTTTTTCAATGACATTCATTATGTAATCCTCCAGTACCAAACATTATTGTTCGGCCTTTAACTTTGCCTTCTTTTCTTCTCTTTTAAATAATACTTTATAGATATATATTGTTTGCAAGATAGAGACGATATTCATAGTTACAATATAAATACCAAGTCCTGAAGGTAAGGATAATACGATATAGGCCATAAATAAGGGCATGACATATAGCATGATTTTTTGTGTTTGTTCCGCACTAGCAGCTATATTGTCTTTCTTTTTATCATTCGCTACTACAGGCTTAGGTGAGTTAGCCATAGATACTTTAGTCATAAAGTAAGTTGTAACTCCAGCAATAATCGGTAATAACAAATGGTAATCCAATGTAAAACCATAGGTTTCCGTAATATTAAAGCCTAAAAATTGAAAGCTCGGATCGTTGCTGGCCCGCGCTGTCAGATTATATAAGGCTCTGTAAAAAATCAATAAAATAGGAAGTTGAATAAGAAGCGGCAGACATCCTGCATAAGGGCTTGCCTTTTCTTGACTGTATAATTCCATAACTTTCATATTCATTTTCTGTTTATCATAGCCATACTTTTTCTGAATCTCTCTGACTTTTGGCTGTAACTCAGTAATCTTCCGCATGGAAACCATTTGTTTAACTTGCAATGGATAAAGCAAAATCTTAATGATTATAGTAAATAAGATAATAGCCACACCCCAATAGGGAAGACCAATTGCAGAAGAAAAATTAAACAATAGCTCTAAAATCGAAGTCATTCCTTGAATAAGAGTACTCACAAAAACCCTCCTTAAACAGGATCATATCCGCCGGGGTGAAATGGATGGCACTTTAACAATCTTATTATGGCCTTTCCTGTCCCCTTTAGTATACCATATTTATTAATTGCCTGAATGGCATATTCGGAACAAGTCGGATAAAACCTACAACTCCTAGGTAATGTAGGTGAAATGAACTTCTGATAAATGGTGATTAGGCCAATAAGTAAAACTGTACATATTTTAACTACAGTCTTCATATAATATTCCCGCTTTTTTCCATATATTAATCATTGAGTTTTCAACTTCATGCAAGGAAGCATTATTAATATAGCTGCGTGCAATAAAAATCATCTGACATTCTGTTTTTAATTTATCTATATTTAACCGTAAAGCCTCTCGCATCAGTCTTTTTGCTCGGTTGCGTTTCACTGCATTACCTATTTTTTTGGAAGCAATAAAACCAAATTTAAAAGAGAGTCCTTTAAAAATGTATATTACAACATATCTTGAGGCATAACTTTTGCCGCAGGTAAATACTCTCTCAAAGTTAGACTTTTTTGACATTCGGTAAGCTCTGGGCAGCATATCGCCCTCCTATAAACCACAGAGTTATCACTCAGTACAAAAAAGGCCACAAAAATGCGGCCCTAAACAGTTAACTTTTTACGACCTTTTAAACGACGTCTTTTTATTACATTTCTTCCACCGTTTGTTTTCATTCTTGCTAAAAATCCGTGAACTGTTTTATGGCGACGGGTTTTTGGTTGATATGTCCTCTTCAAAGTATACACCCCCTTAGTTGCTACACAAAAAATAAAAACGATTAAACACATAAATAAACCATACAAAATTATACCCTACTTATTTTTATTGTGTCAAGGAAATAGGGCTCCCAGATAGCGTCAAGATACTATGGGTTTTAAAAATAAAAGTAATCTCCTGTTTACCTGCTACTTTAAGCATCCCTCACTGACTTAAGGAACTGGGAAGCCCAAGTCCTTTTGCCAATATTCAAAATGG
>JAAYMU010000070.1 GCA_012521215.1 Peptococcaceae bacterium | reverse complement strand
TTTTTTACACTTTCATACCTTCCGCCAGGCGGCGATAAGTTTCATAGCGGATGCGGGCGTGCTCTTCCGCAGCGACAAACAAATCCTCGGCTATTTCAGGGAAAACAGTTTTTAGAGAGGAATAGCGGACTTCGCTTTGCAGGAATTCTTGGAAATTTGTTTTTGGTTCCTTGGAATCCAGCATGAATGGATTCTTGCCCTCTTTTTGCAAATCGGGGTTATACCTGTAAAGATGCCAGTATCCCGCTTCCACTGCATTTTTTTGCTGACGCAGGCTGGTACCCATACCGTTTTTAATGCCATGGTTAAAGCAAGTGGAGTAAGCAATGATAAGTGACGGTCCTTTGTATTTTTCGGCTTCTGTTATGGCTTTTATGGTCTGTTGCATATTGGCGCCCATAGCAATTTGGGCCACATACACATAGCCATAGCTTATAGCCATCAAGCCCAAATCTTTTTTACGAATTCTTTTGCCGGCGGCAGCAAATTTGGCAATGGCGGCGGTCTGGGTAGCCTTGGAAGCCTGTCCGCCCGTGTTAGAGTATACCTCGGTGTCCAGGACCAACATGTTAATATCGTCGCCGGAGGCCAAAACATGGTCAACCCCATTATAACCAATATCGTAAGCCCAACCGTCACCGCCTATGGCCCAGACAGAAGGTTTTACTAAATAATCCTTGTACTTAATTATTTCATCAAGGACAGGGTTGTTAGCTTGCGAATGATGATGAAGTATCTGCAGAACCTGCTGAGAGGCTTGTTCGGATAACTCACCATCGTCATAAACTTCTAACCACTTTGCAAAGGCTTTTTTTAGGGAGTCATCAAGCTCCATGCTTAAAGCTCGTTTCATGAGCTGGGCTAACTTCTCCCGCAGTTGGTTGACGCCTAGATACATACCGTAACCGTATTCAGCATTATTTTCGAAAAGGGAGTTAGCCCAAGCGGGTCCTCTGCCTCCGGCCGTGGTACTATAGGGGATGGAAGGGAAACTCCCCCCCCAAATGGAGGAACAGCCCGTGGCGTTAGCTATCATCATGCGTTCCCCAAAGAGCTGGGTCAGAAGTTTAACATAAGGGGTTTCCCCACAGCCCGGACAGGCCCCGCTAAATTCTAAAAGGGGCCGGACAAATTGACTCCCTTTGAGGGTGAAGCGGCTAATCTTGTCTTCTTTAGGTTTAATACTCAAAGCATATTCCCAATTTTCTGCTTCCATCTCAATTTCTTGGACTGCCGGTTTCATAACCAGGGCTTTACCTGGAGCAGGACAAATATCGGCACAGTTCATGCAACCTGTACAATCCAGCGGATCGACCTGAATACGGTAATGAAGTTGTTCCAGCCCTTTGCCAATGGCTTTTTTGGTTTTAAAGGTGTCCGGAGCATTATCTTTTTCCTCCTGGTCTAAAAGGAAAGGCCGGATAGTGGCATGAGGACAGATATAGGAACATTGGTTGCACTGAATGCATTTGTCGATTTGCCATTCAGGGATAAAGACAGCAATACCGCGTTTTTCATAAGCTGTAGTGCCTAAGGGAGCCCGGCCGTCTTCTATTCCTTTAAAAGTGCTGACCGGTAGTTCATCCCCTTCATAGCGCATAATAGGCTCATGGATTTTGGAGATAAAATCGGGTACTTGTTTAAGCTTTTCTTTGGTGAAGCTGTCCGTGGTATTTGAGGTCTCATGCTGTAAGTTAGCCCAAGATTCAGGTATTTCTACTTTTACCAGTCCGGTAAGTGCGCGGTCAACCGCAGCTTTGTTCATGTTAACAATTTTTTCTCCCTTACGGCCATAAGCTTGCTCGATAGACTTTTTTAGATAATCAACGGCGTCTTCGATTGGAATTATGTTGGCAAGTTTAAAGAAGGCTGCCTGCATAACCATATTTATTCTTGAACCAAGGCCCAGTTCTTGAGCTATGCCTACAGCATCGATAATGTAAAAGGAAATATTGTTTTGAGCCAAATATCTTTTTAAAGGTACCGGCAGGTGTTCTTCCAGTTCCTCCGGTGTCCAGGGACAATTGAGAACAAAGGTGCCGTTCTTTTTAAGCCCCTTAACCAGATTATACTGGTTAATAAATGACTGGTTGTGACAAGCTATATAATCGGCGTTATACACCAAATACCGCGATTTTATCGGCTTAGGGCCGAAACGGAGATGAGATACCGTAGTCCCTCCTGATTTTTTACTATCATAAGAGAAGTAAGCCTGTACATAAAGATCCGTATTGTCCCCAATAATCTTAACCGCGGATTTATTAGCCCCTACTGTGCCGTCCGAGCCTAACCCCCAGAATTTGCAACTTACTGTGCCGGAAGGAGTGGTATCCACAATTTCTTCCTCCGGCAGGGAGGTATGGGCTACATCGTCCACAATACCGATGGTAAAATAGTTTATAGGATTTTGTTGCTTGAGATTGTCAAAAACCGCTATAATCTGGGAAGGTGTAGTATCTTTGGAGCCCAAACCGTATCGGCCACCGACAATTAACGGCTTAGCAGTATGATTACTGAATAACTCGACGATATCAAGATAGAGAGGTTCCCCGGGAGCCCCGGGTTCTTTGGTTCTATCGAGAACTGCGATTCTTTTTACTGTTGGGGGACAGACCGCAAAGAAATGTTTCGCGGAAAAGGGTCGGTAAAGATGGACAATCACAACTCCCACTTTCTCTCCTTTAGACCGGAGGTAATCGACGGTTTCCTCAATGGTATCGCAGACCGACCCCATGGCCACAATAACATATTCAGCATCTTCGGCTCCGTAATAATTAAAAGGGTGATACACCCGGCCTGTGATTTTCTCTATATCGCGCATGGTTTGTTCTACAATATCCGGTACCTCAGCGTAAAAAGGGTTAGCTGCTTCTCGCATTTGGAAATAAACATCGGGATTTTGGGCGGTACCTTTTAACACCGGATGTTCCGGACTCAAGCTGTTGTTTCGGAAATTCTCAATACCCTGAAAATCCACCAAGGGCCGGATTGTTTCCTGATCAAGGACTTCAATTTTTTGGTATTCATGGGAAGTCCGGAAGCCGTCGAAGAAATGCAAAAAGGGAATTCTGGCTTTCAGGGTAGCTAAATGAGCTACATAACCCAAGTCCAAAGCCTCCTGGACATTGGTAGAGGACAGCAAGGCAAAACCTGTTTGCCGACAAGCCATCACGTCCTGATGATCCCCAAAAATGGAAAGAGCGTGGGTGGCCAAAGCCCTGGCACTGACATGAAAAACACAAGGCAAAAGTTCCCCCGCAATTTTATACATAGTCGGAATCATGAGCAATAAACCTTGGGAGGCGGTGTAGGTAGTGGTCAGAGCTCCTGAGACCAAAGAACCATGGACCGTTCCGGCTGCTCCGGCTTCGGATTCCATTTCCACCACTTTCACCTGCTGGCCGAATAGGTTTTTTACCCCATGGGCAGACCATTCATCAACATTTTCAGCCATCGGTGAGGAAGGGGTTATCGGGTATATAGCTGCAACTTCGGTTAAGGCATATGAAGAATAGGCTGCGGCCTCGTTTCCATCCATGGTCGACATTTTTATAGACATTGTGTTTCCTCCTGAGTATTGCTTGTCATTATTGATTACCTAGTTATTATTTAGTTTTTTGGCATAAAAAATGTATAAGAAAGAATAAGATCTTTGTATGCTACAATAAGGCTAAAGTAAAAAGTAATAGAAAAGAATAGGAAAAGAATAAAAAAGCATTAAGAAAGTATTAAGGTATAGTGGGATGACGTTTAATATTTTCGCCAAGATTGCCCTGGCCAAAATTGAAGAAGCTATAAAAAACGGCGAATTAGATAATCTTCCCGGACAAGGCAAGCCGTTAGATTTGGCTTACTTGGATATGGTTCCTCCGGAGATGAGACCGGCTTACTCCGTGCTGCGCAATTCGGGCTACCTGCCTGTGGAAGCAAGCCTTTTAAAAGAAATGGCTAACGTTAAACAAGAATTGGAATTAGGCACTCACACGGAAGAGCAAAAAGAAGCCTTGATCAATAAACTCAGAGATCTGGAGCTAAAGTATAATCTGGCTAGGGAAAGCTTAAGGAAAAATAAAAAATCTCGTTAATTTTCTATTAAGAATAAGAAGCTTCTCGTTTTGCATACAGAAGCTTCTTTTTTTATTTTATTTTTTGATTATATTTCTTAATTCTTATTCGGAAGCCCTTTTTACTTCCAGCTTATCCCCTAGTTTGCCGGTCTTTGTAATTTGGGCTTTGACAATAACCTCAATATCCGCCGTAGTAAAAGCCTGTCGCCAGTTGCTACCGAAGCTTTTCCATACCTTGGGTTTGCTGCGATGCAGAGCCTGTGAAAAACCAAGAAAATCGGAATCGTATTCTTTGGCTTTTTCTATAGCGGCCAGTGCTTTAGCTTTAAGCTGTTCGCCCACAGCTGTTTCTAATTCTCGAATTTCCTTAACCCCTAAGGTAAAACCAGGCTGGTCGTTCACTCCGCCCGCAGTTTGAATAATGACCTGATAGGAAATCCGACCGTTATTCACAAGGGGTTTGATTTTGCTTTTAGACTTGAATAGGAAATAAGTAAACAGCTGATTGTCATGCTCTACTGCAATCGCCATTTCCCCTTTGGTAATTTGGCGGGAAATCAATAAGCAGCCTTCGGTTTCTTCCCGGTTCAAATAGCCGACCAGTTTATCATCCCGAAACACCCCAATTCCTTCTACAAGATTTTCCTGAGTGCTATTGCTTTCTTCACTACTTGCTGAATTGTTCTGTTTGCTGCCGGATTCATTACCCCCCTGAGCTTCTTCCCCCTGATCCTTTCCCGGCTTATAGCTCGCTTCGCTAGCCGGTACGGTTTGAATAACACCGAGAACCGCATCTCGGTCATTACTGGCCAGCCATTTTTCAAATTCATAGCGATAAACGCCGATGGACCGCCCGGTTGCAGTTGCCCGGTGATCCGTAAATTCCGTTAATTCGATAGACAGCCTGTTGTCCAACGATCCCCCGGCTTTTAAGACCTCGCTGGCCTGGCCACGGGCTAAAAAATAGACATTCCTAGGGCGTGTCTGCCAATATCTGGAAGCGCTTTCTACAAAATGAATAAGGTTTTCTTGGGCTACAGTTTCCCCAATTATATACCCGCTGATATAACCATAAAAGGGAGTACGAGACATAGCCCTGGAATAGGCAAGAATAGCGGTCTGAGGAGTGGGCCCTTCCCCTTCATAATATCTTTCCCGGCTTTCTTGGCCGGCTTGTTCGCCCTGGGTCTGACTTTGCGGGCATAAAACTAAGGCTGAAGCTTTCCAGATTTCTTGCCCGTTTTCTATCCTTAAGTCCATTCCTACCAGGGTTACCAAAGCCAGATCTTCAACCTCTTTACTGCTCCAGCAGCCTGAACACCAAACAAGTGAGCTGAGAATAAAAGGCAGTATAAAACATTGGGCTAAAACGCGGCTTTTTCTTGTCACTTTCTTAAAACCACCTTTTGTCCTTTAAGTAGAGCTATAAACAATAGCCCGGCAGGAACCACCAGTTCAAAGACAAAACTTATCAAGGGCCAAAATTTAGTCAATACCAAGTTTGTTTCCTGAGGATTGCTGAAGGGTAAAGTTGCTAAAACAGTATGGACCATAAATAATAAGCCAAATATTATTGCTTTGTTCTTGAGGGCAAAAATTTGCATGATGGCAACACTCTCCAGATAAAGGAAAATGGAAACTTTAACTACGATTCCGGATACCCAGATAAAAACCACTAAAAACTCCAACCTTTGAACCGTGACAAACTTAATATACCTAGCCAGAGTGACAAAGGGGAAAAGCAAATCTCCGGGCAATTTGGGGCCAAAAGCGGCTATAGAGATAACAGTAAGCAAGGTTAGAAATATTCCACTACATACTAAAGCTACTATTCCCGCCTTTGCTACTTTCTGAGGGGTTCTGATCATGGGAAAGAGCATGGTTACGATAATAATCTGACCTATCAAGGTAGCCGGCAGAGTAGCGCCGCTTATTACAGGCACCAGCCCATGCTCCATAAACGGGAGAAGTTCCCCTAGCTTGGCATCAAATAAGGCCAAGCTAGCTATAATGATGATTGATCCCAAAAATAGGGGCAGAATAAACTGGGCAATCCTGGCAATAACCTCCAGGCCCTTTACGGCAGCATAAATTGCAATTACGAGCAAGATTACATTTAAAAGTATTATCGGTGTTTCCGGCATTAACATAATATTAATATAATCTGAAAACTCTCTGGTCACTATAATACTGACCGCAAAAAGAAACATTAGAAAACCAAAAGCCGCTAGCTTGCCTAAGTATTTACCCAGGAGGGTCTCGCAATACTGAGCCAGGGTTTTCCGGGGAAACCTTTTACCTAGGGCATTGGCCAAGCCCAAGGAAATCAAAGCTACGGGCAAGGAAAGCAGAGCTGCAAACCAGGCAGATTGTTCAGCCCTTTCTATCGTGATACTGGGTACAACTAAGACACCGGTGGACATAATTACCACGAACATAAGCATGGCTAATTGAGTTGCTGAAATCTTCTCCGGATTTATGACTGGCCCCCTCCTTTCTTGGGCTTACGCGGGCCTTGAGAGTCCCCTTGTCTAATCACATCAAGCGCTCTGTTGGTTCGCGGCCTTGTGGTTAGGAACCACCAGGGGGCACGGATTATACTATCCTTTAAATCCCTGAGAACAAGGGGAGCAAAGGGTGCCAGGTAAGGAACCCCAAAGGAACGCAAGCTGCAGAGGTGGATCAAAATACCCATGAGACCGAACATAATACCGATACCACCAAGCAAACTGGCTGCAAGAATTAATGAGAAACGCAAAAATCTTAAAGAAATACCGGCCTCAAAATTGGGAACAGAAAAAGAAGCAATGGCGGTAATAGCAACTACGATCACGGAAATGGGGGATACTATTCCGGCATTTACTGCTGCCTGGCCGATGACCAGACCACCTACGGTGCTGATGGCTTCGCCGATTTTTTTGGGCAAACGAATCCCTGCTTCCCGTAAAAGTTCAAAGGTAAATTCGAAAAGTATAATTTCCAAAGCGATGGACAAGGGCAGACCTTGACGAGCACCGGAAACGGTACTGATCAATTCCGGGGGTAGCAGCTCCTGGTGAAAAGAAAAAACCGCAACGGTAACCGCCGGCAATAATAAGGCCAAATTTAAAGCAATTATGCGTAAAATTCGGATCGCACTGGCCGCAATGGAATTGTGATAATAGTCTTCCGCTGCTTGGAGCATAGTGGTAAAGGTAGAAGGCACAATAAGCGGCATGTTCGAATTTTCGATTAAAATAACTACCCGTCCCTGAAGTATTGATGAGCAGGCCTTGTCGGGCC
Source organism: Peptococcaceae bacterium (assembly GCA_012521215.1). Taxonomy (GTDB): domain Bacteria; phylum Bacillota; class Desulfitobacteriia; order Desulfitobacteriales; family Syntrophobotulaceae; genus JAAYMU01. The sequence continues at coordinate 4,794 of JAAYMU010000070.1, read as the reverse complement.
GCTCAGTATACTGAATAAGTGGAAATAGGGAAAATTTTTCGTCCATAATCATTTCTTCTATATAATTTCCTTCCAGGATACTATCGCTATTAATCCTGGCAATACGCTGCTTAACCTCCTCAACTACCTTCGGATTGGCAACACCTTCCATATAACAAACTGCGATTTTAGTTTTTGTTAATTCTCCTTTTTCCATGATTATTGATTTAAAGCGGCTGGTTTTTAAGCGCCTGCGAATTAAAGTCATATTAGTTTCAAAGTCCTCGACAAATCCATCTTTAGGGCCCCTTATACTGGGTTCACTGTCGGGTTCGTTTATCGCTCTTTTGTCCCCGCCCTTAACATTGACGATTATGGCTAGGGGCGAGCCTTCGATCAACAGGGCTGCATAGCCCTGCAAAACCTTATCCTCAATTTCCTTCAGGTTGTTAGCAACCACAACCTCCGCTAAACTAATCAGTTTTTCTTTTAAAACTTCAATGGCGTTGGCCTTAGTAATTTTAACCCCCTTTGGACCGTTGCTCATCAAAACACTCTTGAGCAATTGTTCGCATATTATTTGGTAATCACATAAGGGGGAGGCATAGAGAATAAAAGCCCTAAGGGGATGTTCGGAATTGATAATAAATTCATGAAAAACAATATCTGAACATAGATTAAAAACTTGACGCAGGGCTTTAAGATTCTCATCATAGCTAACCAATATTAGCTGTTTTTGCTGTGCTTTAGGGTTGGGCCACAATTCTTTTAGCATAAGTCACCAAACTACCCTCATTCATTATTGCTCAATATCTTATTCTCTTCCATTCTTGGTTATTTTATGAACTTAAAATGTTAAAAAAGAAACCCCACAAATTCAATATGCTCCCCCAACTACAAGGAGGAGCATACCATTCTAAATTGTGGGGCTTTCTTATGGAGTAAGTCCGACTCTTGATTTCCGCTTCTGTCTTCCTATCGACGTAGGGAGGCAGTAGCCTCGCAAACTTCTACCATTCTTTTAGCCAGTATGCCGGTCCTTTTCAAAGCATAACTGTCTTCCTGAGCCAATTTTTGGGCACTAACTCCATGGTACCCACAGTCATCTTCTCGATAACCGTCGCCGACAATAATCATTCCATGGACAAGCATAATGTCATGTAGGGCCCGAATGGCCAACTGCTGTCCGCCATATTTGGCATTACCGACTGTTATCCCTGCACCTACCGTATTGCATAGGCTTTTCTCCGCTCTTAATTGACGGGTTTTGTCAAAGAAAGCTTTAGTCTGGCCGGTTATACTGCCAAAATAAACCGGAGAACCTACGATTATTCCATCTGCTTTTTTAAGAAGGTTAAATGCTTCTTCTAAAGCTGTGCCCTTATAACAGACAGCGGCACAGGGACTGGTGCAGACCGTACAAAAAGGATGTTTGGCACTGTTTAACAATTGAGCTATGTCCAGAATTTCAGTATTCGCTCCTAAATCATTAATTTTTTTAAGAGTTTCCTCCAGCAAAAACTTGGTGTTGCCGCTAGTAATGGGGCTGCCATTTAGGCCGATAATCAACATCTTCTATCCTTCTCTCCCTTTATTTTTCAAGGAAATATTAATTGCCTTTCCGATACAATTATACAATCTTCCTATGAACATTTTAAGTGTATATTTCTTTTGGGTGCGTACTTAATAAAAAATTGCTGCAAAATGGTAAGGGGGATAAAAAAAGGCATAATTCTTCGCTCGTGAGCCACACTAACCAATAAAAATAAAAACATCTAGAGGTGATTATATGTCCTTACATTCCCGTAAAGCATTATTACTAGGTGTAATTTTTCTTGCTGTTTTGCTGGTTGTTTCCTCCCTAAGCTACGCCGCCCTAGGCGACAGACTCCTGGCCAGGGGATCCAGAGGGCCGGAGGTAACCGAATTACAGAAACGACTGCAAATGCTTGGTTATGTGGTTGGCCCTATTGATGGAATTTTTGGGCGGCAAACTGAGTCTGCGGTCCGTCTCTTCCAAAAAGAACACGGTTTGGCTGTTGACGGATTAGTTGGAAAAAATACCGTTCGGGAACTAAAACGTTTAACCGGCCAAACTGTTACCACCGGTGGCAAGGCCGTAGGCTACAAAAATTCTGATGTCAATCTTTTGGCTCGGTTAGTTAGTGCTGAAGCAAAAGGTGAGCCTTACAGGGGGCAAGTCGCGGTAGCAGCGGTGGTCTTAAACCGAGTCAAAAGCCCACAGTTCCCGAACTCAATTCCCGATGTAATTTATCAGCCGGGAGCTTTTTCACCGGTTGCCAACGGCCAGATTTGGAAAGAACCGGTGTCTTCAGCTATCAAAGCAGCCAATGAAGCTTTAGCCGGGACGGACCCCTCTTATGGTGCCTTGTTTTTTTTCAATCCTGCTAAGACTACGAGTATGTATATCTGGTCACGTCCCCAGATAATTCAGATCGGCAATCATATATTTGCACGCTAAGCGGATAAGTTTAATAAACGGATAAATTAAACTGTGAGAGGGATAAAGTATGAGAAATAAAAATTTTTGGATAACAACCCTGGCAGTGCTGCTGGTTTTCTCTTTACTTTGGGGTTTTGGGGAAAATCGGCGGGCAGCTGATTTTAGGACCGCTTCCGAGAATCAAAACCAACGTTCCTTTAGTGATTTTGTCTCCAACCTTGACAGTTTGGAAACCAATCTGGCCAAAAGTAGAGTAGCCTCTACTCCTTTGCAACAACTGTATTATTTAGGCCAAACTTCCCTGCAAAGTGAAATCACCGTAAAGGATCTTTCGCTTTTGCCCGCTGAAGAGGTGGGGCTGGCTTATGTGGACCAATTCTTAAATCAAATAGGAGATTTTTCTAGATCTTTGTCCCAACAAATTGTTAAAGGGGATCAACCCGGCCCGGAACAAGAAGAGACTCTGGCAGCCATGCATGACCGGCTTATTGAGGTCAACCGCAAAATTCAAGAGGTAGCCGTTAATCTCCAAACCAGCAATATTGTTTGGGTAGACAAACCTTCACCGGCTTGGATGCCCGGGGCGCAAACTGCTGCGGTCGCAACCCAAGCCAAGGAAGATGGAGTAAAAGAGCCCTCTTCCTTAAGGGCCAGCCTTGAACAGCTTGACGCTTCTCTCCAGAAACTGCCTCCTTTCACTTATAGCGGTCAGACTGATACCCATGCTGTCCCCGAACCTCTTGGTTTACCCGACTTGAAGGTGAAAGAAGAAGAGGCCCGCCAGGCGGCCCAAGAGTTTATAAAAGCTATCGGTTATCAAAATACTGATTTAAAACTTAGCACCCCTACCAACGGAGTATTTGAGGGTTATTCCTATACTGCCGAAAATATATCTATCGATGTCTGCAAACGGGGAGGAGTAATCATTTTTTTCAGAGATGAACGGCCGCTAGGATTACAGCAGCTGAGTGCCGAGCAAGCGGCGGCTAAAGCTGTTCAGACTTTGCAAGCTATGGGCTGGAAGTCCTTTATTGCCACTGCGATAGAAGACTTTGGCGGCTATATTCAAATGGACGCTGTTTACGTTCAAGATAAAGTACGGATTTATCCCGATAAAATCCGTTTGGTGGTAACCAAAGACAACGGTCAGATTATTGGCTATGATGCTACTCCCTACTGGCTGTTCCATCACCAAAGAACTTTAAAACCGCAAATTACAGCTAAGCAGGCTCAAAGCAAGCTGCGCCAAGATGTAAAAATTAAAGAAAACGGGATGGCGGTAATTTCCCTGCCCGGATACGCAGAAGCCTTTTGCTATGAATACCGTGTGCACAAAGATGGTGAAGATTATCTGATCTATATTAATGCTCAAGACGGTACTGAAGAAAAAATACAGCGTATTGTTATTACTCCCAGAGGAGAATTTCTCCAATAAAGGGATAGAGGGACGGTTGGTCCTCTGCTCCCCTCCTGGGTTAAAGGAAAAACATCCCCGGATAGAGAATTATATAGCATAAAAATTATCTAGCCTAAGATTTATACCTTAAGGTGGAGTGGAAATGGAGAAGAAATGGTTGGACGTATTATCCGGCTGCCCTCTGTTTGAAGGTATTGAACAAAGTGACCTCCAATCTATCCTGGGATGCCTGGACATAAAAACAGAAGAATATAAGAAAAATGAATACCTAAAAATTGCAGGTGAAGAATTACAACAAATTGGAGTGGTCTTAAGCGGAGTGGTAGCCTTAGCTAAAGAAACTTCTTCCGGCAACAGGGTAATCATCAATCTCTTGGAGGCCGGTGAAATTTTCGGGGAAATGGCCGCCTATTCGGACCAAAAAACATGGCCTGTCACCGTAAGCGCTCATACTGATTGTGCCGTAATGTTTTTTTCAACGGATAAAATTGTAGGTTGTTGTGGCAATGCCTGTTACTGTCATCAAAAGCTAATTTTAAATATGCTCAAAATAGTATCCAACAGAGCACTGCTCCTTAATAAAAAAGTGGAGTATCACTCACTGAAAAACCTGCGCTGTAAGATAGCTACCTATCTTTTGGATGAATATGAAAAGGGCGGTAAAAGCACTTTTCAGTTAACTCTGAATCGTAACGAGCTGGCTGAATTTGTTAATGCTACCCGCCCTTCCCTTTCCCGGGAGCTAGGCAAAATGAGGGATGAAGGACTAATCGATTTTTTCAGTACAGCGATTAAAATCAAAGATCTGGAAGCTTTAAAGAAATATTGTGAATGATGAGGAATATTATTCAAGTCCTAAGCACATACTAAAATGGTTTATTTTGCTTTTCTTAAATGATTTATTTAACTTTCTTATGATTTAACTTTCTTATGA
>JAAYMU010000069.1 GCA_012521215.1 Peptococcaceae bacterium | reverse complement strand
TCTTAAACTTTCAGATTTTTTATTAATAAATTCGGCCAGTTTTTTAATTGTGGGATACTCGTAAAAGTCTTGTGCTGACAAGCCCCATTCATATGGTAATAGTGCGGTTAAAGTTTCTAGAACATCCAAGGAGTCTCCACCTAAGGCAAAAAAGTCATCATTTATCCCTATCAACGGTATGTTCAACACTTTGCTCCAAGTTTGAGCAAGTGTTATTTCTATACTATTTCGAGGGGGGCAATAATCTACGGAATCTATTGCCACCTCATCAATTTGGGGAAGCGCTTGGCGGTCAATTTTACCGTTAGGGGTTAATGGTAAACTTTCTAACCACACGAATTTGTTTGGTATCATGTATTCCGGTAAAAAAGAAGCTAAACTTTTGCGCAATTCCGTCTTTGTTAGTTTTTTTCCACTATAGTACGCACATAGTATCTTTTTATCGTTATCAGATATAACTGTTACAACTGCTTGTTTGATGTCTTTGATATCCAACAAATATTTTTCAATTTCACCGGTTTCGATCCTAAACCCGCGAATCTTAATTTGATTATCATTTCTTCCCATAAACTCAATTTCCCCATTTTCCAGCCATCTCCCAAGATCTCCTGTTTTGTATATTCTTGTATTTGGAATAAAGGGATTAGGTAAAAACCTCTCTGCAGTTATATCTGAACGATTTAAATATCCTCTGGCTAAGCTATCCCCCCCTATGTAGATTTCTCCTATGATACCAATAGGCAATGGCTGCAAATATTTATCTAATATATAGTATTTTGTATTACTAAGCGGACTACCAATCGTTATCTGATTACAATTATCCATTCTTTTCACAGAAGACCATATCGTTGCCTCTGTTGGGCCGTACATATTGTAAATTTTGGCTTTGGTTACAGCTTTGATTTTGTTCAACAGCGATTCGGTAAGCGGTTCACCGCCTATTAGAATATGAGATAACTTATTCAACACTGAAGGATTAAGAAGGATAATACTCATCTTTGATGGAGTAACCTGTAATATGTCAATGTTATATTCATTAATTAGCTTGGGCAGAATTGCCGGGTTATCTTTTTCTTCGGGGCCGGCTATAACAACCTTCATTCCAATTAGAATTGGCAAGATAGTTTCTAAAAAGAAAATATCGAATGATAAAGTAGTTAAAGAAATAATTGTCTTCCCTTGCAAATCGATTTCTTGAGAAATTGCTTGTACAAAATGAGATAATGCCCGGTGTTCTATCATAACTCCTTTAGGGCGCCCGGTTGATCCTGAGGTATAAATGACATAGGCTAAGTCTTCTGCTTTAGGATATGGAGAGATTTCTTCAATACTTTCCTCTTCAATTTCATCTGAATCCAACCTAATTTTAATAATTTCTGAACAATCTATGTTCCTAGGAATTTCACAATTATGGATGATAAATCGGCACCGGCTGTCCTCTAGCATATAATTTATTCTGTCTGCCGGATAAGTCGGATCGATAGGTAAATAAGCAGCCCCAGCTTTTAGTATCCCAAGAATACCAATCACCAGATCAAAAGAGCGTTGGACTACCAACCCAACAATTTCTTCATTTTGTATTCCTTTTTTTATTAAAACTCGGGCTAATTTATTAGATTTGTAGTCTAACTCGCAATAAGTTAGTTCTTCATTATTAAAAATTAGCGCTGTCTTTTCCGGATACCGCCTCGCCTGTAAGGAGAACATTTCAAGAATAGTGTTTTCATTCTTATCATAATCTTTATTATTGAATTGATTTATAATTTTATCCTGCTCATGAGCAGATAGCATGTTGATACTTTTAATTTTTTGACTGGGATTCTCTAAAACGTTGTTCAACATATTAAGAAGGGAAGAATGAATTAAGCTAATATCTTTTTCAGTGAGGAGATCATAGGCATAATCATAATTAATGTTATAAGTACCTCTTCCTTCTAGATCCTCAATCCCAATACAGAGGGAACTAACCTCTTCTCCATTGAAAAATCTTTCAATACTTATTTCTGTATCTGCTATTTCAGATTGATACATTGCAGTAACAAAAGTAATAGTTACGTCAAATAGCTTGTCTTTAACTTTATGCTTTTCGCGATAATCTTTTAGGATATTAATATAGGGATAACTGCTATGGCGTAACAGTTCCATCCATTGGGAGTTTAAGTCCTTTATATATTTATCGAATTCCAAGGAAGGGTCTAAACATATAACAAAGGGTAAATCATTAAAGAAAGGGCCGGCAGTTCTTTTGTCCTTTAAAGTCATCCTATTTAAGACTGTGGCTCCTATGGTCACTGTTTTTCTATCTTTTGTTTTCATAAAGTAAATTGCCAACAGAGCCATAAAAACGATGAATGGTGACACTTGGAATCTTACGCATAATTCCTTTATTTTATTTTGCCATTCCAAAGGCAGGGATATAGTTTTTCTCTTTGCCGCAAAACCGTTTCGATTTCCTTGATCAATAAGAATTGGGTCATGAACCTTGTCTAAGATATTGCTCCAATAGATTTTATCACTTAAGTATCTTTCTGATTGCAGATATTTTTGCTCTTTAGCTATATAATCCAAATAAGCAAAAGCAGGCATTTGAATATTTTTACCTTGAACTAAAGCTTTATAGGTCTCTATAATCTGGCCGATACACAAGACATAAGACCAGGCATCACAAATCAAATGATGACATTTAAAATAGAATCCCCCTTGAGTATTACTGAATTTTATAATAGCAAAGTAATATAATTTTTCATCAAATATGTTCATCATTTGATTATTTTTTTGATTTATCCATTGGTAATAACTGTCAATTCCCTCTGGAAAATTAAAATCTTTATATTCAATTTTACTCTCTTCAAAAGGTACAAAATATTGTTTTATTTCATTATATCGATTGGTAAGGCGGCATTGAAAAATATCATTATGTTTTATCACATTATTTATGGCTTTGTTCAACACTTGATAATCAATATTACCTAAAATTTTTATGGTATTAGCCTGCCAAACAAATTTATTGTGCGGATTAAATTGGTCAATAATCATAATGGATTTTTGGGAATTTGTTAAAGGATAATAAATAGTATCTTCTTGCAATTCAATTCTCCTTTGTATATTCGTTCCAAATAATCAAGTTCTTGGCATATTTTTATTTTTTTATCTTTTATTTTCCTATATATTCCATTATAATCTGTTTAGAGCTATATTTCTACTATTTTTGGAGGATATGATCAATATGTTACTAGATCAAATTAAGGCTATCATTGATGAACATTTTATTTATGAAGGAGAATTAACGGAAGAAACAAAATTAGTTGATGATTTAGGTGCCGATTCTTTTGATATTCCCGTACTTATTAATGTTTTTGAAGATACTTTCAAAATAAAAATAGAAACTGAAGATGTCTTAAATCTTAAAACAATAGGAGATTTAATTAAACTTATACAAGATAAAATATAAGGGGGATAAAAATTGTTATGTACAATACTTAGAGAAACTGCCGAAAGATTACCGGACAAAACAGCCTTTACTTTTGGGAAAAAAAATATTACATATCGTCAACTAGATCAACAGGCTAACAACATTGCTTCTAAATTGTTGGAATTAGGTCTACAACCTCAAGACAGAGTTGGAATCTATTTTGGTAATTGTTTAGATTTTGTCGCTGTATTTTTTGGGGTTGTGAGAGCAAACGGAGTTGCTGTTCCACTAAATACTGCTTATAAAGGAGAAGAGATTAAAAGCTTTATCCAGGATTCTGACATTAAATACTTTTTTACTTCCCAAGATTGTTTTCCAATAATTGAAGAGATTATGGATGTTATTCCTTCAGTAAAACATTTCATTGTAGCCGGGGGAATAAAAAGCAACCGAATTATCCCGTTAGAAGAGATGCAAGACCAAGAGTCTAAACCTGTAAATCTGGATATCAAAGGAAATGAAAGTTGTATTTGCCTCTATACATCCGGCACAACCGGTAAAGCTAAAGGAATTCTTTATTCTAACAACAATGCTCTTTTTATTCTAGATTGTTTTAATAAAAGATTCCCACTGCGGGAGAATGATCATGCATTATGTGTGATCCCCTTATCCCATGGTTTTTCCTTATATTTTAATATACTAATGCCTGTTTCTCAGGGAATAAGCACTACAATTCATCCCCAATTTAACCCTAATGCTGTACTAAGTGAAATTACTAACAAAAAAATTTCTTTCTTGACCGCAGTACCAGGTATGTATGCGGCTATGCTTTCAGTACTTGACCAAACGAGCGACTTTGATATTTCTTCTTTAAGAATTTGTGTTACCGGCGGTTCTGCATTACCAAGAGAAGTCTACAACGCTTATCTGGAAAAATTCGGAATAGACTTAACGGAAGGGTCCGGCCCGTCGGAGGCTCCTACCTTTATGGGCATACCCGGTGCCAACAAGCCCGGATCTGTCGGCAAACCATTGGATGGAGTAACAGTAAAAGTGGTTGACAATAATAATCAAGAAGTCCCACAAGGAGAAATTGGTGAGCTTTGTATTAAAGGGCCAAATGTTATGCAAGGATATCATAATATGCCTGAAGCTACGGCTGAAGTTATCCGTGACGGTTGGTACCATACCGGCGACATAGGACGAATTGATGAAGATGGGTATGTCTATTTGATCAGTAGGAAAAAAGATATGATAATCGTAGGTGGACTAAATGTTTTCCCCAAAGAAGTGGAAGACTGTATTTGCAACCACCCCAAAGTATCCGAGGCCGCGGTTATAGGAATTCCTGACACTATTAGAGGCCAGATACCTAAAGCTTTTGTAGTGTTAAAACCCGGAGAAAACAGTGACAAAAAAGAAATAATCCTTTATTGCCGGAAACATTTAGCCAACCACAAATGTCCAAGGGAAGTAGTTTTCGTAGATAGTTTACCTAAAAACGCTATGGGTAAAGTGGATAAAACCAAACTGCAATAGAAATATTGGGCAGTATCAAATTCGGCAGGCTTTAACTACAGAAATCCTTTTATCATCCATCTTTTCAACTTTAAAAACCAAGCCAGAGACCTCTACGACAGGGGTCTCTTCTTTGGTCGGGATTCTTCCCAGATGCCCGATTAAAAAACCGCTTAAGGTATCATAATCCTCGGAGACAAGGTCTGCCTGCAGAATTTCATTTACTCTTTCCAGAGTAAGAGAACCGTTTAACAGATAGGTATTTTCATCGAGTTTTTCATATTCTTTTTCCTCTGTATCGTATTCATCGAAAATGTTGCCCACAATCTCCTCCAGCAAGTCTTCAATGGTAACAATGCCTGCCGTTCCCCCATATTCATCTATGACTATGGCCATGTGATTTTTGCTAAGCTGCATATCTTTTAAAAGCTCAGCGTTTTTTTTCATTGCCGGAATAAAATATGGCCGGTGGATAATATGCTTTAGAATAAAATCTTCTTTATTGCAGTCGGCCAAAAGGGCTACCAGCTCTTTAACATGCAGAATACCGATAATATTGTCGATATTATCCTCATAGACGGGTAAGCGAGTATATTTTTCCTCGGCCACCAGACGCAAAATCTCTTTAAGATCTGCAGTGACAGGTACCCCGACAATCTCCGTCCTGTGGGTCATAATATCCGAAACTGTTTTATCATCAAGTTCGAAAATATTATTGATCATTATTTTTTCACTGAGATCAATTGCACCCTTTTCCTGACCGACATCCACCATCATCCTAATTTCCTCTTCTGTTATATGTTCATCATCGGCATAGGGATCAATCCCGCATAAGCGGATTACGGTATTGGTCGACAGGGTAAGCAGCTTGACAAAAGGCGAAGCTATCGCCAGGAGCAGACTCAATGGAGTTACTGCTAAAAAGGCAATTCGTTCCGCTTTTTTCATGGCTAAACGCTTAGGGACCAATTCCCCGAATACAAGGGTAAAATAAGAGAGAATAAGAGTAATAACAACCACCGCTCCGGTTCTTACAATGTTTTCAGGAATAGCAACCTGCATTTCCTTAAGCCAGAACACGATCCGTTCTGCAAAACCGGTGGAAGCAAAGGCACTGGCCAAAAACCCGGCCAAGGTAATACCAATTTGAATTGTCGCTAAAAATCTACTGGGCTCCCCGAGAAGCTTTCTTAGTTTCTGGGCTTTTTTATTGCCCTGTTCGGCCATAATTTTTATTTTGTTGTCATTTAAAGAAATCAGAGCAATCTCGCTAGCCGCAAAAAAAGCATTGATTAGCACAAGCAAGGCCAAAAATAATAATTGATTGATCATTTTACGTCCTTAAACACCCTAAAAAGTAAATTATTGTTTTTAATTCATTTTCCCAATTAGCTGTTAGACTGTCAAGTAAGATGGATCTGGCTGATACCTTTAACGTTAATCCGGCAACTGTGGCCAAAGACTTAAACCTCCTGGCCGAACATGATATTGCTTACAAAAGCGCGGGCTGGGTATGACAAATGTAATAAAAATGCCCCTACCTGCAGGTAACTGTGCTGCTGTTTTCTGCTTTAGGTGGCACGGGGTCAGCAGGCGCTTCAAGCGCTAATCTAACTATCTCAGTAAAATATATATCCAATGATCTGGTTATAGGGTGTACTATGATCTGGATATTTATTATGTCCTTTTCTCTGACCAAAAAAACTCCTGAATATTGATTTTACTCCTATTATCGAAAGTTCCTCGACTTTACCTGTAACTGGTCTGCTATATTGAAATTCCAAAAAATATTGAAGTTCCATCATATTATGAACTTCAATATCCTAATGTAATATATTTAGAATAAAGTTGTTGTTAAAAGTTAAGGCCATATTCAAACAGTCTTTTTTCCGCAATGCTTTCCCATTTGGTTCCGGGTTGTCCGTAGTTGGCAAAGGGATAAATAGATATCCCGCCCCGCGGGGTATATTTACCGATAACCTCGATATATTTAGGGTTAAGAAGTTTGATTAGGTCTTTCATAATTACATTTACCGAGTTTTCATGAAAGTCCCCATGATTACGGAAGCTAAACAAATACAGTTTTAATGATTTGCTTTCTACCAGTTTTTTATCCGGTATGTAATTTATATAAATTGTACCGAAATCCGGCTGGTTGGTTACCGGGCATAAACAGGTAAACTCTGGGCAATTAAGCCTAACAAAATAATCATTTTCCGGATGCTTGTTATCAAAACATTGGAGAAGGCTCGGATCATATTCGAAAATGTATTTGGTGGTCCCCGAACCTAGATGAGTGATGCCTTCAATCTGTTTTTCCTTCATGTGTTCTTACCTCCCAATGGCTTTTAAATATATAGAGGATAAAGACGCCTAAGACCTGCATCATAGTTTTAACAATAAATTGACCTGCGACAGCGTTTGGAACCGCCTCCCAGGGCAAAAAACCTGAAATTAAAGGCGACAGGCCGAGAATTATAAAGATAGTACTATCCAGAAAACTACTGACCAGGCCACTGGTAAATACCCTTTTTAAAAAGCTAATTTTAAACCTTGTATATATTTCTGTATCGGCTGATTCGGATATCAGAAAAGATACGGCAGAGGCAAAAGTGATAGCCAAGGTATCGCCCAGCAATTTGGAGGTAATCGCAGATAGGACTAAAGCGACAAAAATCGCTTTATAGGCTACCTTACGGCCGTACTTCTTCTGCATCATATCCCTAAGTACAAAGGTGGCTCCGATAAGCCAGGTGCCATATGGTATTAAAAACATTCCCAGCTGCAACGGCATAAAAGCTGCGGTTATAACATTGGCCAATACTATAGCTAAGAGATAAAAAAATAGGATCATAGGTACCCCCTAGAGTTCTAAATTTCAGCAACGTTTGCAGACTGTTTTTTGTAAACTATTTTAAGGTTTTGCAGACTCTTATTCTTAATATATTATAGTAATATATTAAGAATTATTGCTCATAATATTCATCTAGTCAATAAACAGATACAGCCGCTTTAATAAGCGGTTGTATTTTTATACTTACTAGCCTTGTGGCTTGTTTCTGCTTCTTGTTTATTATTTATTACTTAGCACTTATTACTTAGCGGAGTCTGCGGCTAGCTGCTCCCGCCCCAACTTTCTCATTTCGACGGTGATCAGGATAGCTGTAAGCGCTACCGATAAAGCATCGGCAACCGGAGCGGCTCTCCATACTCCTTCCAGACCCCAAATATGAGGCAGAATTAAGAGCATGGGAATGAAAAACAGAACTTGCCTGGAGAGACTTAAGATCATGGACTTCACAGGTTTGCCCACAGCCTGGAAATATCCTGAGCACAAGATCTGAAAACCTGCCAGCGGAATTAGGGTAAAGAAAACATGCATCGCATGGATCGTAAGCATAGTTAAGTCGGTATCCCCTTTACTGAATAGGCCAACGATCTGGGTGGGCCAAATGGATATAACCAAGAAAACAGCAACTGCATAACAACTTGCAGCTATAACCGCTAATTTCAAGGTTTTCTTTACCCTGACAAATTCCCTGGCTCCATAATTATAGCCGATAAGGGGCTGGGCACCCTGATTAAATCCTATAATCGGCATAATTATAAGCGTGCCGACACTCATCATAATACCTACGGCCGCCAAAGCCAAATCACCGCCGAGTTTCATAACGCTGGAATTTAAAATTGTGTGCTGGGCACTCATAGCCAGTTGCATAGCAAAGGGGCCGAAACCTATGGCTACAATTCTCCATATTGTAGATAGGCGGGGTTTGAGATTTTTGGCTTTAATTTTAATAAAGCTATATCCCCCCAGAAAATAAGCCATAACCCAGATTGCTGAGACGGCTTGCCCGCAAATGGTGGCTAAAGCGGAACCTTTGATACCTAAACCTAATTTGAAAATAAATATATAGTTAAGAACAACATTGATTACTGTGCCCGTGATTTGGGTCATCATGGCCACTTGAGGATTGCCTTCGGCCCGGATAAAATTGTTTACTCCCATGGAAATAGTGCCAAATACTGAGCCCAACATAATAATGCAAGTGAAATCCCTGGCATAAGGCAGCACCTGCTCATCAGCGCCGAAAAACATTAGAATAGGGTCCTGAAACAACAGGTAAAACACGGTTAGGATCACGGCCAATATAATTTTGATGCTAATAGCATTGGCGGCTACTCTTTCTGCCTCCTGTTTCTTTTGTTCACCCAAATGGATGGAGATCAAAGATGTTGCACCCACACCAATGAGCATGCTTACTGCCATATTAACAATCATAATAGGGAAAGCAACCGTGATGGCGGCAATACCGATGGAGCCTACTCCCTGACCTACAAATATTCTGTCCACAATATTATATAAAGCATTAACCAGCATGGCGACGATGGCTGGTAATGAGAATTTCCATAGTAAACTTCCGATTCTTTCTTCTCTCAATCTCTGGTTCATAAAAAACCTCCTTATATTTTTTTCATAAAGCCGACTACAAATTGTAAGCTGTCCATAAAACTTCTTCTTTCTTCGGCATCTATATGGTCAAACAGCTGGTTAATCTTGTGACAAAAATACTCAATATTCTTATCTATTGTTGTTCTTCCTTCCGGGGTTAAGGCAATTAAATACTTTCTCCTGTCTTCAGGTACCACACAGCGTTTAACCAAACTCTTTTCTTCTAGTTGATCAATAAGAGTAGTAAGGCTTCCTTTCTCAATATCCAACATTTTTCCTATTTTGGTTTGGGTTAATTTGTCATTTTCATATAAGAGATGAAGTATTTTCAAATGATTTTTCTTCAGACCAGGTATCCTATTTATCATAGGTTTACAATTATGCAAAAACTTATCGTGAAAAATTCCCACAAATGAAAACAACAGATTATGTAGTTCCTTCGCTTCTTGGTAATTCATATTAATTAATTTTCCCCCTGTTTAATATGCTTGGAAAAAAATAATAACAACCAAAAAAAAATAGTTGACAGACAGAAAATTAATAAACTAAATTATAGTTAGACAGAATAATTACAGTAAGAATACTAACTAATTATAGCCATAATTAGCCCCTTAGTCAATATTTTACAAGCCGGTTATCAAAAATATTTCACGCTTATTATTCAGTTAATACCGATGTCTACGAGGTATTTCTTAACGAATTTAACGGGTTCATAGGCCAGTTTGGCCTTTCTCAAGCCACTGATCCCCAAATCTTCCTCCCTATTGATGAAGAGGGTGTCATGAAGATAATTCTCCACAAAGGTCTTATTCAAGAAAGCATAAATGCCTTTATACCTTAAATCTGCTTTCTCTACATGAATAATTGCCATTTTGTCGTTTACTTTTTCACCTAATGTAAAGCCTGCAATTTGGTCTTTAACATAAACCGCCATCCCTAGAACATTTAACTTATCCAAATTATGAAAAACTTTTTTTATTCCTTCCAGTTCAAAGACAAGCTCTTCATATTTTATTTTTTGATTTTGTAACCAATTTTCCGCTAAACATATACATTCCTCATGAGTCTCTTGGTTATGAATATCTTTAATGGTATATTCATACTTCCTAATAAATTGATTATAGAGGTTTTTCTTTTTATGTAGTTTTTTTCCGGTCAAATTGATTAATTTTTGAGTGTCATAGATATAATCATAGTTGTTTTTGTCTTCAATAAACTTGATTCTGTTGCCGTATAAATCCTTGAGCTGGAGTAAAAAAGGTTCTTCCACATCTCCAAACAAGACCTTAAAAGAGGGATCCCGCTGCCGCACAGCATTAAGCTTCTCAATCAATTCCGGCAAAAGTTGCGGAGAAATCCCCAAGGGCTGCATAAAATATGCTCCCTTGAGGTAGTCTTTCTTTTTTAAGATTAAGGCATCTTTATATATACACCATTCCACCTGACAATAGTCTCGCCATAAAAAGAGGGTTAAGAAAGAATATTCATAGGTGTTAAATTTATATTCCTCAAGATACTTAAGCAATAGATCTCTTTGTTCTATGGTTAAAGTGTTAAACTTCATCATTTTATATACCGTTACTGCTTCTCTCTTTATATTTTCACTGACCTTTATCTTATCATTTCTCACTTCTTTTTCAAAATAAGATTATATGTTTTACTCTGTATCTTCATATAGAAGCAATTTCAACTTGACATACATTGAGAATCAAGGCTATCATAAAATGATGCTTTTTTCTTTATTAATCTTTTCACTAATTACTAATCTTTTCACTATGTGAATTTTTTAATATCAATTATGGAGAGGATGTGTACAGTTGGAGATTGTAGTTTGCATCAAACAAGTGCCGGATACTACAGAAGTCAAAATCGATCCAGTTAAAAACACATTGATCCGCGACGGCGTTCCCAGTATCGTAAATCCTTTCGACGAATATGCAATGGAAGCAGCCGTTAGGATTAAGGAGCAATGTGGAGCAAAGATAACTGTTTTGACCATGGGGCCACCTCAGGCAGCATCCGCTCTACGCAAATGTTTGGCTATGGGAGCTGACGAAGCAGTGCTTGTCAGTGACCGAGCGGTTGCCGGGGCTGACACTTTGGCTACTTCTTTTACTTTGGCCAAGGCTATTGAGAAAATTGGTAAACCAGATATTATTTTTTGCGGCAAAATGGCCATCGACGGGGATACGGCTCAGGTGGGGCCCGGTATTGCTGAACATTTAGGGCTTCCCCAAACAACTTATGTCCAAAAGATTCGGGAAGTAAGTCCCCATCGTCTGATAGTAGAACGGGTTTCAGACAGTGGTCATGAACTGGTTTCTATCCCTTTGCCTTGTGTTGTTACTGTGGATAAAGCAATTGGCGAACCCAGATATCCCAGTGTTAAGGGATCAATTAATGCTTCTCGCCAGGAAATTATAACTTGGACGGCCGCCGATATTGAGGCTCCACCCGATAAAACAGGGCTTAACGGTTCTTGTACTCAGGTTATGCGAATCTTTACTCCACAAATACAAAAACACAACGAAATGCTAAGTGCTGAAAGCGATGAAGCCTTATGCGATCTATTGCTGGCTAAACTGCAAGAAGCAAAAATTGTATAGAGGGAGAGCAAAAAATGAGTGTAAAAATCATTGCTAAAGATTGTACTGGCTGCGGTATCTGCCTCGAAAAATGCCCCTTTGATGCTATTGAGATTGTTGATAACATTGCGCAGTTGAAAGATAATTGCACCGGCTGTGGGGCTTGTGCCAGGGCCTGTCCTTCCAAGGCTATCGAGGTAACCCGCAAAGCAAAAAAACCCACTATAAAACTTGAGGACTATAAAGGGGTATGGGTGTTTATTGAACAACATCAGGGAAAAATCCACTCCGTTGCCTTAGAACTTTTAAGCGAAGGCCGCAAATTAGCCGATGCTTTGCAAGTTGAACTGGCCGGCGTATTGCTGGGTGACGGCGTAGAACACCTGGCTAAAGATTGTTTTGCCTACGGAGCGGAAAAAGTCTATCTGATTGACGGGCCTGTTTTTAAACATTATCGTACAGACTCCTATACAAATGCTATCGTGGAAGTAATCAATAAATATAAACCGGAAATTCTTTTATTTGGGGCAACTAATAACGGTCGTGACTTTGCTTCGCGGATTGCGGTCCGGATCAATACCGGTCTTACCGCAGACTGCACGGAATTGTCCATTGACCCCGAAACAAAACTTTTACAACAAACAAGACCTGCTTTCGGCGGAAATGTCATGGCTACAATCCTCTGTCCGAAACATCGTCCCCAAATGGCTACCGTCCGACCCAGAGTAATGAAATTATGTGAACCCGACTACAGCCGGACGGGAGAAATTATCAGAATTAACAGTTCGGTAAAAGAAGAAGACATTGCGGCTAAAATTCTGGAAATAGTAGAAAGCTCCTCCAAAACGGTCAATTTAGAAGATGCGGAGATCATTGTCTCCGGCGGACGGGGAATTGGCGGACCCCAACACTACCATTTAATAATGGAACTGGCCGAGGCTTTAGGCGGAGTAGCAGGTGCCTCGCGCGCGGCTGTAGATGCCGGGTGGGTTCCTCAGTACCGCCAGGTTGGGCAAACAGGAAAAACTGTCGCTCCCAAACTTTATATAGCTTGCGGCATTTCCGGAGCAATCCAGCATCTTGCCGGTATGCAGACTTCAGAAATGATCGTAGCTATTAACACCGATCCGGAAGCACCTATCTTTAAAGTGGCTAACTATGGTATTGTTGGTGATCTTCATAAAATAGTGCCGCTTTTGACCGCGAAGATTAAAGAGCTAAAAAAATCCCAAAAAGCAGACAAAACAGCGGCATCGGTTTAAGTTAGGATCGGAGATTTAAACAAAGGAAGGTGTTAAACTTGCCAACAGCTGAATTAATTGTTTTTCTGATAATTACATTTTTAACAGTTTTACTGTTTGTTCAAGCTGTAAGCAAAAAGCTTAAATTTATTAGATTGGGCGCTAAAGAGAACCGATCGGACCATCCGGGTAAACGCTTTGCTAATTTCTGCGCCAACGTATTAGGACAACGCAAACTACTGCAAGAACCTTATGGTTTTATCCACTTCTTTATTTTCTGGGGATTTATCTTTATTGCCCTGGGAGAAATTCCTTTTATCCTGGAAAGAGTTTTTCCTAATATTACTATTCCTATTTTAGGCACCAGTCCTTATTTCTATTTAATTAAAGAAATCCTCGCCTCCCTGGTATTTATCGGCTTAATTGTCGGTCTTATCAGGAGATGGATTATAAGGCCTGCCCGTTTATACTTGTCATTTGAAGCAGCTCTTGTTGTTATCCTTATTTACGGAGTAATTATTACCGAATGGCTGACCAGCGGTGCCAAATTGGCCTTGATGGGGTCTCACCCTGCTTACAGCCTTGATTTTATTTATAATCTGGTAGCTGGATTCTTTGCCGGCGCCAGTGCAGAAAGTTTGACCACAACCATCAGTTTCCTTTGGTGGATCCATGTTTTTATACTCTATGCTTTTGCTGTCTATATTCCTAATTCTAAACACTTGCATATTTTGGCTACACCTTTTAATAGCTATTTCGCCTCCTTAAAACCTGTAGGGGGCCAAATCGAGCCTATGAATCTTGAAGATGAGAACTTGAAAGAGTATGGTGTAGGCCGGATTGAAAACTTTACTTGGAAACAATTATTAGATAGTTTTGCTTGCGGAGAATGCGGTCGTTGCATGGACAATTGTCCGGCCAATATTTCCGGCAAACCCTTAAATCCTAAACAACTCTTAAGCCGCACCCTCAAAGATCACTTGCTGGAAAAAGGCGCCGTGATGAACAAGTTGGGAATTACCTCCACCGGCGAAGAAAACGCCGAAGCTTTGAAGCCATATACGACAGGGTACTCCGAAACCGGTCAAGTTTTAAATAAGAAATTAATCGGCGATATTGTTTCCAGGGAAGAAATTTGGTCTTGTACTACCTGTATGGCCTGCCAAACCTTATGCCCGGTATCCAACGAGCATGTCAATAAAATCATTGATATGCGCCGCTATGAAGTAATGAATGAGAATAACTATGCTCACGAACTGCAACTGGCTTTCAGAAATGTGGAAGCTAAGTACAACCCCTGGGGGGTTAGCTGGAGCGAACGAGCTTCATGGGCTAAGGACCTCGACGTGCAAACTATGAAAGAAGCCGGCGATCAAGAGGTTGAATATCTCTATTGGGTCGGCTGTGCAGGCTCCTTCGATGACAGAGCCAAGAAAGTTTCTGTGGCTGTGGCTAAAATTCTTAAAGCTGCAGGTGTAAACTTTGCTATCTTAGGCCGTGAGGAAAAATGCTGCGGTGATTTTATCCGTCGTGCCGGTAATGAATATTTATTCGGCCTCATGGTTAAAGATAACATCAATACCTTAAATAATTATAAGGTTAAAAAGATTATTACAGCTTGCCCGCACTGCCTGAATACCCTGAAGAATGATTATCCGGCATTTGGCGGTAACTATGAAGTTATTCATCATACCCAGTTTATTAATGATCTGATCAAATCCGGAAAACTAACTTTAAATAAAAATGTCGAAATGCCTAAGCAAAAAATTGTTTACCACGATTCCTGCTACCTTGGCCGCTACCAACAAGAGTTCGAAGCGCCCAGGGCATTGTACCGCATGGTTCCCGGGGTTGAGCTCATAGAAATGGACCGCAACCATAATAAGAGCTTCTGTTGCGGCGCCGGTGGCGGAAGAATGTGGCTGGAAGAAAATATCGGAGAAAGAATTAACAACATGCGGGTAGACCAAGCTCTGGCTAAAGAACCTCAGGCCATAGGAGCCAATTGCCCGTACTGCATAACTATGTTGGAAGACGGTATTAAAGATAGAGCAGATGCCGAACATGCCGTTCCGGTTATCGATCCTGCCGAACTCATTGTTAAGATGATCTAAGCGGAGAGTAAATAAACCAATATTAAAGAAGGTGTCTTCATTATATTTTTGAAGACATCTTCTTTTGCCGTTGAGCCTGCCCCAATACTCCCTGCGCACTCCTTAACTCTTATTTTCGTACTTAGTAAGTTTTCTGTGATGTGTAATGTGGTTATTTGTTTCCGTTGGTTTAGTTTGTGGGCTTTTTTGTAAATGGAGCCAATGTTGATTTATGAATGGTAGTGGGTTTATAATTTTAATGGCCAAAATATTTTTATGTCCAAATTTTATTGAAACGGAGGAAAATAAATGTTTGAAAGTATGATTTCTACCTTAAAAGCTAATAAGCGAAAACTCGTTTTCACTGAAGGTACTGACCCTAGAATACTTGAGGCTGCAAGCAGGTTACATAAGGATGGTATCCTGGCCCCCGTTCTTTTAGGAAATCCGGATGAGATAAAGGCTGCTGCTACGAAGGGTGGCTGGTCTGTTGATGGTATCGAAATGATTGATCCTGCGAAATATGACGGCCTTGAAGACATGGTCGCTAAGATGGTGGAACTGCGCAAGGGTAAAATGGACGAATCCCAATGTCGAGCCGCTTTAGCTAAGTCCAATTACTTCGGTACCATGTTGGTTAAAATGGAATATGCCGATGCTTTATTGGGCGGAGCCACCTATTCTACCGCCGATACAGTAAGGCCGGCACTACAAATTATTAAAACTAAGCCTGGAAACAAAATTGTATCCAGCTGCTTTATTTTGCACCGCCAGACAGAAAAAGGTGATGAATTATATGCAATGGCGGACTGTGCAATTAACATAATGCCCAGTGAAGATGATCTGGTGGAAATTGCTATAGAGACAGCCAGGACAGCCAAGGTTTTTGGTATTGATCCTAAAGTCGCCATGCTTTCCTATAGCACTATGGGTTCCGGCGCAGGTGAAATGGTTGATAAGGTCCGCAATGCAACCGAAAAACTTAAGGCTTTAAATCTCGACTTCCCTGTAGACGGGGAACTTCAGTTCGATGCCGCTTTTTCTCCCACCGTAGCTAAAACCAAAGCTTCCGGATCACCCGTGGCGGGCCAGGCCAATACATTTATTTTTCCCGATATCAATGCTGGTAATATTGGCTATAAAATCGCCCAGCGTCTTGGTGGTTTTGATGCTTTCGGTCCTATTCTCCAAGGGCTGAATGCTCCTATTAATGACCTTTCCAGAGGCTGCAACGCTGATGAAGTCTACAAAATGGCGATTATCACCACAGCCCTTAAATAAAACAGCATATAAAAAAATAAGTGAAAAAATAATATAAAAAGAGGATAGCAAGCTCAATTACTTGTAATTTTGGGTTCTATAATAAATGTTGGGGTAAGTAGCAGGAAAAAAACAAAGCATAAGCGAAAACCTACCGGGTAAATAAACCCACCACGATCATTTACAGGAGGTTTTGCTTATGCTTAACTCTAATTATAT
>JAAYMU010000068.1 GCA_012521215.1 Peptococcaceae bacterium | reverse complement strand
CCCGTGACAGCATTTACCAGACTGGATTTCCCTGAGTTTCTCTTCCCGAAAAAACCTATATGAATACGATTCGCTGACGGTGTTTTCTTTAGTCCCATATAATTCCCCTCTTAAAGTCTGAAATCACGTAAGCCGCTATTGATCTTTACCAAGTTTTCTTCCACAATATTTCTAATTCTGTTACTGGCTATTTTCCCTAACTCCTCCCGGATAAGCTCTGCGCCAACCACCTTTGTTTCCGGTGTGGCGTAATCCTCCAGATACTCCTTCAGGGTCATGATGGCATTAGGATGACAGATGTTTTGAATCTTCCCGCTTTTGCAAAGATCCATAAATCTGTCACCGGTCCGGCCTTCCCTATAGCAGGCTGTGCAAAAGCTGGGGACATAGCCAAGCTCTATAAGCCATTTAATAATCTCATCAAGGGTTCTGGTGTCATAGACCTCAAATTGGGCGGAATTTTCCTCCTCCGGTTCAGGCTCAGCATATCCGCCGACACTTGTCTTGGAGCCGCCGCTGATTTGGGATACACCAAGGTTAAGTAGACGTTCCCTCATGGCCTGGCTTTCCCTGGTTGAAACAATCATTCCCGTATAGGGCACGGCAAGGCGAATACAGGCTACAATTTTGGCAAATGTATAATCATCTACAGCATTACCAAATGTCGTCGGGTCAATATCATCGGCAGGGCGAACCCTTGGAACACTGATAGTATGGGGGCCTACGCCGTAAACCGCTTCCAAATGCTCGGCATGCATCAGTAAAGCGGCAAATTCATAACGATAATTTTCCAGCCCGAACAATACACCCAGACCCACATCGTCTATACCGCCCAGCATGGCTCTGTCCATTGCTTCGGTATGATAGGCATAATCACTCTTGGGGCCGGTCGGATGGAGTTTTTCATAGCTTTCCTTATGGTAGGTTTCCTGGAAGAGTATATAAGTACCTATACCCGCTTCTTTAAGCTTTTTATAGTTCTCAACCGTGGTTGCGGCAATATTTACATTAACCCGACGAATTGAACCGTTTTTATGTTTGCTGCTGTAAATCGTGTCAATGGACTCCAGTATATACTCAATAGGGTTGTTTACAGGATCTTCTCCGGCTTCTATGGCCAGGCGCTTATGACCCATATCCTGCAGCGCGATAACTTCCCGGCGAATTTCCTCCTGGGTCATTTTCTTTCTGGTAATGTGCTTATTTTTTCTGTGATACGGACAGTAAACACAGCCATTTATACAGTAGTTGGACAGGTATAAAGGCGCAAACAAGACAACACGGTTGCCATAAAAGTCGTTTTTTATTTGTTTGGCCAGGGCAAAAAGCTCTTCGTTTTTCTTAGGAAGCTCACAAGCAAGGAGAACCGAAGCCTCCCTGTGAGAAAATCCTTTGCGCAGCTTCGCCTTGGCAATGATTTCATCAATGAGCTCAGCATTATTTTTGTTTTTATCAGCAAATTTAAGAGTTTCAAGGACTTCCGCATGAGAGATAAACTCTTCTGCTTTAGATGATTTGGGATCGTACATAATAAAACCTCCTCGTATAATATGTTTTGAAATCAAAATTTATAGAATTTCCAATTGAGTTTACTAACGTTGGCCTGATGTCAAGGGCGAGCAAAGCTCGTTTATCGGAGGCGAAGCCGGAAACCCTTGACATCT
>JAAYMU010000067.1 GCA_012521215.1 Peptococcaceae bacterium | reverse complement strand
GTCAGATGTCAAGGGTTTCCGGCTTCGCCTCCGATAAACGAGCTTTGCTCGCCCTTGACATCAGGCCAACGTTAGTAAACTCAATTGGAAATTCTATAAATTTTGATTTCAAAACATATTATACGAGAAGTGATTAATTCAATAAGTGAGCATACTTCAGCTATAAAATATTTATTTATAACTATAGCCCTTGCTGCTGTTATGATAGCTTTAGGATTTACTTTTATTATTGGCCAAAAGCTAACCAAGCCGATAATAACCCTTGTTGGCATAATCAACCGCCTTGCCGAATATGACTTCAGGTTTGATGAAAAAAGTGAAGCAATAAAATTTCTGAAAAGAAAAGACGAGATAGGGATTATTGCCAAAGCGCTGGCTAACATGCAGCGCAATGTTATTGCTTTGATAACAAATACTGCAAAATCAACGGAGAAAGTAGCTACTTCATCACAAGAATTTAAAGCTACCGCTCAACAATCAGCAGCAGCCACAGAAGAAGTATCCAGGGCCATTGAGGAAATAGCAAGGGGTGCGGGACAGCAAGCAGCGGATACCGAAAAAGGCTCAGATAAGGCGCATGAGCTTGGAGATATTGTAGAAAAAAATCAACAGTATATGCAAGAGTTAAACCGGTCATCAGAGCAGGTTATTCGATTAAAGAACGAAGGCTCTGAAATAGTTCAAATCCTACTTGATAAAACATCAGAATCTAATAAGGCAGCAGAAGAAATATTTGAGGCTGTTAAAGACACTAATAATAGTGCAGGTAAAATAAATATTGCCAGCCAAGCTATACAAAACATCGCCGATCAAACTAATCTCCTTGCTTTAAATGCAGCAATTGAAGCGGCCAATGCAGGAGAAGCGGGACAGGGTTTTGCCGTTGTCGCGGATGAAATACGTAAACTTGCCGAACAGTCCACACAATCTGCTAAGGAAATAGAATTAATAGTACAAGAACTGCAGTCAAAATCAGCAAATACTATTAAAACCATGGAAAGTGTAAGAGAAATAGTAAAGGAACAGGTAGATGCAGTAAAAGAGACGGAAATAAGATTTAGTGGAATTGCGGAAGCAGTAGAGATCACAAAACAGATAATAGAAAAATTAAATGTTTCCGGGATAGAAATAGAAGATAAGAAAAATCAATTATTATCCTTGCTAGAGAATTTTTCTGCAATAGCCCAAGAAAATGCTGCCTCCACTGAAGAAGTGTCAGCATCAACTGAGGAATTAAATGCTTCTATTGCTATGATATCAGATGCCAGTCAAAGCCTATCCTCTCTTGCTCAACAACTAAAAGACGAGATAAGCAAGTTCCAAGTATAAAACTGAGTTCAAATAATAACTAACTAACTAACCGCTAGGCGCTAACCATTTAGCAAATAGCGGTTTTTCTTATTTCTAGTTATATTTTCAGCTATATATCTTAATATCTAGCTATTGTTTTAGTGGCAAAATGGATTTTTTTACCTTGTTTTGAAATAAAAGACCTAAAGTTTATAATAAGGCTGTAGAGCAGATATATTTAAGGAAATGGAATATGCTTGCTTAAGTTAAGCCTAAGCATAAGCCTAAGCATAAGCATAAGCATAAGCCTAAAGGAGTGGTCCTTAATGATTAAGGATATAGTTGAAAAACAACGGGTTTTTTATCTTTCGGGAGCTACACGGAGCTATGGCTTTCGTATGGAGGCGTTAACAAAATTAAAACAGACAATGTTAAGGAATGAAACTCTGCTGATAGAAGCTTTGAAGGCTGATCTCAACAAGTCGGAGAGTGAATCCTTTTTATGCGAGATTGGGATGGTTCTAGATGAACTTAAATACCATCAAAAACATTTGAAGACCTGGATGAAGGAGCGCCGAATTAGACCTTCAATGGCCCAATTGCCGGGGAAATGTTTTATCTCGCCGGAACCTTATGGTGTAACCTTGATTATGGCCCCTTGGAATTATCCGGTTAATCTATGTTTTGTGCCCCTGATCGGTGCTATCTCAGCAGGAAATACAGCGGTACTTAAGCCCTCTGCTTATGCAGGGGCAACAAGTTCGGCCATTGCCAAAGTTATTGGTGAGGCTTTCCCACCGGAATATATCACGGTTGTGGAAGGGGGCAGGCAGGAGAATGCGGCTCTGTTGGAAGAACAGTTTGATTATATCTTTTTTACGGGTAGTCCGGAGGTAGGACGGATTGTCATGGCCGCAGCTGCTAAACATCTTACCCCAGTTACTTTAGAGCTGGGGGGTAAAAGCCCGGTAATTGTAGACGAAACGGCCAATATCCGTCTAGCCGCTAAGAGGATCGCTTTTGGCAAGGTAATTAATGCCGGGCAGACTTGTATTGAACCGGATTATTTATTAATTCACGAACAGGTTAAGGATAGCTTTGTTAAAGAATTTGCCAAGGCATTGGACGATTTTTTCCCTGACGGTAATATGGATCAGATGTGCACGGTCATAACCCAAAAGCATTATGAAAGACTTAAAGGCCTTATGGCTGAAGATAAAATATTGCTCGGGGGAAGATATGATGATGCTCGGCGTTTTATTGAGCCGACTTTGGTGGAAGGAATTACTCTGGATTCCCCGCTTATGCAGGAAGAGATCTTTGGCCCCCTTCTGCCGATTCTCACCTTTAAAGAGCTTGAAGAGTGTATAAACGTAATACGTTCTCTACCCAGACCCTTGGCTTTTTATCTTTTTAGCGAAAACCCCAAGACGCAGCGGCTGTTTTTAGAAAAGATCTCCTTTGGCGGTGGCTGCATCAACGATACAATTCTGCACTTTCCCAATCCCAGGTTGCCCTTTGGCGGTATAGGAAATTCCGGAATGGGAAGCTATCACGGCAAATATACTTTTGATACCTTTACCCATTATCGTTCTGTCTTTAAACAAAGCACTCGTATGGACATAGCCTTGCGTTACATGCCCTACACAAAAGAAAAACTAAAGCTGATTCGTAAAGTTCTGGGCTAACGGTTTTCATCTACCCTGGGCTCTAGACTACTTATTAGTATTTATAACCTGTGGTGTAAAAATATTTTAAGGTAAATTATGATCTATTTTTGCGGATTGCTCAAAAAATGTTTTTAGTTTAAAATGAGAATAGAACGAACGTATGTTCTTTAATATGCCACGATCTGCTAAGGCACTAGCTACATCGAATAGGTTTACCAGTTTATCTGAACTGTGATTAGCTCGTCTTTTTGAACAAAGTTTAGTAGTGCTAAAATAGATGTAATGATCAGAATATTTGAATTGAAGACGATAATTAAAAGGAGGAGGTGTTAAAAATGAGCAGGAAAAGCTACCAGCCGAAATTTAGGCGCCAGCGCTTTCTATTGGCATTCCTCCGCCAACTAAATGATGGTGTTACTGCTACTGATCTACAGAAATTGGTATTCCTCTATACGATGACAGAGGGTTCAGATTTCTATGAGTTCGTTCCGTATAGGTTTGGCCCCTATTCGTTTCAATTAAGAGAGGATTTGGATATTCTTCAGCGAGAAGGATTTGTTACCCTTGAATATATACAAGACAGTACCAGAATTAAAGCAAACGTTGACTTTCCGATAGAAACTACTTCTTTTCGAATTGCACCAGAGAGAGGTAATACACTTATCCGTAGGGCATACCGTGAATACCCGTATTATGCCATAAACAGCGAAATAACAAAAAAGCTCTTTTGTGGTGAGGATTTGGAATGGTTCAAGAATATTAAGAAAAAATATGCCAAGACAGATCAGGTCTTGTTTACGATAGGTTATGAGGGGAAGAGTATTGAAGGGTTCCTCAACACTTTAATCCAGAATGACGTTCGATTATTATGCGATGTTCGGAAAAACCCTCTTAGCCGTAAATTCGGTTTTTCAAAAAGAAAACTCGAACACATCACGCAGACAGTCGGAATAAAGTATGTTCATCTTCCTGAACTCGGAATTGATTCCAATAAGCGCAGCTCTCTTGAAACACTGGATGACTTTCAGTGTTTGTTTGAGGATTATGCTAAAACACTCCCAAACCGTAGAGTGTTTCTTGAAAAGATCAATACGCTCTTGTGTATAAACGACCGAATTGCTCTGATGTGCTTTGAACACGAACCGGAAATGTGCCATCGTCACGTCATCAGGGACTATATAGCTAAAACATATCGAGTAAGGAGCCAAGACTTATGATGCTTGAAAAGAAGCGTATTTACATCTTGGTTAAAACATACCCGACCATTTCTGAGACATACTCGGAGCTAGTATGTACGGCTGGTGTCCTTGGGGATGGCTCTTGGATTCGCCTTTTTCCTATGCCTTTTAGATTATTGAGCGACGAACAGAAGTACCCAAAGTACACTTGGGTAGAGGTAAATGCAGAACGCAATACTTCTGATTTTCGTCCTGAATCCTTCCGACCTGATATATCTACAATGGTAGTCGAACCAAAACCTAAAAAGATAGACTGGGATGAGCGGCGCAGGATTATTTTCAAGAACAAGGAGATTTACACTAATTTGCAGATGTTGATTAATAAGGCAAAGTCCCCTTCCAAAACATCCCTTGCTGTTTTTAAACCGACTAAGATACTGGACTTTTTGATTGAGCCGGACGAACGAGACTGGAATCCGAAAAAATTGGCGGGTCTTCAACGTCAATCTCAGCAACTGAACTTGTTCAAGACTATTGAGGAAATCGAAGATGAGTTTAGGATCGTGCAGAAAGTACCATTCAAATTCTCGTATTTGTTTGAGGACGATTCCGGCAAGCAATCCAGGATGATGATTGAGGACTGGGAAATCGGAATGTTGTACTGGAATTGCCTAGCTAGAGCTGGTAATGATGAAGCCTTAGCAACGGCGAAAGTAAAGGAGAAGTATTTTGACTGGTTATTAAAGCGTGATTTGTACTTCTTTCTAGGTACTACAAAGCAGTTTCACAATATAGCGCCTAACCCATTTATTATTATCGGCCTTTTCTACCCGCCGATGCCCCCCAAAAATCAGCAGATGAGTATATTTGATTTTATTGACGAAACATCTTACTGATCTTTTACTTAATGAAAACGAATTGTAATTGTGTACCTACCCATTTTGGAGACGCTTTATTGTGAACAGACTGTTTTCAGATGTCTGTAACGGTCAGGCCTATTTGCAGCGCTGATATATCTATGCATACTAAGGAGATGTCTTGAATATTACGTTTATTCACATAGTAATGTCCGTGTTTTTTTATTTAGGAGGGGGTATAATTGTCTAAGATTAACCAAGTTCAGACTGCCATCAGACAACTGTCTGGCGGTGCTTATCAAAAATTAATGGATGTATATCTATATAAGCGATTTGGCTTTGACAATATCACACCTTTGGGCTCACATACAGGAACGGATAAAACCACAAAAGGTACTCCCGACTCCTATGTACGATTAAATAATGGAAAATTCATTCTTATTGCTTATGGAAGTGTAAGTGAAGAACCCTACGAAAAAATTGAAAAGGATATCCTTGCCTGTCTTAATTCATCAAAAACAGGAATCGACGTCTCGGATATTGAACAGATAATATGTTGCCATACTTCTACCAATCTGAGTCCTGGACAATATAAACAGCTATATTCACATTTTCCTAACACTCTTGTGATTGGTATGGGAGATTTATCAATTGATCTTCTACTTAAATACCCTTCTATCGCCAAAGATCACTTATTTATTGCTATTGATACTAATCAAATTTTTGATATAAAAGACTTTATTGAGTTTGCCTCAAATAATCCGTTTTCAACTTCACTAGATATGCCTTTGCTCTGTAGAGAAAGAGAACTTGAAGAATTGTTAGCTTTGGTTGAAAAAAACGATGTAGTGATGCTTTGTGGAAAATCGGGCATAGGAAAAACACGCCTGGCCCTTGAAGTTGCAGAAAGATACGCATCAAAAAATTATAGTTCTATTAAAGTAATTAAATCAAATAATGAGCCAATTTATGACGACCTTCAGGCAACTTTTACAGATGATAAAAACTTTATAGTGATCGTCGATGACGCAAACCAGTTATCACAGCTCGGTCATTTACTAAATCTTTGTGTGTCTCCTAAACGTCAACATAAAATTAAAATACTGTTGACTGTTCGTGATTATGCAAAAAAGAGTTTAATCAGAAATATAAGGAATATTATAACTCCAGAGATTTATCCATTAAGAGCCCTCTCGGATGATAATATTGAAAAAATTACCATTAAAAATCTAGGAATAAATAATTATTTTGTCATCCAGCAAATTAAACAGATAGCAAAAGGAAGTATTCGCTTAGCAGTTATGGCTGGGGCATGTGCATCCAAAGGGATGTTTGAACACATTAAAAATGCATATGATATTTTTGATGTCTATTTTAACGATATAATTACCAGCCTAAACAGAGAGGATATAATTACAGCGGCATTGATTGCTTTATTTGATTCTTTTGAACTTAGAACAGATTCTATGCTGTCAACGGCCATTTCAAAACCCTCTTTTTTGGCCATGAAAAACCAGCACATTTGGCAGTATAAATAAGTGGCTTGGTTATAAACTAGTTCGGTAAATCATTTGGCTGCTCGATATGGGGTTGTATTAGGCGACTACGCATACGATAGCTG
>JAAYMU010000066.1 GCA_012521215.1 Peptococcaceae bacterium | reverse complement strand
GTGAATAAAGAAGATGCCTTCAAGTTCAACATGAAGACACCTTCTTAAAGTATCTGGTTTATTTACTCTACGTTTTCGGGCTTAGCCCCAACATTTGACAAAGAGCCTTTTAAATTAACGTTTTGCGACACGCCCATAAAATATTCCATTCGTACGGTCACCTAGCCTTGAACACGATTGATTGTTAGATTGTTAGAATGTTATACAGCCTCTTTTTTTAGAGATTGATGTTCTTTTTCTCTATTCATCTCTCTGCTACGCGATGCATTTTTACCCCACAGTACATAGTACAGAAACAGGCATCCTAACATTATAATTGCTACGCCGGTATACATTCCTCTGTAGCCGACCAGCGAGATAGCCGTTCCAAATACATAAGGACCGGTACCCATCCCGATATCTCCCAGCATGAAAAAAGTAGAAGTTGCCAATCCCATACGGTGTTTCTCGGTTGCTTTTACAGCGATGGCCTGACCGCTGGACTGGATTGCACCGTAGCCCAGGCCGATGAAAACCGCTGCAGCCAATAACATAAACCCATAATAGGCCTGGCTAAAAACTATTAAACCAATGGCCATCACCGCGATAGCAGAGTACATGATCACATTTTCCCCTTTAGAATCAAATAAGCGTCCTACAACCGGTCTCGATAAAAAGATAACAACGGAAAAGATAATAAAGAAGAAGCTTGCTGCGTCCATAAGATTGATTTCTTTTGCGTAGGCGCTTAGAAATGACAAAACACTTGAATAGCAGAAGAAAATAAGCATACAAAAGAATGAAATTGGAACAGCCTTGGGTTCAATAAAATTATTTAGCTTGAAGCTTTTTAGCTCGGATAACTGCTTTGCTGTTAATTTGACATCTTTAACAGATAGAAACAAGGTAATTATTAGATTTAGAACAGCTGCTACAGTGCAGGCGGCAAAAATCGTGGTGTAGCTCCCATGCATACTCAAAAGCATTCCTAAAAAGGGGCCGATGGCTGAGGCAATTGTTACACTCAAACCATAATAACCAATACCTTCTCCGCATCTTTCTCTAGGTACGATATTGGCAACAATCGTCCCCGCGCTGGTACTGACGGAACCAAAGGACATTCCATGAAGAAAGCGGACCGCTAGCAGCAAATAAAAACTGTTGGCTAAAAAATAAAATGATGTTGTAACAAAGCTGAGAATTAATCCGCCATATAATAACCTTTTCTGGCCCAGCCAACCGATATACTTTCCTGTAAAAAGACGCGCAAAGAGTGCACCGAATATGAAAATTCCTGTGGCAAGCCCTCCTTGGCTCGGCAATACTTTAAATTTTATCATCGCGTATTCACTAACAATAATCATTAATAAAAAATAGTTTAGTCCTAGGTTTAAGTTAACCAGAGAAATAAGAATAAAGTTCTTAGTCCATAATTTCGGTTTAGCCATTTCCATTTCTATCACCTTTTCCTCATCACCTTTTTGATTATAAATTACTTAACATGCTAACTAATTGGGCAAAAAGTAGAATGCGAATTCTTTAATATGAAGTTAATATGTTGTTCAGCGCAATTTTTAAAAGCCGATAGAATTCGTCCTTCTCTGCGCCGGTCATATTTTGCATGATGATCATTTCAACTTCACTGGAGTTGCTTATTAGCACAGGCTCAAGATCCATACCTTTTTGGGTTAACTTAAGGCAATTATATCTGCCGTCTCGGCTGCTTGGCCTGCGGCTAATAAAACCTTTTTCCTCCATTCTTTGAATTATGCCCGTTACTGCAGCATTGGAGAGTGCTAAATATTGCTGTACGTCGAGCTGATTGATTTCTTCCTTATCCTGATTTTTAATCAGATAGGCTGCAACATCCATTTGCACCGACGTCAAACCAAAGGCTGCTGCTTTCTTATTCCTGAGCTTGACAAGTGCATTTCCAAGCTGGCGTATCACCGGACCGAGCTTTCTTTCGTCGGACACATCGGCACCCCCGTGGAATTACTTAACATATTAACTATTATAATGTGATATCAATATTAATTCAACTTGACGCCATGGAGAATAAAAAATTAAAAAACAACGTCCCTGTTATGGTGACGTTGTTTTTTAACAAACATATGTTAACTTTTAGCCAGAGCCTGACCGACCAGGCGACCGAACGTAATACACCGGCCATGGTTAAGACCGGGTACGGTTACCGGGTAGGAATTGGCCAGGAAATCGCCCTGGACATTACCGACAGCAAAAAGCCCGGGGATAGGATTGTCATACTCATCGCAGACTTGGGAATTATCATCGACATGCAGCCCGTAAGGCACAGCCAATTGCACGCTGGTGATGAGCGAAGCATAGAAGGGTCCGTCTTTCACGGAGCACAGAAACCTTGAAGGAACGCCAAATTCCGGATCAAAGCCACTATCACAATACTTATTATATTGGGCAACGGTTTTCCGGAGGTTATCAGCCGGTACGCCTATAGCTTCAGCCAGTTCCTCTAGAGTCTCGCCTTTAAAAATCTTTCCGGACTGAACAGCCTTTTCCACCTTGGCATGAAGTTCACTGGCGGAAACAGAAGCAAATTTTATTGGTTCCTGCTTTTTGGCATGTTCCGGATAATTAGAATCAAAAATCGCAAAAGCTTTGTTACCCGGAGCATTCATTCGGGCATTGGTCACCATGGGCTCCCAAGCCACTTCACAGCAAAAACGTTTACCTTCCCGGTTGACTGTCAGCCAAGAAGTATCCATGCCGGCCGCCAAGGGTAAGAAATTAACGGCATGAATAATAGGTGCCGGATAACACCTGGAACGGGCAGCTCCGATCCACATACCCATTATAATCCCGTCGCCGGTATTAAAGCCCTTTGGCGCGTAGGCATTTCTATCAGCCCTCAGACAAATAGGGCTCCAGCACTCCAGCATTTCTTTATTCCCGCCAATATCCCCGGTGGCGAGAATAACACCTTTTGTGGCGTTTAATATCTTATAGCCACTGCTATCACTTACAATAACCCCTGTAACTCGGCCCCCATTGCCGCTATTTTGGTTTTCACCGTCACCATAGCACCCGTACTTTTCCCGAATCAATTGCTCGGCTTTAGTGTTAAATGAAAATACAACGCCATGCTCCTTGGCGGCATCTCTTACCATTTCGACAAAGTTAGCATTAACAAATTTTCCGTCCTCGCGATAATGACGCTCATCATCACTGAATTTATGAGCTGTCCTAAACTGTTTAAAACGGTCCTCTAAAGTATCCCAGTCAGCACGGGCCGTGTTCTGGGAATTTAAAGAAACTTTCAGGCCTTTGCTCTTGGCTAGGTCACAATAATAATCGAATATCTCACCGCTTTTATCCACATAAGTACGAATAAGATTGTAGTTGACTTGTGATTGACCCCATTGATAAAGCAAACGGGCGATTAGGTCTTTATCCAATTGAATTCCTGCTTCCTTCTGCAGTTTGGTACCAATAGCCCCGACATCAATACCATTAGCGGTAATATCATTGGATTTCTCCACACAAATTACTTTGGCCCCGGCCTCAGCAGCCGAATGAGCAGCCACACACCCAGAGATCCCGGCACCGACAACTACGATATCATATGTTTCTTCTCTTTCAATATTGGTAATAGGTTGGGGCTGGGCTTGCCAAGGATGAACAGTTCTAAGTCCATTATTTTGTTTCTTTTCCATCTTAACTATTTTACCTCCTCCTGATATTCCAGATTTAAACTAATTTTATAATTAAATACTTTTCCTCTTCCTAAATATAACAATTCCATCGGCAAGATTCAACCAAATTCAGAGGCGCTTAATAAATATGTTATCTTTTCTTGTTTAACACGAGCCTATTACAGAACGGAAAATCAAGGTAATTCTAAGGAAATGGGTATAATATGAGTAGAGGTGATAATGTTTGTTTATATGCCGAGGTGAACAAGATTGAAAATACTGTTGATTTATAATCCGGTCGCCGGTAATGGTACCTTTAAGAATAGTCTGGACTGGATTATAAAGACAGTTCAGGAAAAAGGCTCCTACCTAATACCCTATAGAACAAGCACGGCCAAAGCTCTACAGAAAATGTTACGTTCTCTTGATCTAAACAGCATAGACCGGATCTGGATTGCCGGAGGGGACGGAACTATCCACGAAGTTATTAATGCTCTTTATAAAGTCAAAAGCGACATTCCGGTTGGGATATTTCCAGTAGGCACGGCCAATGATTTTGCCTATTATTTTCAATTTCCCGCGGAAATAAACAAAATGGTCAATATCTTACTGCAAGACAAATTTACTTACTGCGACATTGGGATTGCCAACAATCATTACTTCCTCAATGTCGCCAGTATGGGTTCCCTGGTGGATGTCAGTCAGAAGACAGATAAGAAATTCAAAAATATTTTGGGTCTTTTAGCCTATTATCTTAAAGGGGCGGAAGAACTGATTCAATTAAAACCTGTGGAAGTAAATATTAGCTGTCAGGGAAAAAACTTTCAGGATGAAATATTTTTTATGCTGATCATGAATGGCAAATCAGCAGGCGGATTCCGTAAAATAGCTCCTTATGCTTCCCTTACGGACGGTCTGCTCGATGTCTATATTTTCAAGAAAAGCCCAATTTACGAACTGCTTCCGCTTTTTATCAAAGTTGCCAACGGCGAACATACCGAAAGCCGCTACGTAGATTATTTTCAGACTGCGGAAATGACCATTAATTGCGCCGAAACGATCGGCACAGACATGGATGGGGAGAAAGGATTTGACTATCCGCTTAAAGTGTCTGTTAAACCTAGAAAGTTAAAACTTATTACCGGCTGAGAAGCCGGTAATATATTTAAATAATCTGTTCTCTGTTATAATTATCTTATGAATGCTCAGGCAAACTTTCGTAACATTATACATGTGGATATGGATGCCTTTTTTGCCGCCGTAGAACAAAGAGATAACCCGTCTTTAAAGGGCAAACCGGTGATAGTGGGCGGCAGGCCTGATAGCCGAGGCGTGGTTGCTACCGCTTCTTATGAAGCACGCCGGTTCGGCATTCATTCCGCCATGCCTATTAACGAGGCCTGGCGACGCTGTCCGGAAGGGGTATTTTTACCCGTAAATATGGCTAAATACCAGAAAGTATCTAAGCAAATCCATGCCATTTTTTTGGACTATACCCCTTTGGTAGAACCTTTGTCTTTGGACGAAGCCTTTTTAGATGTTACAGGCTCCACCAAACTTTTCGGCTCTGCCGAGAAAATTGCCTGCGCACTTAAGCAGCGCATCCGCCGGCAATTAGACTTAACAGCCTCCGTTGGGGTGGCCGGCAATAAATTTTTGGCTAAGCTGGCCTCTGATCTGGAAAAACCCGATGGTTTTGTGGTAATAGACCCCAATAGAATCCAACAGTTACTTGATCCTCTTTCCGTAACCAAAATATGGGGGGTAGGCCGCAAAACTGCTGAACAATTATCTAAAATTAATATTCATACCATCAAAGATCTGCGCTCTCTGGACGAAAAAACTTTAACCGACCTTTTTGGAACATTGGGACGACGGCTTTATGAACTAGCCAGGGGGATTGATAATCGACCGGTAGAAAGTATGAGTCAACCCAAATCTATCGGTAGGGAAATAACTTTCGACGAGGATATTGCTAACCGGGAAACCTTGGAAACGGTATTATTGAAACTTGCTTTGGATGTTGCCCGCAGGCTAAGGAAAAAACAATTAAAAGCCAGGACAATTACCTTGAAAATCCGTTACCCTGATTTTCGAACCTTTTCCCGCTCCCGGACTCTAGCTGAAGCCATCGATCTTGACGATCTTATCTATCGTCAAAGCTTGACCCTGTTAAGTGAGATTCCGCTGAAATCGCCCGTTCGCTTACTGGGAATAACGCTCAGTAATTTCATAAGCCAAGAGGTCGTTCAGCCCTCCTTATTTGAAAAGTCCCAGAACAGAGAAAAGGAAGTACTCACTAGAGTTATAGATGAAGTTAATGAAAAATTCGGGAAGGATATAGTCACCCGAGCCCGTCTTTTGAAAAATAGGTTTTAAATATATTTCTAAAAATATCGGAAAGGACATAAGCATGGTTCCTAAAGATTTAAAATATAGCATGCCGGCGGAATGGCATCCCCATGCACGTACCTTTATTTCCTGGCCTGTCCAAGAATCTATGATATATCCGGAAAACTTCATAAAGATCTGCAGGGGGTACGCTGAAATTATTGAAGCCATTGCCGAATTTGAACCGGTTACTGTTCTGGTTAATCCGGCTAACGGGGAAGAAGTGAAAACCTACTTGCGAGCCGATTTGTTCCGAAACAAGCGGCTCGAACTGCTGAGTATTACTCATAACGATGCTTGGCTAAGGGATAATGGCCCAACATTCGTCCTTAACGATCAGGG
This sequence comes from Peptococcaceae bacterium, assembly GCA_012521215.1. Classification (GTDB taxonomy): domain Bacteria; phylum Bacillota; class Desulfitobacteriia; order Desulfitobacteriales; family Syntrophobotulaceae; genus JAAYMU01. Next base: position 22,085 of record JAAYMU010000066.1, on the reverse strand, counting down.
TACCCTAGCCGGAATCAACTGGCGGTTCAATGCCTGGGGAGGAAAGTATGCCCCTTGGGATCTGGATGACCAAGTAGCCCCCGCAATGCTAAGGCATTTGGGATTAAAATGTTTTAACGCACCGCTAATATTAGAAGGCGGTTCTATTCATGTGGACGGGGAAGGTACCTTACTCACTACAGAACAATGCCTGCTAAATCCCAACCGCAACCGCAATGTATCTAAAAAAGAGATAGAAAAAATACTTGGTGATTATTTAAACATTAAAAAAGTAATTTGGCTGAGAAAAGGACTTTACGGTGATGAAACAGACGGCCATATAGATAATATTGCTTGCTTTGCCGCTCCGGGAAAAGTCCTGCTTCAGGTATGCGATGATCCGGCTGATGAAAACTATATTATTACCAGAGAAAACTTAGCAATCCTGGAACAAGAATATGATGCAGCAGGCAGAAAGCTGGAGGTTTTGACCATCAAGCAGCCGCCTCGCCTGGATTATAAGGGCAAACGCCTAACCTTAAGCTATCTTAATTTTTATTTGGTCAACGGTGGCCTTATTTTGCCTATTTTCGGTGGAAAAGCTTCAGTAACAGATACCCAGGCTATTGAAGTTCTGCAACGGGTTTTTCCGTCCAGAAAAATTCGTCCTGTTAACGGGCTGGCGATTGTCAACGAAGGAGGCAACGTGCACTGTATAACTCAACAAATGCCCGCTGGACAGAGCCAGGTGACCAACAAGTAAAGCTGAGAAAGGCATTATTCTGCTACGATTGTCGGAGGTAAATATGAGAAAAGTTAAAGTGGCCGCAACCCAAATGAGCTGTTCCTGCAATATCGATGAAAATATAGCCAAAGCTGAAGCCCTGGTGAGAAAGGCAGCAGCAGAGGGAGCGCAAATTATTCTTTTGCAGGAATTATTTGAGACCCCGTATTTCTGTCAGAAAGAAAAACTCATCTACTATGAATATGCCGCTGAAATGGAACAAAACAGGGCTATCAGACATTTTAAACAAGTGGCAAAAGAACTGGCTATAGTTTTGCCCATAAGCTTCTATGAGAAAAAAAATTGCGCTCGCTATAACTCCGTAGCTGTCATTGACGCGGACGGTGAGATTCTCGGAAAATACCGTAAAAGTCATATTCCCGATGGCCCGGGCTATGAAGAAAAATTCTATTTTAACCCTGGGGATACAGGGTTTAAGGTCTGGCCAACCCGCTATGCCAAAATTGGAGTGGGCATATGCTGGGACCAGTGGTACCCGGAAGCTGCCCGCTGCATGACCCTGCTGGGCGCAGAAATTCTTTTTTATCCAACGGCAATAGGTTCAGAACCCTATGATGAAACCATTGATTCCAAAGACCACTGGCAAACTGTGATGCTGGGCCATGCAGCCGCTAACCTTATACCTGTGGTCGCCTCCAACCGGGTAGGAACAGAGGAAGACGAAGATTCCCACATCACTTTTTACGGCTCTTCTTTTATTGCCGGCCCCACAGGCCAAAAACTGGCCGAAGCCGGGCGCAGCGAAGAAACATACCTAGTGGCGGAGTTTGATTTGGATCAATTGGAAGCTCAGCGGCTGGAGTGGGGGATCTTTAGAGATCGTCGACCGGATTTATACGGGATCATAACCACCTATGACGGAGAACAGATATTGGGAAAATAAGCTTAGAAAGATTCTGCGCTAATCCCTTTCGGAATACAAACATCTTGACCAGGCATGATTTTTATTCTGCCTGTTTTTTTATGCTATACTAGCAGAGGACTCAACTTCCTAAGAAACAAATATATGCTTCTGGTTAACGAAACGGCAAACGCGATAAATACCGGTTTGCCAAAACTGATAACAAGCAAACTAATTTTGAAGAGTGACTACAGACATGATAAAGACATATAGAATGTATTGGGAGTTTACCCGCAAATCCTTTCAGCGTTCAGCCGCTTATAGAGTTGATTCTTGGAGCAGAGTACTCGGTAATGTTATGTCTCTTGGTATTTGGGGATGTATCTGGTTTGCCCTTTATTACGGCAAAGGTTCCGTGGAAAACATCTCTTTCCATTCCATGCTCAGTTACATTCTCATTAGCATGGCCCTGCAAGGGATTCACAGCGCCGGTACGCCACTTTGGGAAATCCAGCGTCGAGTTCGGACCGGCGATATAGCCATAGAACTGCTAAGACCTTACGATTATCCCTTACGCATGCTTTTTACGGATCTTGGCAGCATGTCCTTCTATTTTATTACAGCCATATTCCCACTTTATACCGTAATTTTTATCTTCTTCCAACCCAACATACCTTTATCCGCATCCCAGTGGGGCCTGTTTATTTTATCCGCAGCCCTAGGCTACCTAATTCGCTACAGTTTGGAGCTTACTTTCGGCTTGTTTACTTTTTGGTTGGTGGAAACCGGGGGAGTAGAGGATATTTTTTATTTTTCTATTTCCTTATTCTCCGGCTCGGTGGTTCCTCTTTGGTTTTTCCCCGACTGGCTGGCAAGCATAGCTTCCTTATTGCCTTTCCAGGGGATTTATTTTGTGCCGAATGCCATTTTTGTAGGAGAGTTGAGCGGACAAGCAATATTGCCGGCACTTCTAAATCAGGTAATTTGGCTAGTTATCTGCTATGGCCTGCTGCGTTTTGTCTGGGCCAAAGCGTCTCAGAAAATTGTGGTCCAAGGAGGTTAGCCTGTGCTGAAGTCTTGTTTAAGGGGCCTTAAATTTTACTTTTATATGGTAGGCGTCAGTATTAAGACCCAGCTCCAGTACCGTTATGCCTTTGTTATGAATATTTTGGGCTGGGCCATGACCTATGCCGGTACGGCAATAACTATGTGGGTCATGCTCTATTCTTTCCAGACAATTAGGGGCTGGATGTTTTGGGAACTTCTCTTTTTATTCGGTTTATCGGTATTATCCTGGAGTATTTGCATAATTTTCTTTTTTCATTTCCGCAATATGGACGAATATATTGTAGAAGGCACTTTTGACCGTTTTTTGGTTCGACCCATACATCCTTTTTTACATGTTGTGGCCCTGAAATTTGATGTCGGAGCTTTCGGTCAACTACTATTCAGTATTGTCGCCCTGATAATAGCTTATGCCCAACTGGGGCTTAACTGGCAGTTGTCACAATGGCTGATTTTTCTGGGAGCTGTAATAGGGGGTACTCTAATACAGGGAGGCATGCTGGTATTAATTTCCGGAGTGGCATTTTGGACTACCCGTTCGGAGCGTTTGTTTTGGACACTGATGTGGCCGGCTAAAAATTTAATGAATTATCCACTGACCATTTTCCCACGAGTGATACAACTGCTTGTAACCTTCGTTTTACCCTTTGCCTTTGTCAATTTTTTACCGGCCCTGCTTTTGCTGGACAAAACCAAAGAAAGTTTCGCTCCTTACTGGGGTTTTTTCACCCTGCCGGTGGGTGTTATCTTTTTTGCCCTTTGCTTTAAATTTTGGACAATAGGCTTAAACCACTACAAAAGTGCAGGTTCCTGAAAATCCAGACTTGAGTGGAGGGGTTTTGTCATGAGTATTATCGAAGTCAAACATCTCTATAAAGAATTTAAAATCCCCAAAAGACAGGAGGGCATGTCAGGGGCTTTGCGTAGTCTTTTTCATCGCCAATATCTTACAAAGCCGGCAGTGAATGATATTTCTTTTTCCATAGATTGCGGGGAAATAGTGGGATATATCGGCCCTAACGGCGCGGGTAAGTCGACCACTATTAAAATGCTGACCGGAATTCTCGTGCCCAGTTCCGGCTATATCAGAGTCAACGGTTTGATACCCTATAAAGAACGGCAGCGTAATGCCCGGCAAATTGGGGTTGTGTTTGGCCAGAGGTCTCAACTGTGGTGGGATTTGCCGACCATTGAATCCTTTGAACTGTTGAAACAAGTGTTTCAAATTCCGGCTGAGCGCTATCGTCAAAATATGGCTCGTTTTAGAAAAATACTGGAACTGGATGAATTTTTGCATACCCCGGTCCGCCAGTTGTCTTTAGGCCAGCGTATGCGGGCCGATATCGCCGCCGCTCTACTGCATGACCCTAAAATAATTTTTTTAGATGAACCTACTATTGGTCTGGATGTCGTAGCTAAAGAGAGGATGCGCAGTTTTATTCGAGAAATTAATCGGGAGCGGGGGGTAACCGTCATTTTAACTACCCATGATATGTCCGATATCGAAAAACTCTGCCAGCGAATGATTTTAATTGATAAAGGCCAAGTCATGTATGATGGAGAGTTAGCTAAGATAAAAGAAACATTCGGTAAAACCCGGATCTTAATCGTTGATTTGGAAGAAGAAATTGTTGATTTTTCCCTAGACGGGGTGGAAGTAGTCAAACAAGAGGGCAACCGCCGCTGGCTGAAATTCAACCGCGACACTATAACCGCTTCCCAATTAATTAGCAGGATTTCCGAGAATTACAACGTCAGAGATATTTCGATTCAAGACCCGGAGATAGAAGTTTTGATCCGTAACATCTATGAAAATAATCTTCCCTCAGAACAAGCTTTTACTAACAAAGCCAAACCTTAAATATGATTGTTGTTGATTGGAAAACTGATTCACGCTACAATATAAATAGGCGGTACCAAACATTACCAACACAGATACTGCAAACAATTAAAAAAAAAGGACGTGATTAGTGATTATGAGTGCAATGGCTGAACAAAGCAAGGAAAGAAACCAACTGTTTATTGACCTTGACGAAGGAAGAATCCCAAAACGGGTACCAGTACATACCTGGATGGATGTCACCTATGTTATGCAGTACGCAGGGGTTGATGTCCGAAGGGCCCAATGGAATCTGGAAACCTTAAAAGAAATGATTGAAATAGCCGCCAAAACATTCCAATCTGATGTCGAACCAGCAACTGTCACGCGCCTAATGCCAGTTTATAACATTCTAGGAGCAGTAAACTTTGTTATGGGTTCTTCAGGACAGATTCAGCATCCCAACACTGTGGGAATGTATCCTGAAGAGTATGATGAATTGATAGCTGACCCCTATAAATTTACCCACGATAAAGTTCTGCCGCGTTTATATAAGAATTTGGATACCACTCCGGCTAAAAGAGCCATGGTCTTCAGCAAAGCCATGAAAGTTTATAACGATTATTATAGCCAGATTTTCCCCCATATCGCCATGGTCTCACAAAAATACGGTCTGGCCAGCGGTCGGGTAGCCTGCCAAACCATAGCGCCATTTGACCATCTTGCTGACCAGTATAGGAGCTTCAGCGGCATAAGCGCAGATATTAGAAGGTATCCGGAAAAAGTTATCGAAGCCTGTGAAGCCATTCTGCCTATGATGGTTAAAGCCGGCATAAAACCTTGGTCTTCCCCCCAGGCCAGAACCTTTATCCCGCTTCATATGGCCCCATATTTGAGAACTAAAGATTTCGAAGAATTCTACTGGCCCACATTCAAAAAACTCATTGAGCAGCTGGCTGCTGCCGGTGCTCCGGCCTTACTTTTTGTGGAGCATGATTGGACCAGGTTCCTTGATTATCTCAATGAGCTGCCGGCCGGTACTCAAATGATGTTTGAATATGGAGATCCCAAATTAATCAAAGAAAAAGTAGGTAAGAAACATATTATTTCCGGCTTGTATCCTTTGACTTTGCTGGGCAAAGGAACAAAGCAAGAATGTATTGATAAAGCCAAAGAACTCGTCGACATTCTTGCTCCTGGCGGCAACTATATCTTCAGCTTTGATAAAGTGGCTATTTTCTTGCAGGACGCTAAGCCGGAAAATCTGATAGCTGTCAATGAATTTGTCAAAGAATACGCTCAATATTAAAAGCACTTAGTGAAAAAAAGGAGGAAGTAATAATGGATGAATTCAAATCTGAATACTATACATCCTGGTCCGATTATCAGCAGAATAATGAGGTCCAAGAAGATGCTGCAGACCTGATTGAAACCAATACCCAACCCTATGAAGAAGAAGTTTTTGATTTTACCATGTGGTTGGTATTCTAAAAATTATATAAATCTACTATGCATTGCTGCTATCTAAGAGATGGCAGCATTTTGCATGGTTTGCCAAAGATTCTTTGTAGAAACTTCCAATAATAATAGGAAAATAGGAGATAGAATATATGATTAACTCCCAGCACAATTCCCGACCTGCGACCCTCTGGACTAAAAACTTTATTGGCATCACAGTGATTAATTTTCTTCTATTCTGCGGATTTCAGATGCTGGTGCCTACCTTGCCTGTATTCGTCAAGGACGTCGGCTGTTCAGACTCTGTGATCGGCTGGCTTGTCGGTATCAGTACTTTAGCATCTCTTCTTATCCGTCCGTTCTGCGGCCTTGCGCTGGATCGCTTTGGCCGTAAGGTAATTCTCATTATTGGCACAGGTCTGGTAATCATCACCACCCTTGTTTACCATTGGCTGGCCATAATAGCGATCATTCTGGCCGTGCGTTTTATCCAAGGCCTTGGTTGGGGCATATGCACCACAGCCAGCAGTACCGTGGCCACGGATACTTTACCTAAAAGCCGCTTTGGGGAAGGGATGGGGTATTTTAGTCTTTCCGTCAGTCTCGGTATCGCTATAGGACCTACCATTGGCGTTTCTGTCATGAATGCCACTGATTTTACCTTTATGTCCTTTGTTGCTGCCGGCATAGCCTTTCTGGCCATACTGCTGGCCTTAGTTATTAAGTATCGAAAAATCGCCCCCTCAGCCTCTTTCCAATTCAGTCTAGATGCCATTTTCGAAAAAACGGCGATCCGCCCGTCTGTTCTTATTTTCTTAGCCTGCTGCTGCAATGGAGCAGTTTTTGGTTTCATTTCCTTGTACGGATTGGAAAAAGGCATTGAAAACATTGGCCTTTATTTTACTTTCTATGCAATATCCTCTCTTTTAACCAGACCTTTGATCGGCAAAATGATCGACCGTTTTGGTTTTGATGTTGTTATTTTCCCGGGTATCATTCTGGTCGCTGCCGGCTTGCTGGCTATAGGCAGCGCATCAAATCTAGCTGTTTTTCTCTTGGGGGCAGTCTTTTTTGGGGTAGGATTCGCTGCTGTCATGACAACCCTGCAGACCATGTCTGTACTTTTTGCACCCAGGAGCAGATTTGGGGCGGCCAATGCCACCTTCTACATTGGCTTTGATGCCGGTACGGGTTTTGGTTCCATCCTGGCCGGATTCGTCGCTTCCTTGATTGGCTATGGACCAATGTTTTGTTCCTTCTCGCTTTTTATGCTTAGTGCCGCCGTCCTTTATATTGTATTTAAAAAAAATGGCTCTAAACCTTCTGCTGCCGACTCCGACCAATAGCCTCAGAGCGAAAACTGTTGAGGGAAACTATAAATTGTTTTGTATTGAAGGAAAAACAGTAAAAGTAGAGAATATTATTTAGCTAGAATCTTTTTCCAATAAATATGATTTAACATATTCAAGAAGGGCTGGTAGCTCATGAATATAAATTCCCATCAACTTTTGATCGAAAAATCTCCTATCGGCTATGCCTATCATAAGATTATTTGCCATAGTGACGGTAAGCCTCGCGATTATGAATTTATTGAAATTAATCCTGCCTATGAAAATTTTATCGGGCTCAAGAGACAGGAAATTGTGGGGCGTAGGGCCACTCAGATTTTTTCCCACATGAAAAACAAAAGAGTTGACCGGATTACTTACTATGGTGACCTGGCGCTTAACGGTGGGCAAAAAGAACTTGAACATTATTCGGAAACACAAAAGAGATGGTATAAAATTGTCGCTTACTCCCCACAAAAGTATTACTTTGTTACCCTTGTAATCGATATTACATCAGAAAAACAACAAGTAATTAATCTGCGAAATTTACAAACAAAAGTGAAGGAAATAGAACAAAAATATGTTACCCATAGCAAACAGACAGAAGAAGCTCTGCATTTTAGCCAGAGACAATTATCAGATATTATTGAATTTCTACCGGATGCCACACTGGCTATTAATAAGGATAAGCAAGTGATTATCTGGAATAAGGCTATTGAGAAAATGACCGGAATTCCCGCTGCGGAGATAATCGGTAAAGGCGACTATGCTTATTCTGTTCCGTTTTACGGAACGCCCCGTCCTCAGTTAATGAACTTGGTTTTTGGGGAAGAACTAAGCGAAGTCGATGCTTCCCGTTACCAAGCCTTAACTAGGGAAGGGGATACTATTGAAGCTGAAGTCTTTTGCCCTGCCTTATATAACAACAAAGGCGCTTGGGTTTTTACCAGAACATCCCCCCTCCATGATCATGACGGCAATATTATTGGAGCCATTGAAAGTGTCCGGGATATTACAGAGCGAAAACTTTTCGAGGAAAGCCTCCGGGAGAAAACCGCTTTTCTGGAGGCTCAAATCAATTCCTCTTTGGACGGTATTGTTCTCGACGATGCCGATTTCCGGAGAATTTATACCAACAACAAATATTATGAAATGTTAAGTGTCCCTCAGCATATTATTGATTCTCAGGACGATTCTGCCCTGCTGGAACATTTAAAAACCTTAATTCCCGAAAAATATACCAAAAAGTTTACCTCTCTTTATAAACAGCAGCGACTGTATGAAACAAGTTTTAAGGAGATAGAATTAAAAAATGGAAAAATTTTAGAGCAGTATTCCGCTCCCGTCATAGATAAGAACGGCAAATATTACGGCCGTGTATGGAGGTTCCACGATATTACAGACCGTAAAAGACTGGAAATAGACTTAGCAAAGGAAAAGAACCTGTTGGAAACAACTCTTTTATCAGTTGGTGATGGGGTTATTTCTACAGATAATAAAGGAAATATAGTACTTTTGAATAAAGTGGCTGAGGAGTTAACCGGCTGGAAACAAGAAGAAGCAAAAGGAAAACCGATCGAAGAAGTATTTGTAATCCACAATGAACTAACCGATGAGAAATGCGACAATATCGTGGAAAAAGTCCTTAAGAGCGGAAAAACCCATGAGTTGGCCAACCATACTATCTTGTACTCTAAAGACGGGACATCCCGAACCATTGAAGACAGCGCCGCACCCATTATCCAAGAAAACGGTGAAATTGTTGGCGTCGTACTAGTGTTTAGGGATTTTACGGAAAAAAAGCTTAAGCAAAAAGAAATCGAGTATCTGAGCTATCATGACCAGCTTACCGGCCTCTATAACCGCCGCTTTTATGAAGAACAATTATTGCGATTGGATACTAAAAGTAACCTGCCACTGACCGTTATCATGGGAGATGTGAATGGTTTGAAGCTAATCAATGATTCCTTTGGTCATGCCATGGGTGATGTGCTTCTCCAAAAAGTGGCGAAAGTTTTGCGCAAAGGATGTCGGTATGACGATATTATCGCCCGCTATGGAGGAGATGAATTTGTCATTATACTGCCTAAAACAAATTCTGAGGAAGCCGAAAAAATAATAAAACGGATTAATGATCTGGCTGCTCAAGAAAAAGCCGGTTCTATGGCTATTTCCATTTCCTTTGGCTACGCAACTAAAAATAACGAGCAGGAAGATATCCATGCCATCCTCAAAAATTCAGAAGACCGCATGTACAGAAACAAGCTCTATGAAAGTTCAAGCATTAGAAGCGGAACAATAGACCTGATCTTGAATACGCTGTACGAAAAAAGCAAACGGGAAATGTTTCATTCCCGGCGAGTAAGCGAAATTTGTGAAACCCTTGCTACCAAAATGAATTTCGATCAAGAAGACATTAATCAAATTAGAATAGCGGGCTTGATGCATGATATAGGCAAAATCGGCATTGAAGAAAAAATTCTTAATAAGCCAGATAAACTTACCAAGGAAGAAAGGTACGAACTCATGAGGCATGCCGAAATTGGTTATCGAATACTAAGTTCGGTAAACGAATTTTCGGAAATTGCCAACCATATTTTGGAACATCATGAGAGATGGGACGGCTTAGGCTACCCCAAAGGCCTTAAAGGGGAAGAAATATCATTACAAGCAAGAATTATTGCCATTGCCGATTCTTTTGATGCCATGACTACGGACAGAGCATATCGGAGAGCACTAAGCGAGCAAGAAGCGCTTAATGAATTAAAGCGCTGCTCCGGTACCCAGTTTGATCCTGAAATTGTCAAAATATTCATCGAATCCTTTAAGTCTGATTCATTCTGACCTCACCTAATTTTCCGCCAGGGCCAAGCTTTTCAACGCCGTGCTCGGCTTTGATTATTCAGTATTCAGTAGTTCTCTTCGGTATTTGATCTTGTGGCCCAATACTAAAGGCCAAGGCTGTTAAACAATCTTCATTGTCCAACAACCTTGGCCTTATTCTATGGACTTTAACAGCTACCAGAAACACAAAGACATGCTAGATACAAGATAGATGCTAAATACACAGGTACATAATAAAATCAAAAAATCTATCTTCATAATTTTGCATAACTGGAGCCATGGCCTTTTCTTCTTTAGCAGTAATTTCGGGATGAGCGGCCAAATATTCAGCCCAGGTTTGATAATACTTAGTTGTGATCATTGCTTTTCCTCCTTTAGTTTTCTTACCTTAATAATTCTTTCTATAATCATTATCCCAATATTTTCTTAATAGTAGGTATTGTTCATGACATAGTCAGCTACGGCCTGCAAGTTTTCCGGATTGATATTATCTAAAGTAAGCGGGGTCTTATCCAGCAAGAAGAAATACTTTCCGCCTGGGGCCAGGATATCAATGAGTTCTTTCGCCCGGTCAACACACTGTTGTTTGGTATCAGTTTTTAAGGATACCAGAGGATATAAGCCGGTAATAATATGTTTTTTGCCTAGCTTTTCTTTGATCACTTTCGGATCCCCATACTCGAACCAGAAAATAGTATTCTCAGGGAGTTCATACAGATAGTCAAGATATCTCATCATCTGTCCTTCAACATACAGGAAGGAGGGCGATCCTTTCTCGCGGATGCCTTCGACCGTCCGTTTTAAGGTAGGCCAGTATAGTTTTTCAAAATCTTTAGTCCGCATATAAGGCCCCATGTGCAAAGGAATAAATTTTGCCAGGTATTTGCCGCAAGGACTTGTAGTCGCCATCTTGATCATCAAGGGTGTTAGGGCCTCGACAGCTGCTTCCACCTTTTCCGGTATTCTTCTGATATCTGAGAGAATTCCTTTGAAACTTCTTAATTGGTCAGTCAAGAGATCAAAAGGTGCCTGACACATGCCGGCAAATAAAGAAAAATTGGCATACCCATATTTTTGAGCCAATTTACCGTAAGTCATTCCAATTGTCGCAAATTCGTCATTATATGCTTTATAGGCCTTAGCCATGGCGGCAGCTCTATGAGCAGGGTCTTTGGCCAGTTCGGTATATAATTTGGGTAAAACTCTCTCCACAATACAGTCATAAGGAGAAGCAATCATAGCATCATAATCTTCAACATCCATACCTACAACTTCAGGATGTTGAATAAAGCCGCCGGAACCCATTACAAAATTTTTGGCGCCTAAAAGCCTATAGACTGAAGGAAAACGAATCCCAAATAAAGGCAAAATGTCCGATGGAAAGTCTTGACAAGCCTTATCGCCGACTTCCTCGAACACTTTTGCTAATTCCCATTGGGCTTCCATTAAATCGAAGCCTGCATATTCAATACAATACTCATGGGTCAACATATTGACCATTGGCACTCTTTTAGGAATTTTGCCATCATAAACATCTTGAAACAACTGCGTTCTTTCTTGACTTAATTTAGCCAGATCACTCACTATTTTCACCCTCCTCATAATCTATAAATACTTTAGTACTTTCTTTACTGGAAATAAGCATTGGCTAATAGGACAATTAATGCCGAAGTTGTATATACAAATTAATAATAGTCCCCATGTAAATAAATGTCAATACAATTATTGTAAATAAGTATAAGTACAATTTAAGAACATAATATAAATTAGAATTTATTATTGAATTTAATACACCTTTTTGCTAAAATTTAAGAAAAATATTATATTTTAAAGCGTCTTAGGTGCCTCACAAAGAGGAGAATAGGGAAACCGGTGCAAATCCGGTACGGACCCGCCACTGTTAAGAGGAGACGATCGCAAATCCACTGGCCTGACTGGGAAGGAGCGTTCGGTCGATGAATCTGAGTCAGGAGACCTGCCTAAGATGGAGCAAGTCTTTCCTTGGGATTACAGGGAAGCGGCGGAGATGATGGTAAAGTCCCGACCACGTTAAATTGTGGCGGGACTTATTTTTTTCTAATAATATTAACCGTAAAGGAGAATTGACTATGGCAAACTTAAGTTATCATGAACAACATGAAGTTTGGCAGAATCTTAAAAAAGCAGACCCAAAGGTACTTGAATCTTTACTACAGGAGATTGTAATAGGTATTCAAGAGCCTGATCAGGAATCGGCTGCTGCTATGCAACAACGTTTAGATGCCAAAATCAAACCCCTTAATAGTTTAGGCGTTCTGGAAGATATAGTTCGACAGCTGGCCGGCATTTACCGTACTTCCCATCCCCATATTAAAAAGAAAGCAGTTCTTTTAATGGCCGGGGACCATGGCGTGGTTGCTGAAGGAGTCAGCGCTGCTCCTCAAGAAATCACTGCGCAAATGTTCTACAGCTTCCTAGCCGGAAAAGCAGGTATAAATATCCTGGCTAAGCATGCAGGGGCCGAGGTTATTTGCACCGATGTGGGAATGGTTCCTCCTCTGAATCCTCCTGATCTCATGGCCAATCGCATCAAAAACGGTACGGATAATATAATGCAGGGTCCGGCCATGACTAGACATGAGGCTCTGCTGGCAATTCTCACGGGCGCCAAAATTGCGAGAGAAGCAATAAGCTCCGGCTTTAACCTGCTGGCCACCGGGGAAGTAGGTATAGGAAATACTACCCCAAGTTCTGCCCTGATTGCGGTATTTACCGGTAATAAAGTCGAAGATGTAACCGGAAGCGGTACAGGATTAAAAGATAAGGCCTTAAGACATAAACAAGAGGTGATAGAAAAAGCGATAGAGATCAATCAACCCAACCCCGATTCACCCCTTGACACTCTGGCCAAAATAGGGGGCTTGGAAATCGCTGCCCTCACAGGAGTTATTCTTGAAGCTGCTTATCAGCATGTACCGATTATTTTGGACGGCATAATCTCGACGGCAGCTGCCTTGGCCGCCGCTAAATTTGCCCCTTTGACAACAGCCTATATGATTTCTTCTCATAATTCAGAAGAACGGGGACACTTTTTTGCCCTTAAGCACCTTGGCCTTCACCCCAGACTAGATATCCATATGAGACTGGGGGAGGGGACTGGGGCTGCGCTTATGTTCCCAATAATAGAGGCGGCTCTCAAAATTGCCGATGAAATGGCAACTTTTGAAACTGCCGGTGTAACAAGTGGAGATTTTTAGTCTACAAATCCCTAGCGAACAGTTCGCTAGGGATTGTAATTTTAAATATTCTTAGCCACTTGAAGAATATTTTCAGTGGAAGAGGTTAATTCCGACATGGATGAGGAGATTTGCTGCGAAGCCGCAGCTTGATTATCACCTAGCTCGGTTACCTGACCGACCCGGCTTATGAGCTCCATAAATTCTTTGCTGATATCACTTAGAATTCCATTAATATCTTGAATCGAATCGGAACTATTAATGGCCATTTTACGGATTTCATCGGCGACAACGGCAAAGCCTCGTCCTTGCTCGCCGGCCCTAGCCGCTTCAATCGCAGCATTTAAACCAAGAAGATTGGAATTGGCTGCAATTGAGTTAATAAACGCCAATATTTCATCGGTTTTTCTGATTTGTTGAAGTACATCTTCACATTTAGCTTTAATATTTTCTAATTCTTGCGCTAATTTTGCAGCGTTGCTGGCCAATTCGTGAGAAGTGGCGCTGATTTCTTCCGACGTTGCAGAAATGGATTGGGCCGCCTGGTAAAGAACATCCTGATGCTCGAGACTCATCCCCATCCCGATAGCACCGATAACTTGACCCTTACTGTCTTTAACGGGTATGCCTGTGGCTTTAAAGGGAAAACCAAAGACATCTGCAGGCATAGTATGACTTGATTTCTGTCCAGTTTGGATGGCCTCCATGATTGGATCTCCCGGAGGTATCGGCGTACCCAAAACACTTTCTTTCGGCTTCATCTTGACGCCGACAGCTGAACCAATAAATTTTTCCGTATCTGTGATACCAAACATATGATCAACTGGGATCACTTGGTGAAAATAAGGAAGCGCTTTTACAAGACAACCTAGAATATTATCAGTTTCATCTTCGGGCGGCATATTAGGGTTTGGTTCCATAGCCATAATGATTCCTCCTACTTATTATTAGTCTTAAAGAGATACCAACTATTCCCATGATGATACAAAAAATGCTGGTTGTCAACTGGTCTAAAGTATGGAAAAACGTTCAGTATGAATCTCAGAACCCATGCTCACCCTCAGCCGCTTGCGCCATTGCTTTGGTAGCATGAACTGTACCAGTTGGATGTTGGGGCGGCGCATAAATAGAGTATAATTTAAGCGGAATACAGCCGGTATTATATATATTGTGCCATTTGCCGGCAGGTATAATTATCGCATAGCCAATGCCTACCGGCACTTGAAAATCTAGCCTCTCTTTGCTATCGCCCATTGTAACAATCCCTTGGCCGGTTTCTACGCGTAAGAATTGATCAAGGTTGCGATGAATCTCTAAGCCTATATCCTCTCCGACATTGATACTCATTAAGGTAAGCTGTAGATGCTTGCCAGTCCATAAGGCAGTGCGAAAAGTATTATTCTGCCTAGCAGCCTGATTAATATTGATAACAAATGGTTCTAACCCATAATCCCTTAATCTGAGACCTTGTCCCGGAAAGCCCGGGTTTGAATACTGATTCCTTGCGGAATAATAATTCATTATATTCATTCCTTCCCGATATTCTAAAACCATCTATGTTCTGATCTGGGTGATCTAAGATTATCCTATGATCTGAAAAGAAAAAAGGTACTTTGGCTTATAGGGTACATAGCTTAATGAATAAAATAGCTACTCCGTGTCATAATAAAAGTAAATAATAACCGGAGGTTATTGTATGGGAGATAAAAATCCGAAAAACATAGGCAAAAAGAAGAAGAAAAAAAAGGCAGATAAGAAAAACATAGAAGCTGAACCACTCGCTTAAATTTCAAAGAAAGATAGAGCATCCAAAAATATGGAGGCTCTATTTTTTTATCCACTTAACATTTACACGGTTTTCGTTTCGCTGTGTAACCGACTGCTATAGTGTTATAATGGAAAGTATCTGGGAAAAACGGAATCTCTTTTTAGAGGTGAGATTATGAGCAGCATAGATAAAATTAAGCTTGAATTAAATAAACATGCTGATCCTGAGAAAGCAAATTTTCTGCCTAATTTTTTTAAGGCCGGGCCAGGTGGTTATGGTGAAGGGGATAAATTTATAAGTGTTAAAGTGCCTGTTCAGCGTAAGGTAGCAAAGAAATACTATAAAACCCTTTCCTTGGAAGAAGTTGAGCTTTTATTAAGAGATCCCATTCATGAATATAGGTTAACTGCATTGATAATTTTAGTAAATAAATTTGAAAAAGCAAAAACAGAGCGGGAAAGGAAAAGTATAAAAGATTTTTATTTGAAAAACATTTCTTTTGTAAACAACTGGGACTTGGTAGATTCATCGGCAGATAAGATTCTAGGGGCATACCTTTTTGATAAAGAAAAGGACATACTTTATGGCTTTGCTAAATCCGATAACCTTTGGGAAAATAGGGTGGCAATCATTTCAACGTTTTATTTTATAAAAAATGAAGAGTTTGAGGATACATTAAATATAGCGAAAATATTACTAAAACATGAACACGATTTAATACATAAAGCAGTAGGATGGATGTTAAGAGAAGTCGGAAATAGAAACTTTGATATAGAATTTAACTTTTTAAGAGAACATTATAAGAACATGCCTCGAACTATGTTGCGCTATGCAATCGAAAAGTTTGAACCTGAATTAAGAAATAAGTTTTTAAAAGGCCTAATATAGTAGCCCCAATGATTCAGGAGGCTATAAAGCACAGCAACACAGCGCATGAATGCGCTGTGTTTTGTATGGCTTTTGTCACTGCTTTGATAGTTCTAGCCATAACATATATTACGTTTTTTTTGTTATAATTTAAGAGTATTTGTTATAATTTAAGAGTAATTGTAGATATCGTTAAAAATTTTGAGGTGTCAAGATGGATTTAGATTTATTCACCACAAAAAAGGATAATATTAAATCGAAGTTTAACGAAATGCTCTTAATAGCTGACAGACTGGGTTTAAGTGACGTGAAAAGCAATATCGTCGACTCCATGGAAAATTTGAATCAAGATAACTTTAACCTAGTGGTGGTGGGTGAATTTTCACGCGGGAAGTCAACTTTTATTAACGCTCTTTTAGGGAAAAGGGTTTTGCCTTCAGCCACCAAACCGACGACAACAGTAATCAATAAAATAACAACTGGTGAACAAATTGAATATGTTCTGCATTTTAGAGACGAAAATAAGGCGCCAGAGGTTATCTCGGAAGAAGATTTCAAACAACTTGTGGCAACTTCTGAACCGGATTTTGACAACGAGGTTGAAGTTAAGGAATACAATGAGTACCTGAACTATCTTTCTTCCATAGCCTATGTGAATATTAAGTATCCGACCAAACTTCTCGAAGATGGTGTGGAGATTATTGATACCCCTGGTACAAACGACCTTGATCAAGCTCGTGAAGAAATAACCTTTGAATTTATTCCCAAATCCGATGCGGCCATCCTGGTACTATCGGCAACGCAAATTTTATCGGAATCAGAAGTCGCTTTTCTAAAAGAGCGTATCCTAGCTAATGACATTAACAAGATTTTTTTTGTGATAAATGCTAAAGACAAATTGATGAGTAGAGAAGATGAAAAAAAGGTATTTGACTATGCCATAAAACACTTAAAACAATATGTTACTAAACCTAAAGTTTTTCTAGTTTCCTCGAAGGGAGCATTAAACTATAAGCGTAAAGCCCATGGTGAAACCTTTAAGGGCAAAATTCCAGCAACTCTTGCTGAAACAGGCTTTGATACCCTTGAACGTGAGATTGCTAATTATTTAATTAACGAGCGAGGAAGAATTAAATTAGATAAATATTATCATCGTGGAACTAAAATAGCGACCGAAATCAATAATCATATTAATCTTAAGCTAAGTACGGCTGATATTCCTTTACAAAAGTTAGAACAAGAGGTTAATGAGCTACTACCGAAGTTAGAAACAAAAAAGAATCAGGCTTTACAGTTAATAAATCAAATGAAAACCATCCTTCAAGGGCTAGAAAATGACTATATTTTTATGTATCAAAACGGCCTTGAGGAAATCGCTCTTAAAGCGAAAATGGCTGTTAATAATTATAATGGGCCCTTAGAAATTGAAAATGTTGCCAGACATGTTGAACAAACCGTAGCCCCTTTGCAGAAAGATCTACTTCAAAAGTTGGAAAGTTTCAAAGCCAAATTTATAGACGGTAAACTCCAGAAAACTGTAAGAAGGCTGGAATTCTTCTTAGATAACTTGAACATAGGTATTTCCAATCAATTGGTATTAGGTAAGTCAGATGTTACCCTTGTCGAAAGATATGATGAGATTACCGTAAGCAGTACGGAAAAGTCTGCTGAAAAAGATGTTTTCGTAGATGGGTTAATTCTTGGAGGCCTTGCAGCAGCTGTATTGTTCAGTGCACCATTAGTCGTTGTCCCAGCGGCCATTTTCGGAGGTAAATACATTGAAAGCTTATTCCAAAACAAAAGAAAAACAAATTTTTTGGATGAGGTAAAGGTCCAAATAGAACGTCGCTATGGAGAAATAATACCTAAGCAAGTTGAAACCTTTCAAAATAATTACAGTAAATCTATTAATCAGGTAATATTTAATTTAGAAAGCCAAGTAAACCAAAGAATTAAGAGTTTAGAAAATCAATTACATAAACTCCTGGAAGAGAAAAGATATACCGAAAGTAAAGTCAAGAAGGAAATAACTAATCTCAAAACAATGCAATCTCAACTTCAAAATATCATTACTGAATTATGAAGGGATCAGGATAAATGATGAATTACAACCTGGAAAAGGACAAGCTCCTTCAAGTAATTAAATTAGTCGAAAGGGAAAACTGGAGCAAAAAACTCCAAAAATCCTTGGTTAAGGAAATAAGTAATCTTAAAAATACCATTGAGCATGATTTTTTTACCGTTGTAGTATTAGGAGAATTTAAAAGGGGAAAGTCCACATTTATTAATGCCCTGTTAGAAAGTAATTTGCTTCCAACTAACGTCACTCCAACAACAGCAACAATTAATGCTCTAATGTACAATGAGGAAAAAATCGCCGAAGTCGTGTATAAAGACGGTCATACTCAAAAAGGTGACGCCACCTTAGAATTTCTCAACGGTTTTTCCGCCGACAGTTCTGCCGATACAGAGAACATAAATTACATAAAAATAGGTTATCCGTCCGAATTACTCCGCAACCATGTTATTTTAGTCGATACCCCCGGCGTATCTGATATGAATCAGCAGCGAGTGCAAGTAACCTATGACTTTGTTCCTAAAGCAGATGTGGTTATCTTCTTACTTGATGCTACTTCACCTCTCAAACGTACGGAGAAAGAATTTATTGAAGACCATTTGCTCAAATATGGAATTGAAAAGATTATTTTTATAGCTAACCGTTTTGATGAAATAGAGGAAGAGGATGAGGAGGAAGTCCTCGAAGATATCAAGAAACGTTTAAGCGCTTCGTTCCAACAGATGGAACAAGAGGGGATTAATATAATTCCTTTTTCAGCATTCCAAGCTCTCCAAGGTGTAATTAAGAAAGATGAAATCCTAATCAAAACCTCGAACCTACCTCTAGTTAAAGACACCATAGAAACCTTAATTTATGAGGGGACATCACCTGAAAATAAAATCCGAACCTATACACGTAAGTTAAGATTAGGTCTGGAGGCACTATATCGTCAGATAGAGCAGGAACTAAGTATTACCCGGGCCAATGTTGAAGAACTGGAAAAAATCATTCTCCAAATGAATGTCCTTATCTCTGAGAAAGCAAATCGCAAAAACAAATTAAAAGATTATGCTGAAACTCAGAGAACTGACATGCTAGCAATAATCCGCAAATCACTCCAAAATTTTCAAAGGGAACTGAAAGAAGAAGTTTTTGCGTTAGTAGAAAGTTATAAAGGAACAGAGTTTAAGCATTTTATCGAAAAACAAATTGTATCCCTTGTGCAAAAAAGGATTTCTCAATGGATTACAAGCTATTCTGGTCCTATGAATCTGATGCTAAGCAAGTTAAATCACGAATTAGCAAATGCTTTAGCAAGATACTTTAATACAACAATGGCCTTTCATGGAAACTCACATGTTTCCACAGAATTTAAAGGTACACCTGCAAAAATATCCATCGAAGCTGACGATATTTCCAATGTCACTATGAAAGCGGGACTCATCGCAGGTGGTGCGGCAGGGCTTTTAATGCTAGTTGGTGGCCCTCTACTTCTTCCCCTTATCGGATTAGCTGGCATGCCCTATCTGCAGAAGGCTATGCTCGATAATAAACTAAAAGAAGCTAAGGCTAAAGTCCTTCCGGAATTAAGTAACTTAATCAACCAAAACTTTAACACCCTCTACGGAGAAATCGAAAAAAATATGAGTACCAGTGTTGAGCAGATCGTCATACTAAATGAACAACGTTTTTCAGAAATCTTTAGTGCTTACAAAGAAGAAATTGAGCAGAATATCATGGCTAAAAAAACTAACCAAGACTCGTTCTTGACGGAGCAAAAAGATTTAAATTGCAAGAAAGATTTATTAACGAAACTTTTACAGGAATTAAAGAGGGGGTAATATGAATGGACATCTTTCAAGCTTTTGATAACGCATTTGGCGGCCATGACTTTCAGATAGATAATGAAATGTACCAGACAAGAGAAAATCTTATTCAAGGTCAAGACATCTATAAAAATGGAAAATTAGTGGCTTCTACCAAGCCAAATATGTTTGGTGGCGTGGATATGTTTAATTCTCAAAATGAAGTAATCGTATCTACTCATGAAAATGTCATGGGTGGTCAAGGTATTCTTTCCGGAAATGGTGAATCCTTAGGGTTTACGACTCAGGACGCTATGGGAACCACCTTCCATGATCATTCAGGGGCCCTCTCAATGCATCTGGAGCAGGGGAATGCTTCGACTATTCTAAATTATCAAGATCCACTCGCTCACGTCGACAGCTATGTTTTACCAACGCTTATACTCTAGCTTTAAAACCCAAGGCCCTTTTTGATTTCTTAGCTTAAGGTGGTATTAAATGAAAACCTTTTTTCCTAGAATAATACAAGGAATAAAAAACACGATTCTACCAGAAGTAACAATAGAAAACTATAAAAAGATTAATATAAAAGATAACTGGTCATCGGAAGAAAAGCTGAATTACATCCTAAAAAACTATGCAAAGGATTTCTTAAGTGTTAATCCTGAATTCGGTTACAAGTTGTGGGAACTGTCAAAAACTAAAAAAGAAAAGCCCCTTGTTACCATTATGGGCGAGTTTAAAACAGGTAAATCCACCTTTATCAATGCCATTCTAGGTCAAGAAGTATTAAAGTCAGATGTCACTCCTGCGACAGCTGTCGTTACCATGATAACTTACGGAAAAGAAGAAAAGCTTATAGCTTATTTTAAAGATGGGAATAAAAAAGAATACCCAATTAACATGTTAGGTACCTTGACCGCTGAGGGAGATAAAAGTAAACAAGCCCTAAGAAATAGGAGTAAATATGTGGAATTACAAATGCCTCATGAACTCTTAAATATAATAACTCTAGTTGACACTCCTGGCTTAAACGTTGACAATAAGACTCATATTGAGGCTACAAAACATTTTATGGATAAAACGAACCTAGTTTTATGGATTTTTGCCTATGGTAAAGTAGCTTCTAAAACAGAATTAGCATCCATAAGTGAACTTGGAAAGCATTTAAAGCCAATCGCCATTATTAACCGCATTGATGAGATAGACGAAGAAGAAGAGACCCTTGAAGAGGTTTTAGAAGACATAAAAAATAAACTAAAGACCTCCGTTAGAGATATTTTTGGAATCTCTTCAATATTTGCCCTAAGGGGTATAAGGGAAAAGAATCAAAAATTACTTGATGAGAGCGGATGGGCAGCGTTCTATGAAGCATTCGAAAAAAGATACGTTAACCTAGCAATTAGGCAGAAAATAATAGTTTCCTACATAGGTACTTTACTCTGGTTAATCAATTCACAATTTTTTCAGTCTGAGGAAGACTTGGTACTAACTAAAAAAAATTTTAAGGAAAATATCAGAAAGTTAAATGAAAAGATTGTAGTGTTAGGTCTTGCTCAAGGCCTATTAGAAGATGTATTCAATGTACTACGTACAGATAAAAGTCTCAAATTGATAAGAAGAGAATATGCTCCAAAAGTTGAGGCTCTAATATATAGAATCGAACCTCATAGAGAAACCTTAATGAGAAAAGAAAAAAAGAGAGACATAAACTACATCAAAGAGAAAAAGCCCAACAAGAAAAAATGGAGGAAGCAGAAAAAATCAGAAAGAAAGAATTAAGAGCTAGGAGTAAAAAAATAGTTGCTACCTTAATATCGACTGCTGTAGTAATACTTTTAGTCTATGGCCTTAAGGAATTCTGAATAAGTATATTATCGATTAATAAAACAAAACAAATTTTTTGTGAATTTATTCACATATAAATGGAAAGGGGATTAGCTCTTATTGATTAGGTTTGATCCATATCTATTTGTTTTACAGATAGATTTAGCATATTGCTATTAATTCACATGCTTTTTTATATGTTCATAATTTTAAATTGTATAATGTAATTCACCTTAAAGTAAGCATCATTTGATCAGTTATTAAAATTATGTTGAAATTATTGTCAATGGCCATTTGAAAATCCGCATTTTTGGTCATTAAAAAATCCACACTTTTGGCCATCAAAAACCAGCATCACTATTTGATTTAACTTTACGATTATGGTGCTGCAATTGCCCAGGAGGC